>NZ_JBQZGD010000005.1:0-210317 GCF_052691955.1 Myroides sp. TSA_177.3
CGAGTATCACTATGAGGATGCTTCTCCTGTTCCTTCCACGGTGATTCAGCCCGATGGGACAGCTATCGATTACGCCTATATTGCAGAGCTAGGCAATGCCATTGCTCAAATTGAGGCGGATGATTTAATCCAGGCTTTTGAATACGATAGCACAACGGGCGCATTAATCGAATCGGCAGAGGGAATGGCCACCAATCAGAACTATTGGAACGACTATGGGTTGCTTGAAACAGAAACGCTAACAGTCAATGGCGATGCTTATGATGTGGATTACCAGTGGACTTTGAGAGGAAAACCTATTTCGCATAGCGATATTACAGGCGCACAAACGCAGTATGAGCGCGATGGGCATGGCAGGGTGAGTCGCATTGTCGATCAGGATGTAACGGCTGATTTATTCTATGATGCTTTGGGACGCCTAGACAAGAAAATAGTAGAAGACAACCATTCATACACTAAAATCGAAACGGAATTTGAATATAATGAATTCAATCAGCCGTTGGTGGAAATCATCAAGGACAGCAAAGGCACACAATTGCGTTTAGAGCGAAGTTGGCTTAGAAATGGGTTGCTAAACAGACAAGTAACCAAGTTAAATGGCAACAGCATTAAAGAAGAAGATTATACCTATGATGTGCGCAATCGCTTGGTGGAATATAGCATTAGTGGGAGTGAATTTCCAAAGGATGGCTATGGGCAGGCTTTTCGCAAACAGGTGTATGAATACGATGCGTTGAATAATTTACTAACGGTGGAGACCACGCTGGAAAATTATCAGGTAGATGTGGCGGAATATAACTATGAGAATCGTGCTGATCCGACCCAGCTGACCAGCGTGACGCATTCCCATGGATTTTATCCTGCAACTATTGAATTGGAATACGACACTTGTGGGCGCATGACAGTGGATGAAGCAGGTAGAAACCTGAGCTATGACGCTTTTGGACGACTTGTTGAACTAGAAGGGGCGCAAGATAGCACCTACCAATACAACGCGAATAATCAACTGGTCAATCAAACCGTAGCGGGAGATCAGAATTGCCAGCTGTATTACCGCGCAGGGGAACTGGTCAATCAAGTACTGGTGGAAGAGGATAAGAAAGTGCGTTGGATTAAAAGTGGAGCAACGTGCTTGGCGGTCAACGATGATCAGGATGTTATCTTAACGGCAAATGGGCAGAATGAAAGCTTGTTGTGGTCGGTGAAAAACAGTGATTCTCAAGGAGAACTACACCAATATGGAGCGTATGGACAGGGAGAAGCAGAAGAATATCTACCTGCTTTTAATGGGGAGCGAAAAGACCCAATCAGTGGGCATTACCACTTGGGCAATGGATATCGTTCGTATAGCCCCGTCTTGATGCGTTTTACTTGTCCCGATAGTATGAGTTCGTTTGGAGCGGGTGGAATCAATGCCTATGCCTATTGTGCAGGCGATCCAATTAACCTCATTGATCCTTCGGGGCACAGTGCTATGGGGACAGCGGGGTTGCTCTCTGGAGGGGTAATTGCACAGGGATTAGGCCGATTAGGTGCAGGCGGAGGAATTGCCTTAGGGATTATTGGAATTGTTAGTGCTGTTGCAACCTTTGGTGCTTCTGCTGCTGCAATGGGAGTCGCGATGGCGAGTATATCCCTGACCCTTAGTTTAGCTGCTGAGGCAACGGGAATTGCTAGTATTGCTGCAGGAAATAACAACCCAGAGTTATCAGCTAAATTAGGTTGGGCTTCACTGGGATTGGGAATTGCGGGGATGGGAACAGGATTTTACTCAAAACCTACTAAGCTATCCAATAAAATAGGCATACAAAGTAGTGCGAGCAGTATTCCAATAGAAACACGTTTTTATCAAGAATATCCTCCTCTTAATGTGAACTCTCCTGCTACTGGGGAGGGGAGCATCATAAGAATTGTAGCAGGAGATAACTATAATATGGAACAACCTAACAAAGTTGTTGTAATAGGACATGGAGATAATATTGTGGAGAATAATGGGACGTTTACTTCCATACGGCCAGTTGGTTTTCATGCTGAAGAAAGTCAAACATTATTTTTGGACGCAGAGGCTTTGCTTAAAGGAGAAATAAATTTAGGTAACGCAAGGGTTAATTATCCAAGTGGACACAGAATACCAGAACAAATAATAAGTGCCCCGCTTCTTGATGTGTTAGACCCAATAACAAGAGTGCGACGTAGAGATACATTAGCATCTTCTATAAATCGTATTAATAATGCTATACATCAGAACCCTGATCTTCCATATCATGTTGCATACATTGCTACAGATAATCCTATAGAGATATCAGAAGTGACACGTCTATTACAGCAATATTTTACAGAAATTGAGTACATTTGTTGTCGAGGTATATTCCCCTGAATAGGAATAAATGGAGCGTTAATTATTTACTTGGATTTACAAGTAAAAAAAGTTCGTTGCCATCATTTTAATAAGGAAAATAAAAAAATCCTACAGCAAGACTCTTCTTGTTGGAGGATTTTTTTATTAGAAATGAATAGATAAATTTAAGCTGATTCTACCACTTTAAATTGCGATTCATATAAGTTTCTATAGTATCCGTTATCATAGGTCAATAACTCTTGATGCGTTCCTTTTTCCACAATTTTACCTTTATCCATGACAATGATTACATCCGCATTGACGATGGTTGCCAAACGGTGTGCAATGATAATGGATGTTTGATTGTGCGTCAAGTAGTCCGTCGCTTTTTGAAGGAGTTCTTCTGAATGTGAATCAATCGAAGAGGTTGCTTCATCGAGAATTAAAATACTCGGTCTACTTACATAGGCACGTAAGAAGGCAATCAACTGGCGTTGTCCTGAAGACAACATCACACCGCGTTCTTTTACGTCATAATCATATCCACCAGGTAAATTTACAATGAATTCGTGAATGCCTATCTTCTTTGCAGATTCAATGACAAACTCTCTCGTGATATCAGGATTATGTAGGGTGATATTATTCAGAATACTATCGCTAAACAAGAAAACATCTTGTAAAACAATGGCAATTTGTTTGCGCAAGGACGCTAATTCAAAATCGTGAATATCAATATGGTCAATTTTAATTGTTCCTGCATTGATATCATAAAAGCGATTCAATAAATTGATGATGGTCGATTTACCTGCGCCAGAGGATCCTACAATTGCAACAGTTTGTCCTGCTTTAATCTCTAAGTTAATTCCTTTTAATACTTCTACACCAGGAATATAACTGAAATGAACGTTGTGTAAAGAAATATCTCCTTTGAAAGCTGGTGCTTGAATGGTACCTGTATTTTCAATGGTTTCATCCATTTCCAATACTTCAAATACGCGTTCTGCTGCAATAATTCCCATTTGCATCACGTTAAATTTATCCGCAATTTGACGTAAAGGGTTAAACAACATGCTGATTAACATGGTATAAGCAAATAAATCCCCAAAAGTAGTGAGGTTATCTCCTTGAACAATAGACATCCCTCCATACCAAATCACCATTCCCAAGGTTAAGGATGAAACGATATCGGCAATTGGAAAGAAAATAGAGTTATATAAAATATTTTTTAACCAAGCTTGGTTGTGCTTTTCATTGATTTCTTTGAATTTTTCATATTCAATTTCTTCACGTGTGAATAGTTGAACAATCTTCATCCCTGAAATACGCTCTTGTACGAATGTATTGAGGTTGGCAATTTGTGTACGAACTTCTTGGAAGGCGTCTTTCATTTTAATTTGGAAGATTCGCGTTGCATAAAGTAAAATAGGCATGGCTAATAAAACAATACAGCTTAATTTCCAGTTCATGTAAAACATAATCCCCAATACAACAACCATTTTCAACAAGTCACTGACAATCATAAATAATCCCTGACTGAAGATGCTGGCAATCGATTCGATATCTGAAACAGAACGCGTGACTAATTTCCCTACAGGTTCATTGTCAAAATAACGCATGCGAAAAGAAATAATTTTCTTAAACAATTGTTCGCGAATATCTTTGACAATGTCTTGTCCTAACCAACTTGCCCAATAGGTAAATAGAAATTGGAATAAGACTTCAAGAAAGAGCACAATACCCATTAAACCGACATAGAGCAATAATCCATTTTGGTCTTGTGGTTGTACATAGCTATTCACTGTTTCTTTGACCATATACGGACGTGCCGCAGCAAAGATGGATAGCGCAATGGCGAAGAATACGACCCAGCGGAATCTACTTTGGTACGGTTTGGCGTACGCTAAGGTTTTACGCAAGGATATAGAATTTAATTTTTTCATAAATAAGGGTAACCTACTTTCGTTAAAAATAAGCCTTTTCCGGGAACTGAAAAACCAGCTTTTCCTCGGTCTTTGCTTTCAATGATGGCTCTGAAATCATCAAGGGTAATTTTGTGTAACCCCACATTGATTAAAGTCCCAACAATGGCACGTACCATATTGCGCAAAAAGCGATTGGCACTTACCGTGAATATCAGCTGATTGTCATTTGTTTGGGTCCAAACTGCTTTGTAAATGGTGCAGTTAAACGTAAAAACGTCTGTATGCGTTTTAGAAAAACATTCAAAATCTTCATATTCAAATAGTATTTGTGCCGCTTGATTCATCAAAGCAATATCTAAAGGGCGATGATGGTAATAGCTCAAAGGATGGACAAAAGCATCTTTGAATAAGTGCATGTGATATTCATAGGTCCGATGTGTTGCATCAAATCGCGCATGTGCTTCTGCATCTACGCTGTGAAATTGATAGACAACAATATCGGGAGGTAAAAAAGAATTCATCTTTTGAATTAAAGCTGCAGAATCAAAAGGTAGATCATAATCAAAATGAGCAAACATTTGTTTTGCATGCACACCCGCATCAGTTCTACCTGCACCAACTAGTTCAATGGGTTGACGCAGTAAAGTTGAAATAGCCTCAGTTAATGTTTGCTGTACAGTAGGTGCGTTGGGCTGTAATTGCCATCCATGATACGCTGTGCCATTATACGCAAATTCGATAAAATATCTCAAAATTAAATTCGTTTTTAAGCTTACAAATATACTTTAAAAATGTGAAAAATGGGAGATTGGATATTGGAAATGGGAGATGATAAGCATACACTATTACTTATTTACAAGAGAATCAATTGAAAAAACAAGGAAGGCTTTTTTGTTTTTCCTTTTTTGTTCCATGCATCAATCAGTTGAAAAATTTATCTTTTGCATAAAGATTTATTTTCTTCTCAAAAGAGTCTAAGAAACATCACAGCACCACAAAAAAACGAAAAGACAAAAAAAGTAATGAAATAGTCCTATTTTTACTTTTTGAAAACGATAAAGACGATGAGAAAAATAAAGAAGATTGTTTTAGCTTTGCTGTGTAGTGGGTTATTCACAGTGGTACAAGCACAAGATTTTAATCAATATTTTGAAAACAAGACGTTGCGCTTGGATTATATTTTTGGAGGAAATGCCCAAGAGCAGTTTATCGTACTAGATGAATTGGCTCGCTATCCAGAATGGGCAGGAAGAACCCATCACTTGAGTGAAAATACACTGAGAGGAAATGGGCAGGTGCGTTTGTATGACGAAGCTACTAATCAATTAATTTACACCACAAGTTTTAGTACCCTCTTTCAGGAGTGGCTTTCTACAGAAGAGGCTGAAAGAGCAACGAAGAGTTTTGAAAATGTTTTTCTCGTTCCATTTCCCAAGCAAAAAACCAAAGTTGAAGTCGTTTTATTCGATGTAAATGGACAAGAAAAAAGTACGTTAACACATTGGATTCAACCTGAGGATATCCTGATTCACGATAAGGGAATCGCTGGAGTAACCCCTCATGAATATATACATCAAGCTAAAGACAATAGGAAGGCAATTAACGTTGTTTTTGTTGCAGAAGGTTATACAGCGGCTGAAATGAATCAATTTGTGGAAGCAGCTAAAGTTTCTGTAGATGAAATATTGAAACATCAACCTTTTGGGCAATTTGGCGATTATTTTAATTTCATTGCTGTAAAAAGTCCATCAACAGATTCAGGCGTAAGTGTACCAAGAAAAGGAGAATGGAAAAAAACAGCTGTAGCTTCTAATTTTGATACGTTTTATTCCGAGCGTTATTTGACAACAAATCGACTGAAACAACTACACGATTTACTTGCAGGAATTCCGTATGAACATATTATTATTTTAGCAAATACAAATGTATATGGAGGAGGAGGTATTTACAATTCCTATACGTTGACAACGACTGGACATAAAGATTTTAAACCCGTGGTTGTGCATGAATTTGGACATAGTTTTGCAGGGTTAGCCGATGAGTATTTTTATGAACAAGATGTATTGAGTGATTTCATTTCCAATCAAACGGAACCTTGGGAGCAAAATATCACTACGTTAAAAGATTTTGACTCTAAGTGGAAAAGTCAATTAAAGAAAGGAACTCCAGTGCCGACTCCCTTGAATCAAGCTAAAAAATATCCAATAGGTGTTTATGAAGGATTGCCAGGGAATGGCATTTACAAAGGAGAATTGGAATGTCGTATGCGTACCAATCAACACGATAAATTTTGTGTGGTATGTCAGCATGCAATAGAAAATTTAATTCACTTTTATATTGATTAATTGTTGTAAAACAAACGAAAACTCAATGCATTGAAAAAAATATTATTACTATCAGATACCCATAGTTGTATCGATGAATCCATCTTGAAATATGTCAAACAAGCCGATGAAGTTTGGCATGCTGGTGATATTGGAAACCTTCAAGTGACAGATGAAATAAAGAAGTATAAACCCTTGCGTGCAGTATATGGCAATATAGATGATGCGGAGGCGCGGTTAGAATTTCCAGAAGAACAAGTCTTTGTTTGTGAAGGAATGAAGGTATATATGATTCATATAGGCGGATATCCCGGTAAATACCGAACCCAAGTAAAAAATCAATTGTTGCGCGAAAAACCAGGGCTGTATATCTGTGGACATTCCCATATTTTAAAAATACAATATGATCCACAGTATAGCGTGTTACACTTAAATCCTGGGGCAGCGGGGATTAGTGGTTTTCACCAAGTTCGAACGATGTTGCGCTTTGTGTTAGACCAAGGTAATATTAAAGATATGGAGCTCATCGAGTGGCCTAAAAACAAAAAAACCGAACAATTCTAAATTGTTCGGTTTTTTTTACGCACTAATAAACTAAGATGTTAGGTTTATCGTAAGCGATCCACAGATTTTACAAGATCTTCATCCTTCTTGATGGCTTTGTTTGCTAATACAAGCAACACGATAGAAACAATAGGGAGGAACATCCCAATACCTTTCTCAGAAACGATTTCTGACGCTTCTCCAGATACAGTTAGTGTTCGATAAACAAATAATCCTAATAGTATAACGTTTAATATCATAGTCAGTCTGTTGCAAACAAACTGTCGTTGTCTATTTTTATAATTCATGATACTAACAAGTGTTAATGCTGTACATACACCAAAAAGAATGGTGTAACTAGGAATGAACATAAAGTAAATTTCTTCTTGTTTAGCATTGTACCATAATGGAAAAACAAAGGGTAATACGCCAAGCACAATAAGAGCTAGGGTCATATATACGGTTTGAATTCGCTGTAGCATGATGATTAGATTTCTGTAACTCACACAAAAGTAAGGTTTCTTTTTTATAAAAACCTATTAAATATTAAAAATAATTCGTATTATTGCAACAGTTATGTCGTAAGTACTTCATAATACGACACTTCTACTAACAAAAATTCCATTCTTATTTTTTAAGACACAACTCATTTATTTATAATCTATAAACATTTATATGTTTGACATTTCCCAATTAGAAAAAATGAAGGTTTCTGACCTTCAGGAGATCGCGAAGAAGGCTAAGCTGACTAAGGTGTCGACTTTAAAAAAAGGAGAGTTAATTGAGCGAATTATAGCGCTTCAGACTCCGACAGAAGCTAAAGCGCCAAAGCCTGTTGCGAAAAAAGAAAAAGCGGTTGAAGCTGAAACGGTTCAAGCTGTGCCAGCAGAAGCTACTGCAGTAGAAAAACCTAAACGCCCAAGGCTAGCTAAACAAGCGACGGAAGTTGAAGCAACTCCGGTGGAAGGGAAACAACAGAAGGTAACTGAAACAACAAATCAATCGACAAAACCTTCAAGAGGAGAACAAGCAGATGCAGAAGCAAGCAAAGCCGACCAACCTGCTCAACCTCGTGATAATCGAAAAGAGTTTACCGCAAAGAAGAAAAATGACAATACAAAGCGCGATTTTCAAAAACGCGACTTTAAAAATAATAGAAAGCAACAAGGAGAAGATCAACGTCAAGGAGTTGCCCAAGATACTACAAAAAGCGAAACTGAATCTTCAGTTGTAAGCGACCAGCCTGTGGTTGAACAAGAAAACAAGAAACAACACCACAATCAACAAGGCAATAAAAATCAACAACGAAATCAAAACCAATCCAACAACAATAACGCCCAACAAAAAAATAATTTCAGAGAACCTGATTATGAGTTCGATGGTATTATTGAAAGTGAAGGTGTGTTGGAGATGATGCCTGACGGTTATGGTTTCTTGCGTTCTGCCGATTACAATTATTTATCCTCTCCAGATGATATTTATTTATCTCAATCACAAATCCGCCTTTTTGGATTGAAAACTGGAGATACAGTAAAAGGAGTTGTACGCCCTCCAAAAGAAGGAGAAAAATTCTTCCCTTTGGTACGCGTATTAAAAATCAATGGTCATGATCCTCAAAGTGTGAGAGACCGTGTATCTTTTGAACATTTAACACCGATTTTCCCTACAGAGAAATTCAAATTAGATGGGCATAGAAGTACAACGTCAACGCGTATTATGGACATGTTTGCTCCAATTGGTAAGGGACAACGTGGAATGATCGTTGCTCAACCAAAAACGGGAAAAACGATGTTGTTGAAAGATGTTGCTAATGCTATTGCTGCGAATCACCCAGAGGTTTATTTGATTGTTTTATTGATCGATGAGCGTCCAGAGGAGGTTACAGATATGCAACGTAGCGTTAGAGCAGAAGTAATTGCTTCTACTTTTGATGAACCAGCAGAACGTCACGTAAAAGTGGCTAATATCGTTTTAGAAAAAGCAAAACGCTTGGTAGAGTGTGGACACGATGTGGTTATCTTATTGGATTCCATTACGCGTTTAGCTCGTGCTTATAACACAGTACAACCAGCTTCAGGAAAAGTATTGAGTGGTGGAGTGGATGCGAATGCATTACAAAAACCAAAACGTTTCTTTGGAGCTGCTCGTAATATTGAAAATGGAGGGTCGTTGAGTATTATTGCTACGGCATTAGTAGATACAGGATCTAAAATGGACGAAGTTATTTTCGAAGAGTTCAAAGGAACAGGGAACATGGAACTTCAATTGGATCGTAAATTGGCGAATAAACGCATTTACCCTGCGATTGACATCACTTCTTCAAGTACACGTCGCGATGATGAGTTATTAGACAGAGATGCTTTACAACGCACGTGGACTGTTCGTAAGGTAATGGATGATATGAATTCAATCGAAGCGATGACTTCTATTATTGATTCAATTAAAAATACAAAAAATAACGAAGAGTTCTTTGCAGAAATTCAAGGATAATTAGTGATTTTGAATATAAGCAAAAAGAGATAGTGCCGTAGGGGACTATCTCTTTTTTTATTTTTTTAAAGGAGTAACTGGATAGTTTACTATTTTTGCGCCATCAATTACGTTGAATCGAATATTCTAAATGATCAAGTTTATATTCCTATTGTTAGTTTTATTATTGGACTACCTAAGTTATCGCTATGGGAAGTCCCAGATAGCTATGCAACGTAAAAGCATTAAATTTAAAAGAAGATCCCTCCAAAAAACGTGGTCAGAAAAACGAGCACAACTGGAAGAAAAGACCAAGCAACTAGAACGAGAAATTAAGGAAGAAGAGGATGATTTTGACGATTTTATAGATAAAGACACCTTTAATTTCTTACTCGCTGGGGCTATTGCTACTCTCTTGTTTTTAATAGTAGGATTGTTTACTGGGAATCCGTTATACTTTTACCTTATCATCTTTCTGATTACGACGTTGGTTTATGTGTATTACACTAAAATACAATAAACAGTCTCTATTTTTAGGCAAAGTCGAATTAAATTCACATCAAAATAAATTGAAATTGGGGATGAATATCATTTTAAATAATGCTATCTCCATTTAGTTAAAACCAGAAAAAAAAGCCTATCAGTAAGAAAGAATCAATAGTTAATTCCCTTTCCGATAAGCTTTTTAAGTACAAATTATAAGGATACTTCCCTATACGATATGTAATTGATTAGTTAGCTTCTTTGTGATTTTTAATGAAGTGAAATAAGACAAACTTCTAGTTCTAAGTTAAGAAAAATAAAGCGAACAGACTAGGAAATCTGTTTTTTTAAGATAATGTGTAGTTTTTGTGTATGATTGAGCTTTCAGTTTTGAATATGATTTATCTAACATTATTGTTTATATCCATATTAACTTTGACAATTATTTTTTGAGGATAAATAATAAAAACTCCATCTTTTTGGATGGAGTTTTTTAAATAGTTCTCCTTAATTTGTTTAGTTGTGTTTAAAATAGAGAAAATTATTTTCTCGTTACATTTGTCAACTTAGCTTCTTAGGGTTGTGATTTTTTTATTAATCTTATGGAATTTGTTTTAGATAAACTATTACGTCCGTAGCATTCGTTTGTATACCTACTTCATAATTACGCCCATTATGAGAAAAATGATGGGTATCTTTATACTGACTTTTACGTTCAATGGTGATACATATCTCGCGTGATTCTTTGTGATAAACTAATCTTTCCCCAAAATATGAGTCAATGTACCCAACATTAACCCAGGGAGTTGGCAGACCATTTTGTAGTAAGTTGTGAGGGAAATTCATTTTTACAGTAGAACTAGAAACAGGAGTTGTTTTATTTTTTACGTCAAATTTGATGAAAAATAGCTTCCCCATTTTTCCGATGATATCCCTTTCAACATTTCTAACAATACTTCCCGTATAATTGAAATTGAATGCGTTGGTGTTTGGATACCCCGGAACTTGAAAAGGAACCGCACTGTATGAAGTATATGTTTTTTGCTGATTAGGGTTTAGAGTAATAGCTTCTGCGGGAATGAAGTTTCCAAATTTTTTCCCGTTGGTAATAAGGTTAGGTGAGTAATAAATGCTAGATGGATCAAATATCTTTAAATTACTTGAATTGCTGGGTGAATTGGGCCATAAAATGTCTGTAATATTTGGATCGAAATCAAAACCTCCATAGCCAAAATAAGGAGTAAATGTAAAGTATAAATCGGTTGCATTTATTAATTTGTAATTAATATAACCATTGGGGAGGACTCCCATATCCATATAACCTGAAGCATCTGCATAATAAGGAGAGCTATATCCAATAGCGGGATCAATTGTTTTTGTTTCTAATAATGTAGATTGAATGTCTTTTTCATCTTGAGAACAAGAAAATAGGATTAATGCTAATCCAAATAATAAAATTCTTTTCATAATACAATGTATTTAAATTGGTTCTTCTAAAGTTATTGAATTTTGTATATGTATTGAAGATCAGATTTCTATTTTATAAAAATATACAGTTTTTCTATACTTAAAAGTAAGTGGAATTATATGTAGATGATAAGGTAATGGCTGTTTTTTTATGGGAAAAGGTGTTAAATATAACAATGATGTAGTTTAACTGTATAATTTGTTAAATGTGTTTTGTAAATTTTTTAACATTGTTTTTTTTAATTAAGTTTAATTAACCAATTAAAATTTAATTTTATGAAAAAAATGTTAGTATTAATAGTATCATTGATGCTATTTAGCTGTAGTAGTGATTCGATTTCAGAATCAAAAGAAAGCATGGACTATTCCAATGTAAACACAACATTAAACGTGGAAATAGAAAAGACTCGAGCAGATTTTGAAGAGTACTATCGTATGTTTATGTTTGGTAAAGATCCTATGACAAAAGAAGATTTTGTAGGAAAACTATATCAATACGCTTATGATTATTTGAAAGCTTTAGATATAACCCCTCCATTAGATAAAGAGGAAGCTGTAGGGCTGGCTTTTGCTAACTATTATGAAATGAATTCAGTGTCTTCTTCTTCTGGAAAAAATGGGATTGCTCGATCAATTGAAATTATCAATAATACACAGCATGATTTGCAAATCCCAGCCTTAATTACTGTGATGACGGATAATAGTACCATGTTTGATTATTTACATATTGTTGATCCTATAAAGATTGCTCCTTATCACTCATTTGCGTTACAGCAGATTAATAATAGGTTTGATTTTCCATTTTGTTCTCCGACACATACTGTAGCATGGCATAATTATCATCATCCTCTTCCTCATGTACTTAATATTGCTTGTAGCGATGTTCCAAGTCTTTCTAATGTTGCTGCAATAACTAACTTTATGTACATGCCTTTGTTTAAAACTGATTTCTTTTATGCAAATACAGAAAATCCAACTGGTTTGAGTGGGGGATATGATCCTGTAGCGCGTAATGCGAATCGTCACATCATTAATATAGGTGAAATTACTCGTGTACCCGTGGGGCTAATGTCACATTATGGAGAACAAATGTTAGTATCAGAAGTTGCTTTAATTCTTGGTGGTACTGATGTTCATGTGATTGAAATAAGTATTGAATAAAATAAAGTAAGAAAAAGTTCATCATACGATGAACTTTTTTTATGTCTAGATTAAAGTAGAGGGCGAATACTTCTAAGTAAACAGGCTAGAAACTTTTATATGTATTGATTATACTATGTACTTTGATTCATAAGAAAAAAAACTTTTGCGCTAAGCCTCTCTCAATTAAACAATTAATAAATAGCTTTAAAAAAACATCTATTTTTTCCTTATTCTAGTTTGGTTTTACAGAATATCGTCTTATATTTGCACTCGCAATAAGCAACAAGGCCACGTGGCGCAACTGAATAGCGCATCTGATTACGGCTCAGAAGGTTGCAGGTTTGAATCCTGCCGTGGTCACAAAAAGCAAGAGGCTATTAAAAAGCCTAAAACAAAACCCCGTCTTTTTTAGATGGGGTTTTACTTTTTTTAGAAAGCCTCATTATATCGAATCAAGTACAAAACAATTTGAATCAATATATACGAAACATTATTCGTTAGTTCGTAATACAACAAAATCCTACTCAGATTAATCAAAGTAGGATTTTGTTTTATTTTTAATTTAGTATTTTAAGGTAAAGCCATTATTGCTGCTTCTAATTGTTGATAGTTTGTTGTAGAAATCAAACTATTATTCGGTATTACATAACTTGAATTATTTCCAAGAGTTGTAGAGAAAATACTATAAACATAATTTCCATTCATTTCAGCTACAAAAATAAGATGAACGTTTAAACCTACAGATGCTATATCTGAAGAAAATTTAAATGAATTTGTTCCTGAATTAAATGTATCCAATTGAAAAATCATATTATTTTGCCCTTCAACCGCTACATATACAGAAGAATTTGTTTGATCAAAATTTGATGGTACAATTACTTTTACATTGGTTTTGTCTCCTGGGAAATTAATTAATTTATCAACATTACACCATCCTAAACTACGAGAGTTATTAATTAATATATCATATACCGGCTCCTTTTCTCTTCCATTAAAGACTTTTCCATCATTTTCGAAAATTAAATCATTTGGATTTGCTGGTAGCCAGGTTAAATCACCATTATCATCAATATCTCCATTCCATAAAACCATACCTCGAGGATCTGCATCTGAATTCTGTGCATCGATATTTACTTTAATAGGGCGAACTATTTCTACTTGTTCTCTTTCATATCTAATATCTATATAAAACTCGCCACCTGTAACCAATAGGTCTTTTTCTCCATTGATTAAAGCCATTGTTGGTGTATTAGCTACTACCATTTTACTTTTCTCAAAAATCTCTATATAATCTATATCTAAAATACCATTAATATCTTCACCGTTTCTTGTTTTAATTGAATAAGGTGGAATTACAATATTAGAATTATTGTCTGCATGAAAAATAGCACCTCTTTCTGCATAATAATAAATTCTACCTCCTCGGTTAAGGTCAACCAAAGCATTTTTTCTAAGATTTCTTAGGTTATCATTAACTCTTAATGTTGTGTTTAAATTTGGATTTTCACTGTCAGTATTAACTGAATCCGAACTACAAGAAGCAAGCGTTAATGACAAAGTCAATAACATAAATAAAATTTTCTTCATAATTTAAAATTTAAATTGGTAATTATTTTTAATTCTTCTTTCAATTCTACTTTTCAATAAGTAAAATCAGCTATTATATCTCATAAAATATTCCGGACTAATTTTCAAAAGACATTACAGTATTGTAAATTTAGTTAAATAAAGTTAATTAACAACAGTTTGTTAAAAAATATTTAATATATATGCGTAATGTGGGTGTTTTATGGATGATAATATACGTTTAAGTGCTAAAATATATGGTATTTCGTACTTTTGTTAAGTGATTGGTAATTGCTGATTAATATTAATTGCATAGTAAAAAGAATAAATTTTCTAAAAAGGATAAAAACAAAGTGGGGAGTCCAACAAGGTCACTCTCTATGTTTTGTATTTAAAAGGGAATGATGTAATTAAAGGAAAGAAACTAATTTCTGTAGGTCTGGAATTTGTTTTTTGAATTTTTGCAATGCAATTTTGATAGAAGTAACAGATAATCTAAAAAAAATATTTGATTTTAAGTGTCTGTAAATTAGTAAGTATGCTTTAATTTGTTTTGTAAGACCTATAAAAATTACAATATAGTTTTGCTAGTTGTATCTATTTACCTATATTTGCACCCAGTTAAACAAACGATTTGCTGTATAATAGTTGTGTAAAACACAGGTAAAAGTATGATAGCTAATTGTTTTCCATTGCAGTATGAAAATTAAAAGTAATCCTGACTTGGTCACAAAATTAAGGCGATGTGGCGCAACTGAATAGCGCATCTGATTACGGCTCAGAAGGTTACAGGTTTGAATCCTGTCATCGTCACAAAAAGGAAAACCCTACACATTTGTGTAGGGTTTTTTTATGCTATTTAGCCTAATTGTATAAAATGGATCAAGTGCAAAACGTGATCAAGTACAAAACTTGGGGATAGCATAAAAAAGAGCGTTTTTTTAAGTAAGCTTTTCCGATTCGTATATCCTGAAAAATAAAAAAACCTCTTCCATTTTTGTCATCCTGACGAAGGAAGGAGAAGGGGCGCATCCTATACACCCTATTCCATTTATATTTTCTTAGGTAAAAAGTTTAGTCAATCTCAAGAGAAAGAATGCTTTATCTCTAACTCCTCTGTACATCATTCTAATGTATTTAATTTTAGCATGAAAAGATCCAGTAGAGGTATTGGCTCTACTGTCATTATAATAGTGTAGTTTGTAGTATAGCTGCAATAATTCGTAATCCGCATAAAGGCTTTATGGACATTAAATGATTTAAGATTTGGATATTCTATCTAATTAAACTAATAGGCTTAGGCTTGTTTCTGAAATATATAGTGTGAGAATAGTTGTTAGGTATTTTTTTGATGTAGTGTAGCTAAATTGTATTAAATGTTAATTATTATATTTATTTTTTTAAGTTAAATTAACATTTATTATATTTAACTAACCAATTTTAAAATTATATATTATGAAAAAAATCTTATTCCTAGCTATAGGATGCGCGTTTTTTACTATTAGTTGTAGTAATGAAACTGAAAACATTGGCAATCTAAATGATAGCCATAATAAAACTGAATTGAATACAAATTCTAGTATAAGACAGAGTACAGAATATAAAGACTTTGACAAACTTTATATGGACTTTATACATGGTAGAATTGATATCAAGCAATTTTTATACACTACTGAAAGCTTTAATACTGCTGTGGCATTTTTACTTTCTATAGGAGAGTATAGCATGGGAGGATATACCACACAAGAAGATATCATGACCTACGCATTAACAAAATATTTAGAAATAACAAACAGTTAACAGCTATGAAAAAAATTATAACACTATTATTTGTTCTTGCATTCACTAGTACAAGTTTTGCAACTAGAATTTTAACAATACGAAATTCTTCTCCTTACACTAAAAATTTTTATGCATTAGAGATGATATTTTCTGACCCAGTTACAACCACCCCTCCAGGACCCTATCTTCATGCTATTGTCGGTCATTATGTTCAATTAAATCCTGGAGAATTTATTACATTTAGTAATTTTCATTCTACTGATATCAATGAATTTAATTATTGTCCTGCTCCATCAAGTGAATATAAAATGATCCGTAATCCAGAACCTCGGCATCCTCTAACACCTCTAATACCAATATTTCCTTATTTACCTACTTCTACTTTTCAGTGGCATATTCCTAATAATGACATATGGCCTATAATTGAATTTAAAGCAGTTAAATGTAATGAAGTGCCTCAACTACCTAGTTCACTTGGACCACGTGCTATGTTCAGAGGATTTAAAGTTGCTAATCAAGGATCTGCACCAAAGGAAGGAGTAGATTATTTAATAGCAAAAGGCCAAGATTATATGCATAGATACTATGACAATACAGTAGAAGGGGGTGGTAGAATGTTTCAAATTAGAGAAACTTTTTTACAGCTTCCTTCTAGTGCTAACCCTACTTTAGAGATACAAGAAATTATTTTTCTATAACCCCTTACCCCTTTTATTTGAAAAAGGGGTTTTTTATTACAATATCTTAACCATCTCTATTGTTTGAATAGACCCTTTAATATATTGACAATCTAAAAAGTGGTTGATTAAAGAAGCGTTTTTAAGATTGGTATAAGCTACTTTGTAACCTTGGCTTTTAGCTATTTTGCCAAGTTCATTGATAAGCGAAACTAAAGCTTCTTTTCTATCCGATTCGCGATAGTTTGGATTCGACACAACAAACTCAATCCAACACATTTTTGAATTAGTATAGTATATGAATCCTGTACAGATATTAATACCTTCTTTTGCAAGCATAATTCCGCAGGTTCCATTGTTAGGCAACATTTCTTGTTGGGGAGGAGGGAATCTCCACTAAGTCCACCAAGAAACTAATTCTAGGTAATCTTCTTCTTTTAAAACACGAGCATTAAACATAACTTTTATGATATTGGAGTTAAGAGCAAATAATTCAACTTGCTTATCATCATTATTTATCGTTTCTATCTGTATAATACCATATATTTCTCCTCTATCTACGATATACCTATTAGAACATGGATTGTTTAATTCGAATGGGATATATATCGCATGCAGCTAAAGATGAAAATAAAAATGAGCATCTTTATACCATGACAGCAAAAGCATGTCAAATTTGCTAAGAAATGCGCGAAATGCTGTTGGGAGAGTAGATTACCAGTTGAATTATATAATCCAAAAGAAGCTTCTAAAAGCGATTTGATTAAGGCATAAATTATTGAAAAGCTGAAAAAAGAAAAACCCAAAACAGTGAAAGTGCTTTGGGTTTGGAAAAATTAGAAGAATTTATCTTGTCAAATGTTTTTTATCTAAGGTGTAAATAAACTTAATTGTTTATTTTTAAATTATCAAGTTTAACAAAATTTATAGTAGTACTTGATATCCCCATACTATTAAGTGTTTCTTCATGTCTGTTATATTCTTCATTATTATAATATGATACTGTCCATTTAACATGAGTGTTTATATGTTTATCTAATTCCTTAAAATAAGGAAGATCTACCTTCGACATTGAATGCCCAGAAATAAATATTTCTTCAATTGTATTTAGTTGTTTAAAAAAAGATGCTTTTTGTTTAATTATTCTTTTTGTTGGTTTAAATGTTCCTTTAAAATACTTCGTTATTCTATTTTTCCCTTCATCATACGAAAAGTCATCATAATTTTCATCATAATTATTATCCCATTTGTCTATTTCATCAGGGTTTAAACCATTTGGTGGTTGATGTCGTCTTACTTCAAAACTTTCTTTTAGGGGGTGTTTATTTCTGAAATATATAGTGTGAGAATAGTTGTTAGGTATTTTTTGATATAGTATAGTTAAAGTGTATTTGATGTTAATTATTACATTTGTTTTTTAAGTTAAATTAACATTTGTTATATTTAGCTAACCAATTTTAAAATTATTTATTATGAAAAAAATCTTATTCCTAGCTATAGGATGTGCATTTTTTACTGTCAGTTGCAGTAATGAACCAGAAAACAATGGTAATCTAAATGGTAGCCATGATAAAACTGAATTGAATGCAAATTCTAGTATAAGACAGAGTACAGAATACAAAGACTTTGATAAACTTTATATGGACTTTATACATGGTAGAATTGATATCAAGCAATTTTTACACTCTACCGAAAGCTTTAATACTGCTGTGGCATTTTTACTTTCTATAGGAGAGTATAGCATGGGAGGATATACCACACAAGAAGATATCATGACCTATGCATTAACAAAATATTTAGAAATAACAAACAGTTAACAGCTATGAAAAAAATTATAACACTATTATTTGTTCTTGCATTCACTAGTACAAGTTTTGCAACTAGAATTTTAACCATACGAAATTCTTCTACTGTTATTAAAAATCTTTACGCACTAGAGATGATATTTTCTGACCCAGCTATAAACCCAGGACCCTATCTTCATGCTGTTGTCGGTCATTATATTCAATTAAAACCTGGTGAATTTATTACATTTAGTAATTTTCATCCTACTGATATAAATGAATTTAATTATTGTCCTGCTCCATCAAGTAAATATACAATGATACGTAATCCAGAACGGCTGCATCCTTCTGGTGGTCCTCTACCACCATTGTTTCCTTATTTACCTACTACTGATGTTCAGTGGAGTATTCCTACATATCAGTACCCTGTGTCTTCATATAAAACAGTTAAATGTAATGAAGTTCCTCAACTACCTAGTTCACTTGGCCCACGTGCTATGTTCAGAGGATTTAAGGTTGCCAATCAAGGATCTACACCAACTAATGGAGTAGGTCTTTTAGTAGCAAATGGTCAAGATTGGATGCATACATATTCTGACTATACGGTAGGTCAATCCTTTAATATTAGAGAAACTTTTTTACAGCTTCCTTCTAGTGATAACCCTACTTTAGAGATACAAGAAATTATTTTTCTATAACCCCTTACCCCTTTTATTTGAAAAAGGGGTTTTTTATTACAATATCTTAACCATCTCAGTTGTTTCTGTAGAGCCTTTAATATATTGAAAATCTGCAAAGTGATTGATTAAAGATGCGTTTTTTAGCTTAGTATAAGCTGCTTTGTAACCTTGGCTTTTAGCTATTTCTCCAAGTTTATTGATAAGCGAAACTAAAGCTTCTTTTCTATCCGATTCGCGATAGTTTGGATTCGACACAACAAACTCAATCCAACACATTTTTGAATTAGTATAGTATATGAATCCTGCACAGATAGTAATACCTTCTTTTGAAAGCATAATTCCGCAGGTTCCATTGTTAGGCAACATTTCCTGCAAAGGAGGAGGAAACCTCCACCAGGTCCACCAAGAAACTAATTCTAGGTCATCTTCTTTTTTTAAAACACGAGCATTAAACATAACTTTTTACGATATTGGAGTTAATAGCAAATAATTCAATTGGCTTATCATCATTATTTATCATTTCTATATCCGCATAATAACCGCGTATTTCTCCTCCATCAATTCTAGCGTTTCTGCTAGATAGGATAAAGAACCCATTATAATTGTCCACTAGGTTGACATCAAATCGAATAGAGGTTTATCAATTATATTTCTAATTAAAAGTGATTGATCTCCATCTAATTTAAATAGTTGATTCCCAACATTTGTAAGCTCTGAAACTTTTTTAAAGAATAAAGTATCAGAATTATTACTTTGGAAAGTTCCCATTCCTAGAGCATTTCCATTAAAATTCTCTATTTGTTCATTACCTTTTAAATAAGCAAAATACCTGCTTTCCTTATCTTTTAAAGTTTTAGGTGTTAATGATGTCTTAGCTAAATTAGTTTTAACAGAAACACTCCAAGGAGCACTTCCTTCAATGATAAAGTTTTTGAATATCTTATCATCTGTTTGAGCCTCATTAAATACAGTACTAATTTTTGAAGGATATTTTATATCAAAAAATGTTAGTTATTGGATTTGTTTTATCAATATAATAAAACAAGCATTACCTTTGTCCTACACCTGTAGGGTAAGATTTTCTACTACTACAAACAACAACAGTACACATGATTTTCGATTACCTCCAATTCTGGTTTTCTGCTTATAATGAACACGGCATTCATTCGCCTTTTGTGTTTAATTTATTGACTCGTGGACTTTACCCTGCTGATATTCGTTGGAAGGGACTATCGAGAAAAAATCAGTTCATCGATCGGTTGTTGACTTACTATACCCCACAACAATTGGCTACATTGAATGGTGAACGCCCAAAGGAAATGAGAACAGCTATTTTGGTCGAATCCTATCATGCGCATCCAATACATCTTTACGACTGTATACTCTTTCAAGGAAGGGAAGCGATTTCATGGCCTGCTTTAGAAGAAGTTGCGTCAGCCATGCACAATGATTCGATTTGGATAATTGATCGCAGAAGCAAGGTTGAATCGATTGAAAAATATTGGCAAGAGGTGGTAGCATCTAACGAAATGATTGTAACTTTAGATTTCTATTATTTTGGAGTTGCTTTTAAGCGTAAAGAGCAGTTAAAGCAGCATTTTAAACTGCGTTTACAACCAGATCGCGTATTCCGTTTGCTTCGCGTGTAACAAATGGACTGATTGGGACACTTATAAGAAAGAAATACGAGCATTATGTCTAAAGAGTTAATTATTGATATTAAAGCAATTAAGCGTGATTTTAAAATGGGATCGGAAACGGTAAAGGTTTTAAAAGGCGTGGATTTGCAAATTGAAAGAGGAGATTACGTCGCGCTGATGGGACCTTCTGGATCGGGTAAATCGACCTTGATGAATATTTTAGGCTGTCTGGATACCCCAACTTCTGGGTATTACAGCTTAAATGGGAAGGATGTCAGTCGATTAGACGATGATCAATTGGCAGAAATTCGAAACAAAGACATTGGTTTCGTCTTTCAAACCTTTAACCTTATGCCACGTACCACGGCTTTAGACAATGTAGCTTTACCTATGATTTATGCTGGAAAATCAAAAGAAGAACGCAACCAAAGGGCTTCTGATGTATTGCATATGGTGGGATTAGGAGACCGCATGGATCACCATCCCAATCAATTATCAGGAGGACAAAGACAACGTGTGGCAGTTGCGCGTGCATTGGTTAATAATCCCTCTATTATTCTAGCGGATGAACCTACAGGAAATTTAGATACTAAAACATCCATTGAAATCATGGGGTTGTTTGATGAAATTCACCGCAAAGGCAATACTGTTATCCTCGTTACGCATGAAGAAGATATTGCCGAACACGCGCATCGTATTATTCGTTTGCGCGATGGGATAATCGAAAGTGATGAACGAATAAAATAAAAAGAAACGATTGGATTCTGCCTAAAGTATTGTACTTTGCTTCAACAAAACAAGACAGATTACAAAGGCAACGATGAAAATATATACTAAAACGGGTGATCAAGGTACTACAGCTTTATTTGGCGGTACACGAGTACCCAAAAATCATGTGCGAATAGAAGCGTATGGAACGGTAGATGAATTAAATTCCTATATCGGATTGATTCGCGATCAGGAAATTCCAGCACTGGAAAAGCAAACCTTACTTGCTATTCAGCATCACTTGTTTACGGTAGGGGCTATTTTAGCGACAGATCCAGAAAAGGCCATGTTGAAAAATGGCAAAGAGCGATTGAATATCCCTAAAATTACACCCGATACCCTCGTTTTTTTAGAAGATGAAATTGATCGAATGGAGGAAAATTTAGCTCCTATGACACATTTTATTCTGCCTGGCGGACATACGACGGTGTCATTCTGTCATATTGCACGTTGTGTTTGTCGTAGATCAGAGCGTTTGTCAGTACAATTGGATCAAGAAGAACCCGTAGAACCCGAAGTTTTGATGTACTTAAACCGACTTTCTGACTATCTATTTGTATTGGCACGAAAGTTGACTTTTGATTTACAAGCGGATGAGATTAAATGGATACCTGAAAAGTTGAAATAACCCAGTAAAATCAGTCGTTTTTTGTTGTGATTAAGCAGGACGTTCTTTAATATTAGTGAAATACTATGAAAAAAGCTTGCTTATTTCATAATAAAATTTATTTTTGCAATAAAATTTAAAAAAGGTTAAGAGATGTATTGGACATTAGAATTGGCATCTTATTTAAGTGATGCTCCATGGCCTGCTACTAAAGATGAGTTAATAGATTATGCTATTAGAACAGGCGCACCCCTTGAAGTAGTAGAAAATTTACAATCCATCGAAGATGAAGGAGAAATCTATGAATCTATGGAAGAAATTTGGCCAGACTATCCTACGGACGAAGATTATCTTTGGAACGAGGATGAGTATTAATATAGAAAAAAGCCTTCTTCAAGGCTTTTTTTTGTTTATTTTAGCAAGTAAAAAAGAGTAAAAATATATAAACTTATGAGTCTTATAAATACCATATTAAAGGTTTTTGTCGGCGATAAATCTGAACGAGATATCAAAGAAATAAAACCTCTAATTGAAAAAATTAAAACGTATGAATCGTCTTTATCTGGTTTGTCAAATGACGAATTAAGAGCGAAGACTATCTATTTTAAAGAGAAAATTCAACAATCTAGAGCCGGTCAAGATGCTAAGATTGCTTCGTACAAAGAAGAAATCGAGAAGACTCAAGATATCGATAAAAGAGAAGCAATCTACGCAAGTATTGATAGCTTAGAAAAAGAAGCGTACGACAATACTGAAAAAGTATTGATGGACATCTTACCAGAAGCTTTTGCAGTTGTGAAAGAAACAGCAAAGCGTTTCAAAGAAAACGAAACGGTTGTGGTATCAGCTTCAGAAAAAGACATGGAATTTGCACAAAACAAGCCGTATGTTAGCATTGCTGACGGAAAAGCAAGTTGGGCAAATAAATGGTCTGCTGCAGGTAAGGAAGTAACTTGGGATATGATTCACTACGATGTTCAGTTAATCGGGGGTATCGTATTACACCAAGGTAAAATTGCAGAGATGCAAACAGGGGAAGGTAAAACATTAGTTGCAACCTTGCCTTTATACCTAAATGCATTAACTGGAAACGGAGTACACTTAGTTACCGTGAATGACTACCTTGCTAAAAGGGATAGTCAGTGGAAAGCACCTTTATTTGAGTTCCACGGTATGACAGTAGATTGTATCGATAACCACCAACCAAACTCTCCAGGAAGAAGAGCGGCTTATGCAGCTGATATCACGTACGGAACAAATAATGAATTTGGTTTCGACTACTTGAGAGATAATATGGCACATACGCCAGAAGAATTAGTGCAACGCGTTCACAACTATGCTATTGTCGATGAGGTCGATTCAGTATTAGTGGATGACGCTAGAACGCCATTGATTATTTCTGGACCAGTTCCTCAAGGTGATCGTCACGAGTTTAATGAGCTAAAACCAAAAGTAGCTAACCTAGTTGAAATCCAACGTAAATTAGCGAATAACTTCTTGGCAGATGCAAAAAAATTAATCCGCGAAGGAAATACAAAAGAAGGTGGATTCTTATTGTTAAGAGCATACCGAAGCTTACCTAAAAATAAAGCCCTAATTAAATTCTTAAGTGAAGAAGGGGTAAAACAATTGCTTCAAAAAACAGAAAACCACTACATGCAGGACAACAATAGAGAAATGCATAAAGTGGATGAGGCTTTGTACTTCGTGATTGAAGAGAAAAACAATCAAGTGCAATTGACAGATAATGGAATCAAATTCTTATCACAAGATACAGATGAGCATTTCTTCGTATTACCAGATATCGGAACTGAAGTAGCTCGTATTGAAAGCCAAAATTTATCAAGAGAAGAAGAAGCCGTTGCAAAAGAGCGTTTATTCCAAGACTTTGGAGTAAAGAGCGAGCGTATTCACACGTTAAATCAGTTGTTGAAAGCTTATACTGTGTTTGAAAAAGATACAGAATATGTTGTAATCGACAATAAGATTTTAATCGTAGATGAGCAAACTGGTCGTATCATGGATGGACGTCGTTATTCAGACGGATTACACCAAGCGATCGAGGCGAAAGAAAACGTAAAAATCGAAGCAGCTACACAAACATTTGCAACGATTACGTTACAGAACTACTTCCGTATGTACAAGAAATTGGGAGGTATGACTGGTACGGCTATTACAGAAGCAGGAGAGTTCTTGCAAATCTATAAATTAGACGTAGTTGAAATTCCAACAAACAGAGGAATTGCTCGTAAAGATAAAGAAGATAAAATTTTCCGTTCAGTACGTGAAAAATATAAAGCAGTTATTGATGATGTAGTAGAATTATCACAAGCAGGTCGTCCTGTATTAATTGGTACTACTTCAGTTGAGATTTCTGAGTTATTGAGTAGATCGTTAAAAATGCGTGGTATTCAACACAACGTATTGAATGCGAAATTACACAAACAAGAGGCTCAAATTGTTGAAGAAGCTGGAAAACCAGGTATTGTAACAATTGCAACTAACATGGCTGGTCGTGGTACGGATATTAAACTTTCTCAAGAAGTAAAAGACAAGGGAGGTTTAGCAATTATTGGTACAGAGCGTCATGATTCAAGACGTGTTGACCGTCAGTTAAGAGGTCGTGCAGGACGTCAAGGAGATCCAGGAAGTTCTCAATTCTATGTATCATTAGAAGATAACCTAATGCGTTTATTCGGATCAGAGCGTGTAGCGAAGATTATGGATAGAATGGGATTAGAAGAAGGAGAAGTGATCCAACATTCGATGATGACCAAATCAATCGAAAGAGCACAGAAAAAAGTAGAAGAGAACAACTTCGGTATTCGTAAGCGTTTATTAGAATATGATGACGTGATGAATGCACAACGTGAGGTAATTTACAAACGTAGAAAACACGCGTTGTTTGGAGATCGTCTAAAAGTGGATATCGCAAATATGATGTACGATTTATGTGAGCGTATTAGCGAAACAAACAAATTGGCGAATGACTTCAAAAACTTAGATATGGATATGATCCGCAACTTCGGTATTAACGATGTTGTGACAGAAGATCAATTCAATAAAGATGATGTTGTTACGTTAGCAAATAGATTATACGATAAAGCGTTTACTTCTTACCGCGAAAAAGGACAGCGCAGTGCTGCTGAAGCATTCAAGGTAATTAAAAACGTATACGAGAATCAAGATAATAATTTCGAGCGTATTGTTGTTCCATTTACAGATGGTATGAAAACAATGAACGTCGTGACAAACTTAGAAACAGCATACAGCACACAAGGAATGAGTCTAATTGACGATTTTGAAAAGAATGTTGTATTGTCAATTTTAGATGAGGCGTGGAAGAAACACCTTAGAAAAATGGACGAATTGAAACAATCTGTTCAGTTAGCTGTTCACGAACAAAAAGATCCTTTGTTGATTTATAAGTTTGAAGCATTCGAATTGTTTAAGAAAACAATTGCTGAAATGGATGCAGAAATAACTTCATTCTTGACGAAAGCGGACTTACCAGTTCAGCCAACACAAGAGGACGTACAAGCATAATTTTAGCTTATTCCATACAAAAGGGCTCTTACTATAAGAGCCCTTTTTTTATGGTAAGAGGATGTTAAGACTAGACTTCTTATGTTCTAGCACTTAATTAATTTGTAAATTTATAGAACAAACAAAAATTAGATTACGATGACTATTTTTAGTAAACCATTTACAACAAAATACGGTACAGCACCTTTTTCACAGATAAAAATTACGGATTATAAACCTGCATTCGATCAAGCTATTGCACAGTCAAAAGCTGATATCGAAGCGATTACTTCAAATCCGGAACTCCCAACATTTGAAAATACAATAGAAGCATTGGCATTCTCTGGTATGGAGTTGGATATTTTAGCGAGTATCTTCTTCAACTTAAATTCTGCTGAAACCAATGATGAGATGCAACAAATCGCACAGGAAGTAGCGCCTTTACTTGCTGAATTAGGCAACGATATTTTGTTGAATGAACAATTGTTTTTGCGCGTTAAAGCCGTTTATGAACAATTGAATCAGTTGGAATTGACTACGGAACAACAAACCTTATTGATCAAGAATTACAAGAACTTTGTACGCAATGGAGCGCTACTTTCAGAAGAGGAAAAGAACAGAGTACGAGCAATTGATGCAGAATTAGCGACGACTTCTTTAAAATTTGGAGAAAATGTATTGGCAGAGACGCATAATTATCAGTTGCATATTACAGATGAAGCGGATTTAAAAGGATTGCCAGAAGGAGCGATTGAGGAAGCACAAGCATTAGCTAAACAAGAAAATAAAACTGGATGGATTTTTACATTGGATTATCCAAGTTATATTCCGTTTATGACGTATGCAGAAAATAGAGCATTGCGTAAAGAATTGGCAATCGCAGCGGGAACAAAAGCCTTTAAAGCAAATGAATTTAACAATGAAACGCATGTGTTAACCATCGCAAAATTAAGACATGAACGCGCTACTATTTTAGGGTATGCCACCCATGCTGATTTTGTATTAGAGGAGCGTATGGCACAATCGCCAATGAAGGTGAATACTTTTTTAGAAGACTTATTATTAAAAGCAAAACCTGCTGCGGATAAAGAATTTGAAGAGTTAACAGCTTTTGCGAAACAATTAGATGGGCTTGATCATTTAGAAAAATGGGATGGGAGCTATTATGCAGAAAAATTAAAACAAGAGCGTTTTAATTTAGATGATGAAATCTTAAAACCTTATTTTCAATTAGAAAATGTATTAGATGGTGCTTTTCAAGTAGCCAATAAACTGTATGGACTTATTTTTACAGAGGTTTTTGATATTGAAAAATACCACGATGAGGTGCGTACGTTTGAAGTTACCAATGAAGAAGGAGAATTTGTCGCTGTTTTTTATACTGATTTCTTTCCGCGTAAAGGAAAGCGCAACGGAGCTTGGATGACGTCGTTCAAAAATCAGTACATCAAACAAGGGGTCAATGAGAGACCGCATATTTCCATTGTGTGTAATTTCACCAAACCAACAGCAACTAAGCCGTCTTTATTGACGTTTAATGAAGTGACAACTTTGTTCCATGAATTTGGTCATGCGTTACACGGGATGCTTGCTAATACAACCTATCCGTCTTTATCAGGAACAAATGTATATTGGGATTTCGTAGAATTACCAAGTCAGATTTTAGAGAACTGGTGCTACGAAAAAGAAACTTTGGCCTTGTTTGCAAAACATTATCAAACAGGAGAATTGATTCCGATGGAATTCGTAGAGAAAATCAAAGAAAGTGCTTCTTTCTTAGAGGGAATGGCAACGGTACGACAATTGAGTTTTGGTTTGCTTGATATGGGATGGCATGGACAGGATCCGACTAAAATCACAAATTTAAAAGCATTCGAAGTAGAGCAGTTTAAAGCGACTCAACAATACCCAGATGTGGCAGAAAATGCAATGAGTACTTCTTTTTCGCATATTTTCCAAGGAGGGTATTCTTCGGGATACTATAGCTACAAATGGGCAGAAGTTTTAGACGCAGATGCATTTGCGTACTTCAAAGAAAAGGGGATTTTTAATAAAGAAGTAGCTACCGCATTTAAAGACCATGTATTATCACAAGGAGGAACAGATCATCCGATGACCTTATATATAAAGTTTAGAGGACAAGAACCAACACCAGAAGCTTTATTGCGAAGAGCTGGTTTATTAGCATAAATGATATAAAATGAAAAAGAGTTCCTAAAAATTGGGAACTCTTTTTTACACTTAACAACATCACTTTTCTTTTTTCAACTTATCTTTTATCCCTAAGGGATTTCTTTTTGCTTTATTTCTCTTGTTAAAAACACAGCGAGAAGGAAGATTTAACGAGGTAAATACCTTTTTAGGTTAAATCTATAAATCAAATATAAGTAAAAACTAATTTATTAACAAATAAAAAAGAAAAAAATCATCAATTCTGATTTGATCGTTTTTATAATGGATTGTAAATTATAAAAAAATAGTTAAATGATTTCTGTTTTTAGAGAAAGCATTCCTCATTATACACATAAGTGTCAATGGTTGTAGGTAAATTCTTTGTTTTTTTAAGTTCTTCTTGCAAAAATGACAAAGACTCTTCCTGGTCGTCTGTCGGGTTGGCTTTCAGATCCGCTATCTCTTCTTTCAAACTAGCTTGTGTACGCTGTTTCGTTTCTACCAATAATTGTTCCGCTAGTTGGAGGATACCCGTAAAGGTTAGTCCATTTACTTTTTCACAATAAACGGCATGCCATTCATCAAAATTAATTTCATCATCTTCCGTATATAAATCAACAGTTTCAGCGATTTTATTTGATACAATTTGAATTGCTTTTTGCAAACGCTGTTGATCAGGTTCATTGAGCATATTCAGCATTGTTTCTTCTGAAGCCGCGTATAATTCAGGATTCGTACCGTTTAGTTTCAATTCTTCCTGTTCCTCTGTTTTGATTTCAACTTGTGTTGTTTCCTTGTTTTCTACGCTTGTTGTATGGGTAACGGGCTGTTCTGCTTCTACTGTATTTTTGGAAGTACATGCCAAGCATAAACCAAGAAATAGACCCAGAAGTAGGCTCATTGTTGCGATTCTTTTGCGCATAGTTTTTATTTGCAAAATTAGGAGAATTCACAAAATGAGAAAATAAAATACACAAAAAAAGGTGCTGCTCAGCAACACCTTTTCGTTATGAATTAATTCCAGGTTCCGAATTTCCCTGTGTTGAAATCGTCAAAAGCTTGTAGTAATTCTTCTTGGGTATTCATTACAAATGGGCCATAATGCGCGATAGGTTCTTTGATTGGAAGGCCTGCCAAAACTAATACAACAGCATCTGCTGTTACTTCTACAGTGAATTGTTCTCCATCATGTGCCATAACAGCAACGTGATCTTGTTGTACATCCGATCCGTTTACTTTAATACTTCCTTCTAATACTAACAACAAAGTGTTATAGGTAGTAGGGAATTCATAAGTAACCTGTGCACCTGTTTTTGCTTTTAAGTTAGACATGTGGATGGGAGTAAAGGTTGTAGCAGGGCCTTTTACTCCCTGATATTCACCTGCGATTACTTCGATAAATCCTTGTTCATCTACAAGTGTATAATGGGGCATTTGTGCATTTTCTATCGCTTGGTATTGTGGTTGTCCTTTTTTTGCTTCAGCAGGAAGATTAACCCACAATTGAACCATCTGAAATTCACCTCCTGTTTTACTCCATTCTGTTTCGTGAAACTCTTTGTGTAAAACACCAGATGCAGCTGTCATCCATTGTACATCACCTTCTCCAATGATTCCACCACCACCGCTGCTATCACCGTGTTCAACACGTCCTTTATAAGCGATTGTTACGGTCTCAAAACCTTTATGTGGATGGACACCAACCCCTCTTGGAATTTCACTCGGTCCAAAGTGGTATTTGGAGTTGTAGTCAAACATAATGAAGGGATCCATGCGTTGCATACTCATTCCTGGAACACCTGGAATAAAATTGTGTACTCTAAAACCATCTCCTACAAAATGTGCAGGTCTTGGTGCTGCGATTTGTTCAATATTTTTTGTTTTCATATCCTTTTTATTTTATACTCAAAGTTACCTCATTACAAATGAAAATTACTTAATCTAAAACAAGAACGGAAAAGGGAAAATGAGGGTAGGGGCAAATGGTATTCGCCTTTGTGTATAAGGGGATTATTGATAGAAGAAGAACCAATGAAAAATAAAAAAACGAAAGGCTTGCAGCTGCAAACCTTTCGTTTTTTATCAAGGAAGAAATAAGGTTAGGGTTAAACTTCACCCAATTTTTATTTCTTTTCACTTATTTAGAAGATCCAATGTGTCGCATTGCATCTCGAACCATCTGAAAAAGTTCAGAAGAGTAAACGAAATCCACGACATCTTCATTGTCTGTTTGGATAATCTCTTTATTATTTCCAGACCAAGCCAATACACCATTCTTTAAGAATACGATGTGTTCTCCAATTTCCAACACCGAGTTCATATCGTGTGTATTAATTACAGTCGTAATATCGTATTCGTGGGTGATTTCTTGGATCAAGTTGTCAATAACGATTGCTGTTTTTGGATCTAATCCAGAGTTTGGTTCGTCACAAAATAAATATTTAGGGTTGTTTACGATTGCACGTGCAATGGCTACCCTTTTTTGCATTCCTCCAGATATTTCCGAAGGTTTCTTTTTATTGGCATTGATTAATTTGACGCGATCAATTACCTCATTTACACGATGCATGATTTCTTTATCGCTTTTGTTGGTAAACATGCGCAAAGGGAAAGCAATATTTTCTTCCACTGTCATGGAATCAAAAAGAGCACTTCCTTGAAATACCATTCCAATTTCCGTACGCAAATCACGGCGTTGATGTTTATTCATATCGGCATAATCCCTTCCATCAAATAGAATCTGTCCGTTGTCATGTGCGTGAATACCTAAAAGTGTTTTCAAGAAAACCGTTTTTCCTGAACCACTTTGTCCTATGATTAAATTGGTTTTTCCTGTTTCAAACGTCGTGGTAATTCCCTTCAAAACCTTATTGCCATTAAAAGACTTTTCTATGTTTGTTACTTCAATCATCTTGCTAATTACTTAAAAGGAGAGAGGTTAATATATAGTTTGTTAGGATAATCGCCACACTCGTCCATACGAAAGCAGTGGTACTTGCTTTTCCTACTTCTAATGCACCACCTTTCATGTAGTATCCGAAGTAAGAAGGAATAGTCGCTAATAAGAAACCAAAAAGAGTTGTTTTGATAAACGCATACGTAATGTGAAACGGAATAAAACTATCTTGTAATCCAGTGATAAATTGCTCCGAAGACACAAAGTTACCCATAACACCACCGAACCATCCACCTAAAACACCTAAGAACATACTGATACCAATAACGAAAGGATATAACAAAACAGCGACCATTTTAGGGAAAACGAGGTAGTTCAATGAACTAACTCCCATTACCTCTAAGGCGTCAATTTGTTCCGTAACACGCATGGTACCAATACTCGATGTGATAAAAGATCCCATTTTTCCCGCCATAATGATGGAGATGAACGTAGGGGCAAATTCTAAGATAACCGATTGTCTGGTTGCAAATCCAATAAGATATTTAGGAATTAAAGGATTGGTTAAGTTTAAGGCTGTCTGAATGGCAACAACACCTCCAACGAAAAAAGATAAAAAGCACACAATACCCAAAGAACCAATGATTAAATCGTCTATTTCTTTGAATATGAGCTCCTTCATTACTTTCCACTTAGTCATTTTGCTAAAAATTTCTTTTAGCATAATAAAGTACTGACCAATATTTGTTAATCCAGTTTTTATCATAAAAAATAAATATCGGCTAAATTACCAATTACAAATGAGTTTTTAGGTTTATAAGGTCAAAAATCTACTAAAACAACTTGGACTTTATTTTAGCCCAACGGTATTGACGAATAAATTTTCCTTGTTCTTCTGTGACTAAATAGGGTTCTTGCTTTGCTTTTGCTTTAAAATACCCTTTGATGTAATCGAGAAACAACAATGGTTTTCCCTTTTTGGAAGCCAATTTTAAACTAGCAATGAGTGTAATCAATAAACCATAGTGTAAGCGGTAAAAGGCTTCCCCTTGTTTATAACGAGCCGTTTGGTCGTATTGAGCTCCTGTTGGTTTGAGGTGTTTGATTTGTAAATCTTGGCGCACAAGAATTTCCCAATGATAATATCGGCAGAGTAATTCATCAACCGTATCCCATCCCATCGCTGGTTTGAGTCCACCAATTTGCTGAAAACACGCCTTTCGATAGGCTTTGAATGCCCCGCGAATATGGTCTTTATCCGTTAAATTCTCAACAACCCAATTGTTGTTCTTTTCGATTAATGCGATACCTCCGGCCATACCGAGTTTGGGATTGCCCATAAAAGCAGATACAATGGAAGCAAAATAATCAGACGGAAGAATTAAATCAGCATCCAATTTTACGATGATATCATACGCTATCGATTCAGGTAGAAGGGATAAACCATAATTGAAGGCTTGGACCACTTTACTTCCAGGTAAATGAATTGCAGCGGATGATTTCGTGCTTAAGTGTAACCAAGGATATTGTGTAGTAAATGATTCTACAAGGGATGCTGTTTGGTCTGTGGAGTTATCATTGACCACAAGCACCCATTCAGGAAGTAAGGTTTGAGCCGCTAAACTTTGCAGGGTTTTTGCAATATAAGAGGCTTCATTGTAAGCGGGAATAATAACGATATACTTCATGAAATAGGATATTTACAACTGCAGCTTTTTCTAAAATGAAATCTTTTAGCATGCAATCACACAAAAATATAAAAAAATGTAGTTAAGCATCGAATAGCCAGTATATTTGTAGATACGAATCAAGGAAACAAGTACAATGGGGAATGGTATTTCAACCAAACAAGCTTTTTTATTTACGTTAATTAATTATTTAGGCGTATTGATTGGCGTTGTTTCAACGATTTTAATCTATCCGCAAGACAAAGAAATGTTGGGAATTATTCGTTTTGTGGATGCCTGCGCCCAAATCATGTACCCTATTATTGTTTTGGGGAGCACCCATGCATTGATTAATTTTTATCCTCAATTGACAGAAAAATTACAGCATAAACTCTTTAGTTATAGCTTGATTTCTTTAGCAAAATTGGCTGGTTGGGTTGGAATTTCTCTGGTTGTTATCCGATTCTTTTATGCAGATGCCTCGTTTAAATATGTAGCTTTCGCCTTTCCACTGGCTATTGCAATGGCTTATATTGAGCTATTTCGCAGACAAGCAACAAACTTGCAAAAGATATCCTTTCCGACCTTCTTTGAGAAGATTATTCCCAAAACAACATTACCCAGTATCTTTTTGTTAGCATTGTATACAACAACGACAATCGATCAAGGTTTGGTTTTGTATATTGTGAGTTATGGGTTAATCACCGCTGTAATAGGGATCTATATTTATAAGTTATATCCTTATCACCTTAGTAAAAAGTACGATGACTTATTCGATAAGGTAAAGAAAAGGGACTATTACGCCTATAGTTTATTTGCCTTTGCGGGTAGTTTTGGTTCTTTTTTTGCGTTTCGCGTGGACTCGTTGATGATTCCGTATTTTATTTCTTATGAGGCGAATGGAACCTATAATATTGGGGTAACTTTAGCCTCAACCTTAGCAATTCCCGCTACAGGAGTCTTTGCGTTGTACGCGCCTGTTATCTCAGATTTGATTAAAAATGTACAGCTTAAAAAGCTCAATGAGAAATACAAAGAGGTAGCCCGTGTCATGTTTTTTATCGGAATGTTATTGTTCTCTTGTGTAGCTGTAGGGATTGATCCTTTGTTTCGCGTATTGCCCACTTATGATAAATTGGCACCTTCTATTCCAATTATCTATTTATTAGGCGTCAATGGGGTAATCAATATGTCGACAGGATTTAATTCAGAGATTATTTCCTATTCCAAATACTACCGTTTTAATTTAATTTCCATTTTGTTTTTAATGGTGCTGAATGTAGGTATGAATCTTTGGTTTCTAACCCAAACGGATTATGGGATTTTTGGTGTTGGATTAGCTTCCTTGCTTAGTTTAACCTTATTTAATGTAGGAAAGGTGATTTACATCTATCTCAAAATGAAATTATGGCCTTTTGACGTGCAATTTGGTAAGTTATTCCTTTGTATGTTATTGGTGTTGGGGATCGGGTTTTATATTCCAGTTCTCAATCACAGCTATTGGCTTACTTTAGTTGTTCGCGTAGGATTTATCTTGATCTGTGGTGGGGTTTTAATTTTTAAAACGCCGTGGGTGTTTTTAATCCAACAGCGTTTTATTATGTTGCTTAAACGCTATTGGCGTTAATTTTCTGGAATTTCCTTTTTCTTTATTTTCGTCAATAGTAAGATGGTGAAAATAATACAACTACTTCCTAACCAATCTAGAAATTCAAATTGAACACCGAAGTAAAAAACGGCAATTAACGTTGCGGATAAAGGTTCTGCACAAGCGAGTAAACTAGCGCGTTGTGGACCAATATTGTTGATGGCATCCAAGAAAATATAGAAAGAAATCAACGTACCAAATAGGATGATAAATGCAACTGCCCAAAACGTTTCCATATCCCATATTCCAGGAAAATGCGTAGGGGGATAGACAAGGGCCATTCCTGTACCTGCAATTAACATACTCCATCCAATGATGACAATAGGACTGTATTCTTTCAATAAATGCACGGGTAAAATTGTATAAGCTGCCAGCGCAATCGCAGAGATAATTCCCCAAATCAACGCTGTAGGGGTAATGGTTAAACTATTAATATCTCCATGTGTAACCAATAAAAAGGTACCTAACATCGCTAAACCAATCGCTAATATTTCAATAGGCTTAGGCCATTTTCTCAAGCGAAGAGCTAAGTAAATGGCAATAAAAACAGGGCCAATATACTGAAGTACGGTGGCTGTTGCCGCGTTCGAGTGAAAAATGGTAATAAAATAGGAGTATTGAACTAATAGCATGCCCAAAAAACTAAAAACAACCAATTGAGAGGCATATTTTTTATTTTTCCAGATATGCCATACATCTTTATCACCTTTGAGGATGCCTAATGAAAGCATAATGCTACCTGAAATTAAAAGGCGAACAGTCACCAGCCATTCGGCGTTGAAATTTTTCTCATTGAATAAGAATTGAGCAAATGCTCCTGATACACCCCAAAGTGCAGCAGCAAAGATAGCTGCTGAAAAACCTAGAAACTTATTGTTTAGTCCCATAATAGGTAATACAAATTATTTAGATGATAAAACCGCTTCCTTCAAGCTGAGGGAAGCGGCGGCAAAGGTACATATTTCGATGGAAATTGACTTCTTTTTTTAGGTCTGACTAGTGTGTTTTTTTATTGAGTTGTACGATGTATAAAATCAAGAATAAAAGACAAATAATCAGTGCCGTATAACGCGTACTTAATTGAAATTGAGTATTAATAGCTCCAGACGATGAAATGATGAAGCTAGTTAGAGAGGTAATGACATAGGTCAATCCGCCCATCAATCCTCCTGCTGTTCCTGAATTATTGGGAAAGGCTAACATCGTAGAGGTGAAAAAATTGTTGAATAACGTACCTGAACAAATGTGGATGAAAAATAAACCAACCATTAAAAGGTATAAGTTTTCAATATAATAGCTCACTCCTAATAAAACAAGGGATAAAATTAACTGAATATAGATGGGTTGTGTGGTGCGTTGCTCAAATGAGAGGTGCATCCTTCTTTTTCCAATAAGTCCTCCTAACATCCAAGAAAATCCCAAGAGTAAGGTACAGTAACCAATGACAATGGAATTTTGATTGAAGGTGTTTTCAATTAAAAAGGGACCTGCAATATTGAAAATCATCACGATGGAATAACTCATTCCAAGAATGAAGATTCCCATAATGAAGTTTTGGTTGCTCAACATGGTTTTGTACACTTGAAGGGTCTGGCTTAAATTGAATTTTTTCTTTTCTGGAATACTTTCACCACTGATGACTAGATCTAAAATGAAGAGCACTACAGCGTAAATTGAAAGAAAATAAAAATTCGCATGCCAAGAAAACATAGCATCGAGGTATCCTCCTAAGAAAGGAGCGAGGATTGGACCACAGGACCAAACGACGGTGAAATAACTCAGGTAATGAATGCGTTGTTTTTCTTCATAAATGTCCATGAAAATGGCTCGGGTTGCCACAACTAAAATGGAAATAGCAATTCCTTGCACAATGCGCAACAGGCAAATCAAGAAAATATCATTAGTAATGGCGATTAACGTACTGGATAAAGCAATAAAAAGCAGCGCAATTAAACGGGGTTTATAACGTCCAATACTATCGAGAACACTACCAACGAAGAGCTGTGATATACCATAACTCAATAAATAACAGGTTAAAGTAAGTTGTACTTCCTTTTCTGTAATGGCTAGATCATTCGCCATAGAAGGAAAGGAAGGTAAGTAGATGTCCGTTACAAATCCAGATAGGGGAATTGAACTAAAAGCCAGAATAGTGGCTAGCTTTTTTCTTTGGTTTGTAGCTTCTCTAAGCATAAAGTGAATTGTTGTTTTATGGACACAAAAGTAAAAGAACAACGCAGCAGCTACCTTAAAAAAGACAAAGGTATAATTGTATAAATCAAAGAATTTTAATTGTGGTTTCTAAATTGTAAAGGAGTTTGTTCCACGTGTTTTTTAAAGAAATGCGTAAAATGAGACGGTTGATCAAAACCAAGGGTATAGCCCACTTGTGCAATATCCCAATCAGTATTGATGAGTAGATTTTTCGCTTCTAATAAAATGCGATCTGTAATATGTTGAGAGGTCGTTTTTCCTGTAGCAGATTTGATGGATGAATTCAAGTGATTCACATGTACATTGAGTTTATTGGCATAATCAATAGGACGGCGTAATGCCAGCGGATAAGCAGGTGAATCTAGGGGGAATTGTTTGTTCAATAGCTGGTCAAACAGGCGAAATAGACGCATGGATGCACTCTGCTCATCGAGAGAAATATCCTCTACTTTAAGCTGTAAAGCTTGATGAAGTAACAAGGCTAATAGGTTTCGAATTACCTCGTATTTTAAGGGGTAATCCGACTGTGCCATGATATACATTTGTTGAAAATAGGTATGAGCAATATCCAATTGGGCGGGAGTTAAAAAGATTAAGGGCTTTCCCCATTCTTTGAATAAAGACGTCTTTTTAAAGGATTCTAGATTTCTGTTTTCTGTGAAAAATTCGTAATTGAATAAGCAAAAATACCCTTCTTGTTTTTTTTCAATACACGTCCAAGAGTACGGAGTTGTTGGACAAGGTAAAAACAAAGCAGGTCGGTCAATCGTAATGGAATGTGAACCATAATGTAATTCCCCACGGCCAATAATTAGCCCTACTTTATAAAAATCACGGCGATTATACGGCGTTGTAAAACTACAATACTTGCGCATATTAATATTGAAGTGTGAAGTCCCAGTCTTGTATTCGTTGATACTAAACGCATAATTCTGAGAGAGCGAAGACGAAGATCTCTCTTTGTAATAATCGGCAATGGTTTCTAAATCTTTGCTCATAGGATGCTTCATTTGATCGTGTAAAATTACAAAAATCAAATAAAACGAAGAAATCAGAGCAGAATTAACAGCTAAATAAGAAAGCTACACGATTTGAGAGGTTTACTTTGTGGTTTACCACTCTTTTTTTCTCATTTCATAATAAAAAAAAAGAAAATGAAAATTTTTTATCGCTTGTTTTATTTTGAGTAATAAAATAAAATAATTTCATTTTATAGGTTGTTTTTACTTAATCATAACGTTTTTCTGATTTGTGTTGTATTTTGTTCGAGTTATTTGTTTTAATTTTTGTAAAACTATATTAATCAGGGGATTGGTTTTGAAAGAAGTTTTTAAAAGTGGAATGTTTTTTGTTGATATAGAATTAAAAATTAACGGAATGTTTTTTAGTACTAGAACAGTAAGAATTTAGCTGAGTTCTTGCAATCGAAGTTATTTCAGATAAAGGGGAAATTAATTTCAAATTTTATTAAAATGGATAAATTAGTTAAAGGATTAATACTTGTAACCACTATGGGACTTGTATTGAATTTGTTTGATTTTTTTAGTTATAGTCATGCAGATTTAGTTTGTTATGCACTCTTAATTTTAAGTGGAGCATATTTTCTGATTAAAAAATATCGATTTAGAGACGAATCAAATGGATAAGGATACTTAGTTAATTACATATCCATTATTTTTAAAAAAAATTACATTCGCGAATCAATTTGTTTTATATTTTTTCGTTATAATATCAAGTATTTCAAAGGATTACTAGGGAATCGTATCTCTTTTTTGCTTATTTTTATTTTATCGCTACGGTAAAAGCAATTAATTTCTCCCATTTTTACCAATATACATAGCGGTTACTGTCAATAGGCAGTTTTCTATTCTATATCAAATAGACTTGCTCAACTACTCAAGTTGCGGATATATCTTGCACGTTGTAGTTATTTAATCTCCCAATCGGAGCAATCTTTGATATTTTCTTACACTTAAAAAAGAATATTTAGTACGACCAATTAACTGTATTTGCTCTGTTTTAGATTGATTATGCTGTATGGTTGGTTCATCGTCAAAAATAACAATTAAAAGATTAATCTTTAGCTAGTCTCTTGATCAAGGAACAGTCTAAGACCCATAACTAATGTCTTAAAACTAGGTTTTTATTTAATCAATTAAATTTTAGCACAAATGAAACAAGTAGAACTTATAATTGAGGCGAAAGATGTTCCATCTTCGGGGATAACAATGTCCCAAGAAATAGATGTTTACGCTTGTTACAGTTAGTAATTCAAATTAGTAAAATAAATTTTAAACGCTTGGTATAACTAGTTTTTAATCTATGTTTTTATGAAACAGAAAAAATGGAAAATTATTCAAACTCATCCTACGGAATATATCTTATTGTCTGATTCTAATTCTATTAAAAAGATTACAGGTAAAGATACTTCCGATATAATTACTGTTCTGAGATTAGCACAAGAACAACTGCCTATTCCGCCATATTTACCTCTTTCAGATACTTCTATTTTACAGCAAAATAGAGTAGAAGAGTTGCGGTCTTGGTTAACGCTGCACCAATTTATAACCACTGATACAAAATTGAACACGCCTTTGTATTTAGATATTATTGGTGAATTTGGAACGGATTTGACCTTGTTACACACATTTATTGCAGGCTTACCAGAACAAATTAAGGTATCAACTATTTATAATTTATCACTAGAGGAACAACCTAAGTTTCAAATTTCGGAACATCCAGTAGCATTGACACTTCTTGTTGGGCCTTATTTCTACAATACAACGACTATTCGACATATTAGTGCATGGCAACAAATGTCGTCTTCTGATTTTTTATTTGTAGAATTGTACGAGAATGGTCTCTTATTAGGGCCTTTGATGAATAGTCGTAAAGGAACGGTTTGCCTCAATTGTATTGAAGCCAGAAAAGTTTTCAATACCACTGCTTCAGCTGTATTTATTGATCATTTTTGGGACATAGAAAGGATCAAGGATCATGCCATTCCTGTATGGGAAATAGGAACATTTTCTATTGCTACTTCTTTTATCTACAATGAATTGTATAAAATCATGGTTCAATGTGATAAAGCGTTGTATAACAAAGCTATATTTCTTGATTTTAATCGGTATCATAACCAGTATTTTACTGTGTTAAGTTCTCCTTCTTGTGAATTTTGCATGAATCTTTCTATTTATAATGCGTTATGATGTATACGTTATATGGAGCGTTTTTTTGTAAAATTTAAACGAAGGGGATTCTATTTTGGTTTATAATTTAAATTTTAAACCTACTTGTATTGCATCACGGCATCACGTGAAAAAAAAAACGCCATCGAAGTCGATGGCGTTTTTGATTCTATCTATAATGAATTAATTTTCAAGGTAAGCTTCGATTGGAGCACAAGAACAAACTAAGTTTCTATCTCCATAAGCATCGTCAATACGACGTACTGTAGGCCAGAATTTATTCTCAGCTACGTATGCTAACGGATAAGCTGCTTTTTGTCTTGAGTAAGGTAAATCCCAATTATCCGCAGTTAATAGAGCTAAAGTATGCGGAGCATTCTTTAATTCGTTTACTGGGTTCTCAATCGTTGCGTTTTCAATTTCTTGGCGAATCGCGATCATCGCATCACAGAAACGATCAATCTCTGATAAGCTTTCACTTTCTGTAGGTTCAATCATTAAAGTTCCTGCAACAGGGAAAGAAACTGTAGGTGCGTGGAAACCGTAATCGATTAAACGTTTAGCGATATCTGTTACTTCAATTCCTTTTTCTTTGAATTCACGAACGTCAACAATCATTTCGTGTGCAGCACGTCCTTTTTCACCTGTATATAAAATAGCGTAGTGTTCTTCTAATCTAGCTTTCATATAGTTTGCGTTCAGGATCGCTGTTTGCGTAACTTTTTTCAATCCTTCCGTTCCTAACATAGAGATGTAACCATAAGAGATTAAACACACTAAAGCTGAACCATAAGGAGCAGATGAAATAGAAGTAATTGCATTTTTACCACCTACTTGTACCAATGGGTTAGAAGGTAAAAACTCTACTAAATGCTCAGCCACACAGATTGGCCCAACTCCAGGTCCACCACCACCGTGAGGAATAGCAAATGTTTTATGTAAGTTTAAGTGACATACGTCAGCACCAATAGAAGCAGGGTTAGTGAAACCAACTTGAGCATTCATATTTGCACCGTCCATATATACTTGTCCTCCGTTATCGTGGATAATTTGTGTAATTTCCATGATAGCTGATTCATATACTCCGTGAGTAGAAGGATAAGTAACCATTAAACAAGAAAGGTTGTCTTTGTGTAATTCTGCTTTTTCTTTCAAGTCAGCCACATCGATATTTCCTTCAGGTGTAGTTTTTGTAACCACCACTTTCATTCCAGCCATTGCTGCAGAAGCAGGATTTGTTCCGTGAGCAGAAGCAGGGATTAATGCAATAGTTCTTTGGAAGTCCCCTCTTGAATGGTGGTAAGCACGAATAGCCATTAATCCAGCATATTCTCCTTGAGCACCAGAGTTTGGCTGTAAAGTTGTTCCAGCAAATCCAGTAATAACATTTAATTTATGTTCTAAATCTTTCAACATTTCAATATAACCTTGTGCTTGATCTAATGGAGCAAAAGGGTGGATGTTGTTCCATTGACCGTTGCTTAAAGGAAGCATTTCTGCTGCCGCATTCAACTTCATGGTACAAGAACCTAAAGAAATCATCGATTGATTTAACGCTAAATCTTTGCGCTCTAAACGCTTGATGTAACGCATTAATTCTGTTTCAGAGTGGTAGCTATTAAACACGTCATGCTCTAAGAATTTAGAAGTACGTTTTAATTTAGCTGGGTAGTTTACTGCTTCTTCATTTAATGCAGTAATGGTAAAGGCTTCTTTTCCTACTGCTTGAGCGAAAATAGCAATAATCGTATTGATATCATTTACATTTACTGTCTCGTTTAAAGAGATTGAAATAGTATTGGCATCAATATAGAAGAAGTTTACTTTATTTGCTTCAGCGATTGGTTTCACTTTAGCTGCATCAGCTTTTACTACGATTGTGTCAAAGTAAGCTGTATTTGTTTGCTCGATACCTAATTTAGCTAAATTTTCTGCTACTGTATTTGCTTTTGCATGTACTTGGTTTGCAATAAAACGAAGACCATTTGGTCCGTGGTAAACAGCATAGAAACTAGCCATAACAGCCAATAATACTTGAGCTGTACAGATATTTGAAGTTGCTTTCTCGCGTTTGATGTGTTGCTCACGTGTTTGTAAAGCCATACGCAACGCTCTGTTCCCGTCTGCATCTTTAGAAACTCCAATGATACGACCTGGCATACTGCGTTTGTACTCTTCTTTTGTCGTGAAGAAACCAGCGTGAGGTCCTCCAAATCCTAATGGAATACCAAAACGTTGTGTTGTTCCAACTACAACGTCAGCTCCCATTTCTCCTGGAGAAGTTAATGTTACTAAGGATAAGATATCTGCTGCAACGGCAACTTTAATATCTTTTGTCTTAGCTGTATTGATGAAGTCAGCATAATCATATACTTGACCGTATTTACCTGGGTATTGTAAGATTGCTCCAAAGAAATCTTCTGAGAAATCAAACGTTTGGTGATCTCCTACAACTAATTCGATTTCGAAAGGAACCGAACGAGTTTGTAAAACTGAAAGTGTTTGAGGTAAAATTTCTTCAGAAACGAAGAATTTTAATGCGTTGTTTTTCTTTTGATCTCTTGTACGAACATCGTATAATAACATCATTGCTTCTGCTGCTGCAGTACCTTCATCTAATAAAGATGCATTGGCAATTTCCATTCCAGCTAATTCAATTACTGTAGTTTGGAAATTTAATAAAGCTTCTAAACGACCTTGTGCAATCTCAGCTTGGTACGGAGTATAAGCTGTGTACCAACCAGCGTTTTCAAATACGTTGCGAATAATAGGAGCAGGGCTAACAGATTCGTTGTATCCTAATCCAATATAAGAACGAAAAATTTTGTTTTTGTTGCCTAAGTTCTGAATATAAGATAAATACTCATATTCCGTCATTGCAGGAGCAAGATCTAAATCTTGTTTTAAGCGAATTGAAGTTGGAAAAGTCTCATCGATTAATTGTTCAATGTTATCAACTTTCACAGTTTTAAACATTTGTGCCATGTCCTCAGCACGAGGGCCAATGTGTCTTAAAGCAAATGCATTTGTTTTCATTTGGGCAAAATAATAAGTTGTGTATAAGCATACAAAAATAACCATAAATCTGAGATAAATTAAGTATATTCCTAGTAATTTTGTTAATGTAAATTTCTAGCCGATTTAGGTATAAAAAATTAGCATGAGAAAAGTCCTAGGTAAAGTATTTGATTTTTATCTGAAAGCGAGTATTCACGTTTCTTTCGCAGTTTTTGCATTGGTGCAAATGACGTTTTATTTCTGTCATTTACCCTTCGATTGGACGGTTTCCCTTTTAGCATTTTCAGGAACGTTGTTTTCCTATAATTTCATTAAGTATGCCGATTATTTGGTAATCCACCGCAAAAACTTATCTCTAAAGATGAAGGCAATCCTCTTATTGAGCACGATTGCTTTAGTCGTTGGTATGGTGAGTTTCTTTTTTTTAACCACAGCCGCACAACTAGTCACTATCTCTTTACTGGTTCTAGCTGTACTCTATGCCGTTCCTATTTCCAAGCGAATTCCCAATTTGCGCAATTGGTCGGGGCTAAAAGTGTACATTGTCTGTCTGTGTTGGGCTACGGTGACACTAATCATTCCTGTTTTCAATGCAGGGATAGATCTGTCCTTGGATATTTGGATTAAATTCTTACAGCGATTTATTTTGGTGCTGATTTTAATTGGAATATTTGAAATTGTTGATTTACAATATGATGAGAAATATTTAAAGACAATTCCCCAATTACTGGGTACCCGTAGAACAAAGATTTTACTGGCCCTTTTATTAATTCCCTTTTTTGTTATTGAGTTTTTTAAATTGGGTTTTCAACCCATCCAAGCGTGGAATAATGTAATTATAGTGAGTATTACTTTGCTTTTTATTCAATTGGCATCACCGAAGCGCAGCTCGTATTTTAGTTTGTTTTGGGTGGAAAGCGTCCCCATTTACTGGTGGATCTTAGTGCTTCTTGAAGGATAAAAAGAAATAAAATAACAGGGGATACGGCAATCTTTTTGATGTCAATTTTTAGCTGTGTCTAAAAACCCGTATATTTGTAAGTATAAAAACAACAGAAATGATACAACTTATACAAGAGGTTCAATCCAACGGAAATATAGTTTTCGTTTTAGGAAATGATAATACAGTAGGAGTTCCTGCTCTTTTAAATGATTTTGTACAAGCTTTTAAAACAGGAGAAAAAGAAGAAGATTTTGCAAAAATTGGAAATCAATATTTCTTTTTTGTAAAAGAGAACACGAATTTAGAGAAAATGCGTTTGGCTGGATTCAACGTCCGCAAACAATTAGATAAGAAAGCTGATAACCTTACCATTGTAGGAAATGGAGATTCTACTTTAGCTTTGGTAGAAGGGATTGCACTTTCAAACTACCAGTTTTTGAAGTACTTCAAAGAAGCTGAAACGATGAAATACGCTTTAGAGAACCTTGCTGTAAAAGGAAATTTTGAAGCAAAACAAATCAGTGATTTAAATCACACAATCAAAGCAGTTTATTGGGCGCGTACCATGGTGAATGAACCTGTAAGCTTCTTAACAGCTACGCAATTAGCGAAAGAAATCGAACTTTTAGGAAACGAAGCGAAATTTGCTGTAAAAGCATTGGGCAAAAACGAGATTGAAGCGTTGAGAATGGGTGGTTTATTAGCGGTAAATAAAGGGTCTATTGAGCAACCGACTTTTACAATCATGGAATACAAACCTGCAAATCCAATCAACAAGAAACCAATCGTTTTGGTTGGTAAAGGAGTGGTTTATGATACCGGTGGTTTGAGTTTAAAACCAACAGCTGGATCAATGGACTCAATGAAGAGTGATATGGGAGGAGCTGCTTGTATGGCAGGAACAATTTATGCTGCTGCTTTGAATCAATTGAACGTTCACGTAATTGGATTAATTCCAGCAACAGATAACCGTCCTGGGGGAGATGCATACGCACCTGGGGATGTGATTACAATGTATGATGGTACAACTGTTGAAGTATTGAATACCGATGCAGAAGGACGTATGATTTTAGGTGATGCGATTGCTTATGCAACACAATATGATCCTGCCGTTATTATTGATGCAGCTACTTTAACAGGAGCAGCTCTAGTGGTAGCAGGAGATACCGCTTCTTGTATTATGGGGAATGATGAAGAAACAATTCAAGCGATTGTAGCATCAGGATACAATGTACACGAACGTTTAGCTCAATTGCCATTCTGGGATGACTACAAAGATTTATTGAAATCAAGCGTAGCAGATATGAAAAATATCGGTGGTCGTTTCGCAGGAACCATCACAGCAGGGAAATTCCTAGAGCATTTTGCAAAAGCACCTTATGTTCATATTGACATTGCTGGTCCAGCATGGATGGATGCTCCAAGAGATTACAAAGGAAACGGAGGAACAGGAACAGGAATTCGTACATTGGTTGATTTCTTAACTAATTACAAAGCATAGTTCTTTACGAGATAGAAATAGAAGAGCAGTAAATGAAAATTTACTGCTTTTTTTGTTTGAGATCATCGCTGCGCAACAATATAAAAAAACAAAAATACTGTACCTTTGTTTGTCTTCAGTTGTTCAATTATTTAATTTAAAAAGACACATGGAAAATATCTCAATAGAATATCAGGCAGTTACAATAGAAAATATGCATGTCATTCGCCCTTTGGCTGAAAAAATTTGGCAGAAAACATACGGACCATTATTAGATCCGGCACAAATTGAATATATGTTGCCGATGATGTACAGTCAGGAACGCATTACCAATGAAATAAAGGAAGGATATATTTGGGAATTGTTTGTGGTTGAAGGGCAGGTTTTAGGCTACCTAGACTATAAATTGAAGGAAGACAATCGCGTGTTTTTGTCTAAGATTTATTTGGATACCGATCAGCAACAAAAAGGATTAGGCAAGATTATGCTACAGCATGTTGTCAGCTTTGCGCAAGAAAGTAAGGCAGATGCGGTATATTTAACGGTGAATAAATACAACGCCAAAGCCATTGAGTTTTATGAACGCAACGGATTTCAATGCATGGAGTCTAAAACGTTCGATATTGGAAACGGCTATGTGATGGATGATTATATCTATCAAATTACCTTGTAATGTGTTGTGCTAGCCGTTGAGTACCAACGCTAGTTTTATGATTCATTCAAAAAAGAAACGATGTATCTTCTAATTCAACAAAAGTAATGCGAACTAAGTTTTTAATCTTGTTTTTGGTTTCTCTATTTGTTTGTTCAACAGCGAAAAGCCAAGAAACAATACCGTTTCGATTAAATGAACACTATAATATTTTGGTTGATGGTTTAATCAACCAACAAGATTCGGTCGTGTTGATGTTTCAAATAGCGATGAGGGAAGCTTCTTTAGCCCCCAATCGCAAAAATGAAGTAGCCTCTGTAGTGTTTGATACAACTGATTTTCCAGAAGGATTGAGTAAGTCCAATCGCATTCAGGTTGGCAATACAATTGTAGACAAGATTTGGATCTGGGATAAGGAATATACCGGAAATGGAGCAGAAGGTAAAATAGGAACTCAGTTGTTTAACGGACAGATTTTTGCGATTAATTACGACCAATCACAATTTGAAACCTATACTCATTTACCTGATACTCGTGGATTTGTTGCCTTGCCATTAACCCATGAACAAGGACGATTATTTATTGAAGTATCGAGTATAGTAAACGAAAAGGAAATAAAAACAAAGTTTCTTTTGCAATCGGGGTTCTCTGGGATGTTGTTATATAACAATCAAGTAGCAGATGACAATCAATGGGCGGAAGTATTACCGCGGTTAGATGAAAAAACATTGATGAATTCAGCAGGAGAAAAGCTTACGAATCTCGTCGCTGAAATGCCTGTTGTTACCGTAGATTCCTTTCGCTTTGAGCAAGTACCCGTTAATCTCTTTGGTGGTGAAATAAAGAATCAAACAACGAGTTATGTTGGAGCAGATTTCATTCATCGTTTCAATTGGATTATTGATGTAAAAGGAGGAACTGCTTATATCCAGAAGAACAAGAACTTTGCTGATGCATATTATTTTAACTCAGATAAAAAGTAAGCCACACAGGTATTGATATAAAAAAAGCCTCAATCTTCTGTTGAGGCTTTTTTGTATTTTAAAAAGTAGAGGAAAAAGTGAATATTTCACCATTTATAGCTCTTGAATAGGAATTAGAAGAATTTTCTTCGGTATGGGTCATAAAGAAATCTGAATGTAGATTTGCTTGGATTTTGATGTTATCCAACAAGAAATTTCCTTTGTAGCTATATTCTAAATTAGACATAAAATCAGGATAACGGTTTTTTATTACTTGTCCATTTGTTCCAGTTAAAATATTCCCATCAAGCCCATCAGTTAACGTATAATTGATTGTATTATTTTCATATAGACTTTTGGTACTAGTATAGGTGAAATAGAAAGTTTCTTGCTCTTTATTACTATTCTCGTATAACAGTGTATTTAAATTTTGATTCGCTTTAAAATCAAAATATCGAATAGAGTTCAGGTGTTGACTCTCTGCGTTTGTATATTGTGTTTGTATACTAGCTAATTGTCCAGTACCATGATTATAGGTAAAAATAGATTCTTTATCGTCTTCTTTTATTGATTTAATTCTTTGAAAATTATCATATTGAAAGGTTTTAATACGAGTTCCTCTTTCACTTGTTGTTTTTTCTTCTAGTAGTAAGTTTGTTTGCTTATCGTAAGTAAACATCTTTTGCTCTTGAATTTTGATAATTTTGTTTAGAAATATACCATCCTTTTCTACAGTCCAATTGTCTCTAAAAGTAATAGCCGAACGAATGATACTTGGTTTATTTTGCTTGTTGTATTCAAAGTCAATAGTGGTATCATAAAAGAAAGCGAATTCTGGCAATTTTTGGTAATCTTCAGTCTTAATGATTATTTGTTTTACAAAATCATTGTTGAAGGTTGGTGTATTGTTGTCATCCGATTTATCACATGATAAAAAGACAAGAGAAAGTAAAAGGGTTAGAAAAGCGTATTTTTTCATGTTTTGTTAGCTTAAATTTTTGCAAAATTAACGATAATAAATAGAGAAACATAATAAATGATTACAATATAAGAGATGTATTGCACTATTCAATTATTCGTTATAAAAACAAGAAACAAGCGTATGGATAACGTATTGTTGCACAAGGAAGAACACCTTCGATTTTGTATCTATTCTGTTTAAAACTTAGCAAGATAGTGTAATAGAAAAGAATCATTCGTCATCTCTATCGCATGAACTCTATTTAGGTTATTAGATTTTAAATGGTTGAGAACTTCATAGTACTGAGCATCCGTACTGTCTTCATAAGTACGGATTAGGGATAAGAGGTAATTTGCTTTTAGATATAAATGTAAAGTTTACTTTGCATATTTGTAAAGTGTGCTTTACATTTGTGTCAACTAAAAACTAAAAATCATGAAACAATTTCCTTTATTACCAAGTCGATTTAAATGGATTGCTTTAGCCCTTATTGTATTATCTATAATATTGAGTTTTGCTTTGAAAGACTATTTATGGGATTATCGAGTTGAAGCAAGTACAATTTCAATTAACATAATTAATTTAGGGTTGCTCATGTATTTCTTTTCTAGGCGAAAAGAAGATGATGAAATGCTCGCTTTAATGCGACTAAAAACTTTAGCAGGAGGTGTATTACTTCTTATTGTCAGTATATTTATTGAAGCAATATGGAATTGTATTGAACCTGGTGCATTCAAAGAAAACATAGCGGGGACTGTGCTAAAGATTATGATTTTTGTTAACGTGATGTACGAAGTAGAATATAGAAAAATAAAAAAGAGTTTCGATGCGGAATAAAGTAAAGGAAGAACGTGTACGTTGCTATCTGACCCAACAGGAATTAGCAGATGCTATTGAAGTCTCAAGGCAGACCATTCATTCGATTGAATCGAATCGGTATGTTCCGTCTACAATATTAGCTTTAAAGCTGGCACGAACACTAAAAGTAAGGGTCGAAGATTTGTTTGAATTAGAAGAAATAGATTGAGTTATTATTTTTATTTAGTTTAAATAATTTAGTATCTTAGCGCAACAATATAAATACAATTACAATGAGTACAGATACAATCAATCCAAACTTCGACCAACATAAAGTAAAACCAAAAGCACCGAAAGTAGAGGAGCTTATTAACGAGTGTAAATCAGTGATGATTGCGTCGTTAAATGAAGATGGTTCACCTTTGGTAAGTACAGCGCCTTATTCAAGAGTAGGAAATGATTTTCAAATCTTAGTTTCGTTTATGGCTAAACACACAAAGAACTTGAGAGATCGTAAAAAAGTATCTTTTATGTTTGTGGAAGATGAAAGTACATCAAAACAATTATATGCAAGACACCGTTTAACAATCGAAACAGAAGCTGAATTGGTTGGAAAAGAAAATCCGTTATACGATCAAGCAATGGTTGATTTAAGAGAGAGACATGGAAAAGTAATTGAAGTTTTAGGAAACTTAGAAGACTTTATCATGTTCAACCTAAAACCAATCAAAGGATCATATGTGAATGGATTCGGAAGTGCTTACTTTATTGATGAGAATTTACAAGTGATGGAGCACAGACATGGAGCTCACGGACAACACAATGTGGATGTAAAAAAATAATATACCTTTCTTGTTGAAATAAAAAAAGTCTTTGGTCAATAACCAAAGACTTTTTTGTTTTATGTAGCATTTTGTTTACTAAAAGCAATCACCAAGGTGACGGAGAGCAACACAAAGAACAAGCCGAGTGCAGACATCCAATCAAAGTATTCACCAAAGAATAAAGTTCCAACTAATACAGCTACTACAGGTTCCATGGATCCTAAAATGGACGTAATCGTCGATCCGGCGTGTTTCACAGCAAGTACCAAACACAAATCAGAAATAAATGTTGCGAAGAACCCCAGTAAAATTAAATTCATCCAATCGGCTTTTAAGGTAATTGCATCAATACCCGTAGTCAATAAGGCATAAAATAAAAAGATTAAACACCCCATGAGCAAAACATAAAAAGTCAACGAATCAAAGTTCATATTGGAAATTCTCGATTTGTTTAATCCCACGATATAAAGCCCATAGGTAAAGATGGTCAACGCAGATAAAATCAATCCGCTGAATAATGCAGGAGAAGCTTCGCCATGCCAACACATCATCCCCACTCCTAAAAGAGAAAGCAGTGAAGCAATAAGCAATACCATTGATTTTTTTTCTTTGAAGAACGCAATCATCACAATGCTGACAAAAAGCGGATATAAAAAATGGACGGTTGTTGCCAATCCACTAGCAATATATTCGTAAGAGTCAACTAGAAACTTGGCGGTAGCGGCATATAATAAAGCCAAGAAAAAGACGACTGCTAAATCCTGAATCGAAATTTTTAAACTTGTTTTCTTGTAGATACAAACAGCTCCCATGGTTGCCGATGAAAACAAAAATCGATAAAATAGAATGGTCGGTATGCCGATAGCCGCCACTCCTTCAGGTCGCAAGCTCGGTACAAGTAGTGGTAACGAAAACAACGGAACCAATCCAAATGTACCAGAGGAAATTAATGCGAACAAAATTCCTTTCAGGTTTTTCATTGTAAATAAAAATTATAAAAATTCCGCGCAAAGATACAGCTTCTGATTGGGGAGCGATAACCGTATGACACTATTGCCAACATCGTAATTTCAAATGCCTTTGCTTAAAAATCTCCATAGTCATTCCTTCAAATAAAAAACAACTCTTTAATTTGTTTTGCAATTAAGTTCGAATCAGATAATAGAAGACTTCTTTTTTCTGTTTACTTTTTTTAGTAAAAAACGTATTTTTACGGCGTTAGCTAAAAAAAACAACGGTTAACTTGAGTTTTGATATACGTATAAACGATGATGAAATACTACCTACTCCTCCTTTTTGTATTGTTGGGATATAACCAAAGTCAGGCACAAGTTTTGACGGATTGGCAGACAGAAAACCTTAGAGGAAAAGTAAAAACCTTAATAAGTATAGACTATTCCAATGAAGGAAAAGAAGCAAAAAAACAAATTGTACATTTCGATGAACGAGGTTTTTTTACTTTGAAGGAGATTTACGTTGGTGTACAAGAAGGAGATGAGGAGACCCCTATGGTGTATACCAAAATAGGAGAGCTTCAGTTTTTTGAGTATCAAAATAACAAACGCCACAGCATAAGTTTAAATGCGGATGGAACAAAGGCAACTGAAATTATGCAACAATGGCCCAAGCCTACGACTTGTGAATTTACATACACTTATTTTAATAAACCGAAGAATAAAGGAACAATGCAATTGTTGTTTACTCCCCAAGCGCAAGTGAAAGAAATACATCTTATCATCAAAAATAAAGAAGATGAGACTATTGAATTTGAAACAAAATCTTTCCATCAATATGATGCAAAAGGATATGAAATTCAATTTAAGCAACAAACCCTTCAGCCTTATGGAGATACTCAGGTACTAACCTTTAAAAATAAAACCTTTGATTCTCAAGGGAATATTTTGGAAAAAGAGGTGCATGATGAATACAATCAAGGGTATAGTACCACCGTTTTTGATTATGTTTACTACGAGTAAAATGGTCAGTAGAAACGACTAAAACTTAACAGTGAATTAAAATTCAATGCACGCATTACACCTACATTTGTTTGAATAAATCTTTTAATTCAAACACAAATGGTAAGCCATAACCATGATTTTGATCAGATCTTTCAAAAACACTGGGCTGAATTATACAGTTTTGCCTATAATGTAATGCGGGACAAAGCCGTTGCAGAGGATATTGTACAAGAAGTATTTATTGACTTCTGGAAGAGACAAGTCGTGGTTGAACTACCACGAGCGTATTTGTTTCAAGCAACGAGAAACCAATGTGCAAAGGCTTTATGCAATCGTCGTTTTGATGCTGTTCAGGTAGAAAAACTAGCTACCCTGATTCCCGATTTAGAAGAGGTGCAATACGATGAGGTCAAAGCTATGCTTTTAGATGAAATCGAAAAAACTGCTTTGGCTATTCTGCCAGATCGATGCTTGTTGATCTTTAAAATGCGTTTCTATGAACAACGCACCTATAAAGATATTGCCCAATGTTTGGGAATTACAGAAAGTACGGTTGAAAATCAAATCAATAAAGCGTTGCGACTTCTAAAAGAATCTACACCTTATGTGGCTGATGGAGCAGGAGCTCTTTTGCTGTTACTATGGTTTAGTGTTACCTAAATGTTTTCCATTTTAAGGAATGATTAAGCCTGAATTTTAGCATAGGGGAATGCACTCTTTTGGCGTACTTCATTATAGTATTAGATCACAAGACTATAATGTATAAGAAATTCAAAGCTCTATTAGCGCAATATTACAAAGGAACAGCTACATCTACAGAGGAAGCTGTTGTAGACCAATTTTTTAATGCCCTGCAGGTTGGTGGCATCACAGAAGCAGAAGTAAAACGCAATACAGCGTTGTACCAACGTTTACATCAATCCATTTCTTCTAAAACCAAACCCTCTATTTTTAAAACGCATGTAGTGCATTATACAGCATTGGCCGCTTGCTTGGCTGGTGTGGGCTTGTTGTACTTTTTTCTTGCTGTAAAGGCAGATCCACAATGGGTAACCCAATATGCAAAAAAAGGAGAACAATTCGTTTTTCAGTTAAGCGATTCTACCGTGGTTTACCTCAGCGGAGGAAGTTCAATACAATACCCTACCCATTTTGAGGCACAAGAACGAATCGTTCATTTACAAGGAGAAGCTTTCTTTGAAGTGAAGCGAACCCATCCTCAACAACCTTTTAGGGTGGAAAGTGAGAATTTACAGGTACAAGTGTTAGGAACAAAGTTCAATGTAAATGATGTAAAAGGAGAAACCATCAGTGTGAGTGTACATGAAGGGAAGGTACAAGTAAGTGATGTGCAAGGAACGAAGAACGTCATTTTACGAGCCAATGAAAAAGTCGATTTTCACACCACAGAACACCAATTTGTAGCCTATACATTAGAAAAGCAAGATCTAGATCAATGGCATAAAGGGCATCTGAAATTCAGAAAAGCGACCATTCAAGAAGTTATTCACATACTCAACAGAAGGCTAAACACAAAAGTGAGTTGGCAGGGAGAAGCAGTCCCTACCTTGACAATATCAGGGGATTTTAAATACAATTCGATAGAGGAAATACTAAACAGTTTGAACTTTTTATATGGTATTGACTATGTGAAAAAATCGGATGGCACAATCGTAATAAGTCAAAAATAAGAATAAAAAAACCTGCCTATAGTTGCAGCTATAAACAGGTGTATCAATTAATTATCCAAAATAATATTGATTAACTAAAAACCAAAGATAATAAAATGTACCGAAAATTAGTAAAAAGTAGGAGAAAATCCTATCCTAAATGGATGTATGTCGTTACGTTGAGCAGCACGTTCAGCCTTGGTGTACACGCACAAAAAGAAGCAAAGTTTCTTCCGGGTTATGCTGATGGATTATCGATAGAGGAAGTGTTTGAAGATGTGAAGAAGCAAACCAACTATACTGTGGTAGCCTCTGATGAAGTATTGAAAACCAATAAGAAGATTGCCATTGCAGTAAAAGACAGAAAAATTACAGATGTACTCGATGAGGTTTCCAATGAATACGGATTGACGTACCAAATTTCAGGGACAACTATTTCAGTAAAAGAACAACAAAACCACCAACAAATTAAAGGGGTGGTAAAAGATAAAGAGGGCTATACGATTCCAGGAGCGATTGTTACTATTAAAGGAACGGATAAAGGAGTAGCAACAGACAGCAATGGAGTCTTTAGTTTGACAGCAAATGTAGGAGTAGATGATTTAGAAATTTCATTTATAGGTTATAAAACTCAAATCGTTCGAGCAACACCTAATTTAGCTATTATCCTTCAGGAGGATCATACAAGTTTAGATGAGGTTGTGGTAACTGCCTTGGGAATTAAACGCGAGGAAAAGCGATTGGGATATGCACAAGAAACCGTAAATGCAGAAAAACTAGCCACTGCTGTAGCAAATAATTGGTCGAGTGGGTTAAAAGGAAAGGTTGCTGGACTAAATATAGCTTCTGGAGGAACAGGACCTATCAATTCGCAACGCATCCAATTACGCGGAAATACTTCATTAGATGCAAGTAAAAACTATGCATTGATTGTTATTGATGGAGTACCTATGGATCAGGAGATTAATTCGAATGGATATAATTCGGCAGCATTTGGAAATGACTCTCCAGTCGATAACGGAAACGCAATTTCAGATTTGAATCAAGATGATATCGAAAGTGTAACCGTTTTAAAGGGACCTACTGCAGCTGCATTATACGGATCTAGAGCAGCGAATGGTGCATTGATCATCACGACGAAATCAGGAAAGAAAAACGATCGTTTCGGGATTACCTATAATAGTTCCGTAGCTTTCGATGTGATTAACAAATGGCCTGATTATCAATATGAGTACGGACAAGGATCGGGGGGATACTTTGACAAGAATGGAAATCCATACTATTCGTTTGGAAACTCAGCAGATGGACCAGATACAGGAAACCATCCAGAAGCTTGGGGACCTAAGTTTTCGGATCAGTATTTTTATCAATATGATCCCACAACTCAAGGACAAACACCAGAACGAACGCTGTGGAGGCCCTATAAAAATAACAGAAAAGATTTTTTTGATACGGGGGTAACGGTAAATAATGCCATTGCTTTTCAAGGGGGAAATGACAAAGGATCGATGCGATTGAATATTTCACACACCGATAATAAATGGATTGTACCGAATACAGGATACAAAAAATACGGAGCTTCCTTTAATGGAAATTATCAAATCTCGGATCGCATCAAATTATCTGCGGTGATGAATTACAACAACCGCAAGAGTGATAACTTACCTGTCTTAGGGTATAATAATGGATCCCTGGCTTATTTCATGATGTTCCTTTTGCCTAACGTGGATATCAATTGGTATAAACCCATCTGGAAAAACGGAAAAGAAGATAGAGAACAATTGAACCCTTTCTCTCCTTGGTCTAGTAATCCATACTATATCACGAATGTGGATCAAAATACGTTAGATAGCAATCAATTTATCGGAAATGTAAAAGCAGATATTAAATTGACCGATAAGTTAGACTTCATGGGGCGTTTAGCTATTAATAACCTGACACAGTTCAGAGAAACGAAACGCGGATTTTCGAGTAAACGCCACGCGGAAGGATTTTATGCACGTCAAGATATATCAAGTAGAGAGATCAATGCAGATTTCTTATTGACGTATAAAGACAAAATTTCAGAAGCATTGGATTATCAAGTGATGGTGGGAGCAAACCATATGTCGTATACCCATAGAAACTTAAGAACTTCTGTAGATGCTTTAGTAGTACCAGGTGTATTTAAATTGTCAAATGGAGTGAATAATCCTATTGTCAATACATCCGATGCGTTGAAAAAAGTAAACAGTACCTACGGGATGATGACTTTTGGATACAATAACTTTTTATTCTTAGATGTCACAGCAAGAAATGATTGGTCTAGTACACTGCCGAGTGGAAATAATTCTTATTTCTATCCTTCGGTGAGTGCCAGTGCAATTCTATCCGACATGTTTGTGATGCCGACGGTAATTGACTACTTGAAATACAGAGTGTCTTTCGCTAAGGTAGGAAGTGATACAGATCCGTATCAAGTATCGAAGTATTATGCACAAAGTAATTTCCCAAGTTCAGCTATTATGCCTAGTACATTGTACAATGCCAATCTAAAACCAGAAATTACTTCAAGCTGGGAAACAGGAGTAGAAATGAAAATGCTACAGAATCGATTGGGATTTGATGTTACGTTCTATAATTCCGATACGAAAAATCAAATCTTAGTACTGCCAATGGATATTGCCGAAGGATTCAGTTCTCAGGTCATCAATGCGGGGAAAGTGAGAAACAAAGGAGTGGAGTTAGTTTTACACGGAACGCCAATTAAACAAGGTGATTTTACATGGAATGTTTCTGCCAATTGGTCTAAAAATAAAAATGAAGTACTTGAATTAAAAGACAATTTGGAAGAACAAGTATTAGCAACTGTCGTAAATGGACGATTAATTGCTAAAGTAGGAGGAACTACAACGGCATTATATGGAAGAAAGTTTGTGCGTAGTCCAGAAGGACAAGTGGTTTACAGCAATGGAGTTCCTGTTTTAGGTGCTGATCCTGAATATATAGGCGATGTTGCTCCTAAATGGAAAGCAGGATTGGTCAATAATTTCAAGTACAAGAATTGGAATTTTGGATTGACGATTGACGGATCATATGGAGGAAAGATTTACTCGCATACTCACCACAAAGCAACCGAAGCAGGACAGTTGAAACATACATTAAGAGGACGTGAAGAAGGAGAATTAGTAGGAGAAGGAGTAGTACTGAATGCAGATGGAAGTTATACGCCCAATACAACGCCAATTCGCGTAGACAATTACTATAGAAAATACTATGAATACCAAAATGTGGAGTCTAACACGTTTGATGCTTCTTTCTTGAAAATTAGAGAACTCTCTTTGTCGTATTTATTTGCTAAAAAACAATTGAAACGCATCGGATTAGAAAGTTTGACACTAACAGTATACGGTCGTGATTTAAAAACGTTTACAGACTTTCCAATCTATGACCCAGAAGCAGCAACAATGAACGGAAGTGTCATTGTACCTGGTATGGAAACAGGGCAAATGCCTTCTACTGCTTCCTATGGTTTTAATCTAAAAGTAGAATTTTAATACGCTTTAACTCTCATGAAAAGAATAATTTATATAGCCGCTTCGGTTTTCTTCTTCATTTCTTGTACGGAAAACTTTGAAGAAGTGAATACCAATCCCAACCTTATCGATCAAATTAGCCCAGGTACACTCGTGAATGAGATTATCTATAATATGGCAAATAACAACGTGCGAAATTACTACGATATTACAGCAGAATTGATGCAGGTAAAATTGCCTTACCCAAGTTTTTATGGAGGTAGACATCGTTATGAAATCCTAGATAATACTGGAAACTCACAGTGGAATGCCAGTTATAAATGGGCAAAAAATATCCGTGAAATGCTAGCGGTTTCGGAAGCCAATCCCAATGATGCAAATTACAAAGCCATTGGATTGACTTTACGCGCTTGGATTTATTCCAACTTGACCGATTCTTTTGGAGATATTCCTTTTTCGGAAGCATCCAAAGGAGATGAAGGGGGGGTAAAGCCGAAGTATGATACACAACAAGAGATTTACATGACGTTGTTACAGGATTTAGAAGATGCTAATGCGTTGTATAACCATGAAAATCCCATGTTGTATGGAAAAGAAATCCTATTTGATAACAATACCAAAAACTGGCAGCGATTCACAAATTCTCTTCGTTTGCGTTTGTTATTGAGGATTTCCAATGTATATCCAGAAGCTTTTGGAATCATGGTAACGATGCTGAGTCAAGAAGATAAATACCCCATTATTACTGATTTTACGCAAAGTGCAGCGTTAAAAGTAACGGGAATCACGCCTAATTTATCGCCTTGGTCTAGAGCCTTGGATTTCTCTACGAATCAAGCAACAGCTGCTTTCTTTGTAGACCATTTAAATGAATTGAAAGATCCTCGTCTTGCTGTTTATGCAACTGAAGCTAAAGATCTAGAAGGAAAATCAATAGGATATGTCGGAATACCAAGTGCTTATGTGGGAGATAATTCTCAATTTAAATTCTCCCCGTCTTATATGAATAACAAGCAAGTGGTAGCGCCAATGAGTATTCCCATCCTGATGCATTCAGAAGTAGAATTTATCAAAGCAGAACTGGCACAACGCGGATACTATAACAGTAGTAATGCAGCCCAATATTACATGAATGGAGTAAAAAGTGCCATTCTTTTTGTGACAGGAAAAGAAGCCCCTTCTTCTTATTTTGAACAAGAAAAAGCAAAGTATGACGGTAGTTTAGCGCAAATTATGTTGCAAAAATACGTGTCGTTATATTTTACAGATTACCAACAATGGTCAGAATATAGACGTACAGGATTACCCATATTGCCGACAACTTCTTCCATGTTAAATGAGGGGAAAATGCCGTATCGACTGTTGTATCATTCGGATCAAAAAGTATATAATCCGACGAATTATACAGAAGCGAGTCAGCGCATAGGAGGAGATAATATGAATTCAAAAATTTGGTGGATCAATTAATAAGATGAAAAGAAGTGAGTTTTTACGAACGGTAGCTTTAGGAACATTAGCTACGGCAATTCCTTTCGATGTTCAGGCGGATACTAGCCGTTTACTAAAGGAAAAAGAAACGTTGAGTTTTGGAATTATTACCGATTTACATCAAGATTTAACCTTTGATGCACCACAACGATTACAGGCTTTTGTAGATGACATGAACCAGAAGCAAGTCGATTTTATTATTCAATTGGGGGATTTTTGCGTGCCTAAAAAGGAGAATCAAATCATTTTAGATATTTGGAATTCCTTTCAAGGCGATGCCTTTCACGTGATTGGCAACCATGAGTTTGACGAAAATAAATCACTGGAGCAAATCATGGATTTCTTTGAACTAAAGCAAAATTACTACAGCTTTGATCGTAAGGGATATCACTTTGTGGTATTGGATGGCAATGGAAAAATACCCGGAAATGACGTAGCGCGTTATCCATCTTATTTCCATAAAGCGCAATTGGAATGGATGGAGCACGATATCAATAGTTCGCCACTACCAACTATTGTGTTTATCCATCAAGGACTAGATCACAATGGAGTGCACAACAGAGAAGCTGTGCGTATTTTATTAGATAACTGTAATAAAAAAGCGGGGTATACTAAGGTGAAAGTTGTTTTTTCTGGACATCATCACATGGATTATACCAATGTTATTAATGGGATTCACTATGTGCAAATCAACAGTGCCGTGTATCGTTGGTTGGGAGAACCCTATAATAATACGTCATTTCCTATGGAAGCGTATAAGAAGTATCCCTATTTGCGCAATATGGGATACTACAAAGAGCCACTATGGGCACAGGTGCAAATCACCTCGGACGAATTGAAGTTAACGGGAAAAGAATCGCCTTGGTATGGAGATTCTCCGGTCGATTTAGGTGAACCTATCGTATCGTGGAACTACGTTTCAGCAGCTAAAATATCAGATCGATTAATTAAGTTATAAAAATAATATGAGAAATTTTATAGTAAGTATTGCATTCTTGTCTTGCTTGGTAGTAGGGGCTCAAAACAAAGTAATAGGCTATGTTTTTGAAGATACCAATGCCAATGGAAAAAAAGAGAACAAAGAAAAACCAATAGCCAATGTGGCAGTAAGTAATGGAATAGAAGTAGTGTTGACTGATGCACAAGGAAAATATGAACTGCCAGTATCAGAGGACAATCCCATATTTGTAATCAAACCTGCAGGGTATGGTTTTTTATTAGATGAATACAATTTACCCCGATACTATTATATGCATAAACCCAATGGGTCACCCAAGCATTTGAAGTATAAAGGAGTAGAGCCCACGGGAAAATTACCCAAAGAAGTCAATTTTGGCTTGCTTCCACAAGTAGAAAATGACGAGTTTAAAGCCTTTGTTTTTGGTGATCCACAGCCCTATACAATGGAAGAAATGGAATACTATAAAAGAGCCATTGTAGATGAAGCGAAACAACTAACAACGGGAATCTCTTTTGGAATTAGTTTGGGAGATATTGTAGGTGATGACTTAAGTCTACATCAACCGTATAAAGAGGTGATGAAAGCTATGGGCTTGCCTTGGTATAACGTATTGGGAAATCACGATATGAATTATGATGCGGAAGAAGATCGTTTTGCTGATGAAACCTTTGAACGCAATTTTGGTCCGGCTAATTATGCTTTTAATTACGGAAAAGCACATTTCATTGTATTGGATGATGTACTTTATCCTCATCCTATTACCAAAAAAGGATACTGGGGCGGGTTTCGAAAAGACCAATTGGATTTTGTTCGAAATAATTTAAAAGTAGTGGATAAAGATCGCTTAATCGTTGTTTCCTTCCATATTCCACTATATGTAGGAGATGAAAAACACTTTGATGCTCAGGCTAGACAAGAGCTATTAGACGCTTTGTCAGAATTTGATCATGTCTTGTTGTTATCTGCTCATATGCATACGCAAACCCATCAGTTTTATGGGAAAGAACAAGGATGGAATAAACCAAAATTACTCCATGAGTATAATGTTGGGACTACTTCAGGTGATTGGTACTCTGGAGAATACAACGAAGAAAATGTACCTGTTTCAACCATGCGTGATGGTACGCCAAAGGGATACGCAATCTTAACTGTAAAAGACAATAAGTACGAGTTAGATTATAAAGTGGCAGGAAAACCAGAAGACTATCGAATGGAAGTGTTCTTGCCTCAGGTCGTTGCGGATAAAAAAGGAGGGAATTCTTTTGTATACGCCAATATATTTATGGGAACTGAATTTGATGAGGTCGACTATCGCATCGATGGACAAGAATGGAAAAAAATGAATCGAGCGGTAACGATGGATCCTGCTTTGTATGCTAAAGTGCAAAAATACGATCTATCTCCAACCTTAGTGGATGGAAAAAGACCTTCCAATCCAGTGGACAGTCCGCATTTATGGAGTGCGAGAATCCCATCTAATTTAAGTGTAGGAATACACCAAGTGGAGGTTCGAACCAAAGATATGTTTCAACGTGTATTTTCTACAGTTAAGACATTTAGAGTAGAAGCTCGCGCTAAACAATAAGTTTCAAGTAAATAAATAAAGTAAAAAGTGAAGTGAAAGTAATTTCATGAAGTGAATGTGTTAATTTGGTTAAGATAGGCGAGATTTTTCTCGCCTATTTTTTTGTTGATAAAGGAGGTGAAAAAATAGTTGTATGACAGCAGATATTCGAGTATTTTGCCAGAAACAAATGAAAACCAAATAACCATGAAGTTTACCACCTCGCTCAATCAAGCGCTAAAGCATAGTTTTATAGGAATTGCTCTTATTTCGAGTAGTTTAACGATGGGGCAAAGTCAAGATCCTATTGTCGATGCCATTATCAAAGAAGGAACCTCAAATTCACAACTCAAAGCCTATGCGTTTGAATTGTTAGATGGAATAGGCCCACGCTTGGTGGGAACTCCTCAGATGATGCAAGCACACAATTGGGTAAAAGACACCTATCAAAAGATGGGGTTAGAAGCGCGTAATGAAGCGTATGGAACATGGAAAGCTTGGGAAAGAGGAACCTCTCAAATCACGATGACTGCTCCTCGCCTGAAATCTTTAGAGGGAACCCAATTAGCTTGGAGTCCAGCAACAAAGAAAAATGGAGTAGAAGGAGAAGTAGTTGTACTCGTTGATGCGCAATCGAAAGCTGATTTCGAAGCTTGGCTACCAACGGTAAAAGGAAAATATGTTATGATTTCTCAACTGCCTCCTAGTGGACGACCAGACTACCAATGGAAAGAGTACGCCACTCCAGAGTCGTACGAGAAAATGAAAAAAGAAAGAGAAGCGATTGAACAAGCGTGGAATCAACGCATGGCCAATACCGGATATACAGTAAAAGAATTGCCTAAAGTACTAGAAAAAGCAGGAGCGGCAGGTGTAGTAATGTCTTTTTGGACGGGTATTATGGGGGCGAATAGAATCTTTGGCGCACAAACAACACAAGTGCCAACCATTGATATCGCTTTGGAAGATTACGGTCTATTATATCGTTTGGCAGAAGGAGGAAAAGCACCGCGAATTAATGTGAATGTACAATCGAAGAATCTGGGAACGGCACAAACGTATAATACCATTGCTGAATTAAAAGGAACAGAAAAAGCAGATGAATATGTGATTTTATCTGCTCACTTAGATAGCTGGGATGGTGGAACAGGAGCAACAGATAACGGAACAGGAATTATCACTATGATGGAAGCTGCCCGCATCTTAAAACAAGTATTGCCAAATCCAAAACGAACCATCTTAATCGGAAATTGGGGAAGTGAAGAACAAGGATTAAACGGATCTCGTGCTTTTGTTGCTGACCACCCAGAATTGCTAGAAAAAATACAAGTTGTTTTTAATCAAGATAACGGAACAGGACGCATTGCCAATATAACAGGTCAAGGATTTTTACATGCTTATGACTTTTTAGGACGATGGCTGTCTGCAGTTCCTGATGCGTACAAAAAAGACTTAAAAACACATTATCCAGGTTCGCCATCAGGAGGAGGATCTGACCATGTCTCTTTTGTGAGTCATGATATTCCAGGTTTCATGATGAGTTCACTCAGCTGGGGATATGGAAATTATACATGGCATACCAACCGCGATACAGCAGATAAAATTGTCTTTGACGATGTACAAAGCAATGCAATTCTTTTGGCAATCATGGTGTATAAAGCAAGTGAAGAACCAGAATTGGTTTCAAGAGAAAAAATTGTTCTACCAACAAATGACAAAGGAGAACAACAGCAATGGCCAGTGTCCAAAGAACCACAACGAAATTCAGATCAGTATTAATAGAGCAAGGCTTTTACACATAGTAAAAGCCTTTTTTATGCGCTATAATATAAAATGGTGTTAAGGGATCAATTCGCTTTTTTATAACGTTGTGTTTTTTAGCAAGGAAACGACAGATATCATTGCGAATAGTCATATATTTATACACCCAATTTATTATTTCTTATGAAAAAATTAAATATGTATTTAATGATACTTGCTCCTATCTTAGGTTTTGCTCAGCAACCCAATAAAAAGATACAGGAGTTATGGAAGAGTATCGAACATAAAGAGCAACAACAAGAAGTGAGAAGTCTGTTGCCTGAAGTACAAGAGGTGATTTCGCTTTCTCGTCAATCAAAGGCGTATGCGAGCCTCTTAAAAGGAATGTTTTATGAAGCAAAAATCAATATTACAATCCAAGAAGATAAAGACTACGATATCAATCAAGTACTCCAAGCTTTTGAAAAAGAATTAAACACAGCAACAGGAGAATACAAAGCGATTGTTCAAGCTTATATTGCTCATTTATACCAATTATACTATGAGGAAAATGCGTATAAAATTAGCAATAGAACTGCTGTAGAACAACAAAAAGGAACGGATGTTCGCTATTGGACAAAAGAAGATTTTGAAAGAGAAAGTACTCAATATTGGGAAGCAGCTTTAGAAACGGCTAAGAAACAAGCTTCAACTACAGTTGGAGGATGGAATGAAGTTTTCCAAACAACTGAATCGTTTAATTTAGACTTTTCAAAATTTTCTGTGTATGATGCTTTGCGTATAGATCATGCTCTTTTCCTGAGCAATGGATTTTCATATCGCGCTTCTGCTGAGCAAAGAGAGCTAAAAAGAACGCAAGCCAAAGAGTTAATGAATCAGGTTATCCAAGACTTGACGAAAAAAGGACAGGCTGAATTGGCCGCGTATGTTCGTATCTACACGTTAAATAGTTTTGAAGAGCAACGAGGAGAAGCAGAATTGAATAAAATTTATCAAGAACTGCTGAAACAAAACCCTAAATCTGTTTTGGTACACGAGGCTGTTGCCCAATTTATGTACTATACATATCGCGATACCCAAGACAAAGAATTAGAAAAAACTGCAGGGGCAACGTTATTGGCTTTTATCAATCAAACGGCTGAGAAATTCCCAGAGACAGAAACAGCAAAACGCTTGTTAGAATTAAAGAAAGTAGTAGAAGCTCCAGGATTAGAAGTGAGTTATAATTCGTATGAATTACCTGACTTAAGTTCTATTTTGGCAGTGACACATAAAAATTTAAATACCCTACATTTTAAAGTTTTAAAATATGAAGGGGATGCTAAGATATTCGAGGTAAACCAACCGAATACATTGGCAGGCTATAAAAAGATTGCATCCGATTACGAAAAGGTGACCGATTATACGATTTCCCTTAAACCGTTTGAGGATTATCGATCGCATACCACCAATGTAGAGTTGAAACCTCTAGCTCCAGGTCGCTATATTGTTTTGTTGTCTAATCGCGATTTCGATTACCTAACAGAAGAACAAGATGTGGTGAGCATGGCTTTGATTAATGTTACATCCAATGCTTTTTTAACTAGCGGTAATAAGTTTAGACTATACGATCGTAAAACGGGACAACCGAAAGCAAATCAACCTGTATTTTTGGCAAATGGCCCACAGAAAGATTTGAGTAAAGCGTATTGGGAAACCTTTGTAAATACAGATGCAAATGGAGAGTTCTCAACTGATTTCGTCAAAGAAAATACCAATTTATTTTATGGTGTAAAGGGAGAAGGGATTTACTATTCAACGTATGCTTATCCTAAAAACAAAGGAACGGAAGAAGGAGTAGAAGCGATCAATTGGAATGCGAAGGTGTTAACAGATCGCGCCATTTATCGTCCAGGTCAAGTCGTGTACTTCAAGTCGATTGTATTCCGCCAAAAAGGAAAAACAAGACAAGTAGGGGCAAATCAATTGGTAACGGTTAAGTTGATGAACCAAGAAACCCAACAAGAGGTAGGGAATTTAACCTTGAAAACCAATGCGTTTGGATCCGTTCAAGGAGAATTTATTTTGCCTACAGCAGGATTATTGGGGAACTTTAATTTCGAAGTACTTTTAAAAGACAGCAATATTGAAGAATATGCCTCTATTTCAGTAGAAGAATACAAACGCCCAAAATTTGAGGTGACAATGGATGCGGTAAAAGGCGTGTATTACTTCAATGAAAAAGTAGAAGCAAAAGGAAAAGCAATAGATTACTCAGGGGCAACAGTTGCACAAAGTAAGGTAAGCTATCGCGTTGTTCGCAATTCGGGGTATCGTTATGATGTACGTGGGTATTATGGATGGCCACGCCCAGATCAAGCAGTGACAATCGCTCAAGGCGAAGTGGAAACAGATGCGGAAGGAAAATTTGCTATTGATTTTACAGCTATCCCAGAACGCAAAGAATACAAAGCCGATGCACTACGCGTGGACTCTTATACCGTTTATGTAGATGTAATGGATATCAAAGGAGAAACCCACAGCAGCACACAAACGATTTATGTAGGAGATAAAAATATCAGCTTGCAATTGCCAATTATCACCAATGAAATGGTGTCAACGAAAGAATTGGAAGCAATCAAGGTAACTACAAATAACCTGAATGGCGAAACTTTTGCCGCGAAAGGAGAAGTGAGCATCGTTGAATTAGAAGCCCCTTACGCACGTAGAATGCTACTGCCTTATGATAACTATAAAAGAGAGGATTATGAGTTGTATTCTTATGAAGAATTTACAACAAAATTCCCTTATGTTGCATATGGAAACGAAAATGATCACACCAAGTGGAAGCAAGGAAAAGTAGTATTCACCAAAGCATTTGATACAGCGAAAGAGAATACAATTGCCTTTCCAAATGCTAAAATTCTAAATTCAGGATTTTACTTATTGAAAGGATTTGTTTGGGAGAAAGATGAAAAAACAGAGGTTGAACAGTATTTCTATTATGACAATACCAAAGAAGAACCAGGAATCATTTACCAATTGCTTTCTGTAAAAGCAGATAAAGAAAAATACAAAGTAGGTGACTTAGCAAAAATCCGATTACAAAGTGGTGAAAACCAAACAACGGTAATTGCTTCTGTTTTTGTAAATGGACACTTGAAACAAAAGAAAACGCTTGAAGTAAACCGAAAAGCAAGCTATTTTGAATACCCAATGAGCGGGGAAATGGGGGATGTAAGAGTTAGTTTTACCGCCATTAAACACAACTATGCAACACAAAAATCAGCACAGTTGGTACTAGATGCTTCACAAGAAGATTTGAAATTAGAACTTGTTACATTCCGTGATAAATTAACTCCAGGTCAAGAAGAAACTTGGCGTTTAAAAGTATCGGGAATGTCGAAAGATAAATTTGCTGCTGAGGTAGTAGCCGCAATGTATGACGCCTCTTTGGATCAATTTAGAAGCAATACGTCTTTCCAAACGAGTTTTGATTATAACTTTAGCTATGGTCAAGATTCAGATTTCAATACGTATAATCTAAGCAGAAAGAGCTATGCTCAAAATATTCTTTATAGCAGCGCATACCCAAATTTAGTTTCATATAATTCACCAATTGAATTGAATCTATTTGGATTTAGTACTTCTATGTATGGAAATGTAAGAGCAACGTTCGGAGCAGCTCCTAGTATGGCAAAAAGAAGTGTAAATGCAGCTGTAGAAGGTAAAGCTATGGGACTTTCAGCCAACAATGTAATGGAAGAAAGCGCGGATGCCTTGAATGAGGAAGTCATTTCAACAAGTAAACAAGATGCAAAAGGCGGAAGTGATAAAAAACAAGGTGACGTTCAAATCAGAACCAACCTAAAAGAAACAGCCTTCTTCTACCCTGTGTTAAATACAGATGACAAAGGAAATGTGAGTTTTTCATTTACTTCACCAGAAGCATTGACACAATGGAAGTTTATGGCATTTGCCCATACAAAAAACTTAGAAAGTAGCTATGTAGAGCAAGTGGTTCGCACCCAAAAAGAATTAATGGTTCAACCAAATATGCCGCGTTTTGTGCGTGAAGAGGATCAAATTATTGTATCAACGAAAATTGCCAATCTAAACGATAAAGCGTTAAGTGGAGAAGTAGAAATTCAATTCTTTGATGCATTAACTTCAACGCCAATTACAACTATTTTAGATAACAATAGTCAGGCTAAACAAAACTTTAATGTTGAGGTAAAAGGAAATACAGAAGTAGCTTGGACGATTAATGTTCCTAAAAACATCGTTGCTTTAGGTTACAGAGTATTGGCTAAAGCAGGAACATTTAGTGATGGAGAAGAATCGGCAATTCCAGTATTGTCAAACCGTACGTTAGTGACTGAAACCATGCCATTGTACATCAAAGAAGGACAAAACAAAATCTTTACTTTTGAATCATTAGAGCATCCAGGATCAGCACTACGCGACAATTATAAGTTAACGCTAGAGGTAACTGCAAATCCAATGTGGACGGCTCTTTTAGCCTTGCCATATTTGAAAGAATACCCGTATAACGGAACGGAACAAACGTTTAGTAAAGTTTTCGCGAATACAATTGCCAGCCAATTATTAAACAGCAATCTCCGTATTCAATCGGTGTTTGAATATTGGTCTAAACAAGGAGCAATCCAATCAAAATTAGAACAAAATGAAGAATTGAAACAAGTTCTAATTGAAGAAACACCTTGGGTTCGTCAAGCAGCAGATGAAACAGAACAAATGAAGCGCTTAGCTGTTTTGTTTGATCTGAATAAAATGAAGATGGAGCTAGAAGCTGAATTGGAGCGTTTGAGCAACCAACAAAATAGCGATGGAGGTTTCCCTTGGTTTAGTGGAGATCAATCGAATGTGTACATTACACAGACGATTCTAGAAGGATTTGGTCAAATGAAGCAAGCAGGATCGTTACATCCAGCAGCAATGGCGATGTTGAAAAAAGCAGTAGCTTATTTAGATGAACAACATTATGCAAGCTATCAAAAAGACAAAAACAGCACAACTTTACCAGCATTAGATATGCACTATTTATACGTGCGTAGTTTGTTTAAAGATGAACTGAAAATACAAGATAAATACGCGAAAATGATTGCGGATTACCGCAAAGAATTAGCCAATCAAAAAGCAATTGACAATTTATACGTAACAGCAATGAAGGCTGTTACTTTACAGCGTTTTGGTGATAGTAAAGCAGCCAATAACCTGGTAAAAGCAGTGATGGAATTGGCAGTGAAGAGCGACGAAATGGGCATGTACTGGAAAGAAAATGCAGCAGGATGGTTGTGGTATAATGCACCAATCGAAACCCAAGTGATGTTGATTGAAGCAGCGCATGAAGTAGATCCAGTAAAATATGCCAATGCTATTGAGGATATGAAAGTATGGTTGTTGAAAAACAAACAAACAGTAGCATGGAATTCAACTAAAGCAACAACACGCGCAGTATATGCTTTGTTGTATTTAGGTAAAAATTGGATGAATACCGATCAAGGAGTAGAAGTGAAAGTAGGAGGATACCCTGTGACCTTTACTAAATCAGAACAGTTCAATACCGGATACTACAAAAAAGTATGGGATGGATCAGCTATTCAAGAAAAAATGGGAATTGTTGAATTAGATAAAAAATCCACGGGAGTTGCGTATGGAGCAATGTACTGGCAGTATTTTGAAGACTTGAATAAAGTGTCAAAATCAGGTTCGGGTATTACGTTTAATAAACAATTGTTTATCAAAGCCAATACAGATAAAGGACAAGTATTGCGTGAAATCACGAATGAATCGCCAATCAAAGTAGGCGATGTAGTAACCGTTCGCTTAGAGATCAACATAGATCGCGATATGGACTATGTACAGTTAAAAGATATGCGTGCAAGTGGATTTGAACCAATTAATGTTCGTTCAGGATACAAGAGAAAAGGAGAATTTGGGTATTACGAAGAAACACGCGATGCTGCAACAAACTTCTTTATCACTCATTTGCACAAAGGAACGTATGTTTTTGAATATGATGTTCGCGCAAATAACGCAGGATACTTCTCAAACGGAATAACCTCTTTACAAAGTGTTTATGCACCAGAAATGAAAGCAAATAGCGCAGGTCAAGATGTGAAAATCTTGAGAAAATAAGAGCGTTTAGAAGAAATATAGTATAAAAAAAGGCTTGGATATCCCAAGCCTTTTTTTATACTATATCACCCTTAGAAAGCGTTTATTTTCGAATAATCAACAAAGGCTGAGCAGATGCTCAGCCTTTGTCTTTTGTTGTTGTTTCCTTGTATTTATAGCCCTTTGTGAGGGCTGTTTTTTGCTCTTTGTAAGGTTTGTTATTTGTGAGGTTTGTTATTTGTGAGGTTTGTTATTTGTGAGGTTTGTTATTTGTGAGGTTTGTTATTTGTGAGGTTTGTTATTTGTGAGGTTTGTCAGAATCATCCAGTTATTTGGCAAATTGCCATTTGCCACTACAGGTTTTTTTCATCGCCTCATCATCTCACCCTTTCATCACCTCACCTTCTCATCACCTCACCTTCTCATCACCTCACCTTCTCAACCTCTCACCACCTTACTTTCTCATCGTCTCACCACCTCATCTTCTCACCACCTCATCTTCTCACCCCCTCTACTAAAGCATCTCCATGCCTTCCATATCACCAGCGCCTTCTGGGCTACCAGTCATATTCTTGCGATCCATTTTTTTCGTTTGATTGAATCGGTAGGTGAACGAAAGATTAATTTGTCTTCCTCTCCATTGCATTTCACTATGTGAAATAGATTGAGGTAAAACTAAATCCTGTTCTCTTTTTCTTGAATTAAAGATATCACTGATATTGAAAGTAATCGTTCCTTTATCTTTTAAGATGTCTTTGCTCAACGCTACGTTTCCAGATAAATTACCCAGAACTTTTCCCTGTGCTGTGTTATAAGGCGCGCGGTACATTCCGTTTAACTGCCAATCAATTTTATAAGGCAATGTGATTTTAGATGAAATACGCGTAAACCAAGCGTAAGCATCCTGATCAAAATTCTGCGTTTCTAGTGTGCCATCTAAATGAGTAAAAGTATAATCTCCTCTAGTTTCTGTTCGGTAAAAGTTGAAGTTACCATTCAATCTCCACCATTTGAAAGGAGAGTAGTTTAAGGTAATATCTAGCCCATAACGGTGTTCTGTTGCAAGGTTAATAGGTGAACTAATTGAAATCGGTGTTCCATTTTCAGTCTCTCCAGCAATTCTACGCACAAATTGGAAAGTATCATCCGTTTTGTTGTAGTAAGCTGATGCATTCAACGTAAAACCAGTCCAACGCTTCATAAAACCTAAATCAACCGCATGTGTTTTTGCTGGATTTAAGTCTGGATTCCCTTGGAAGAAGTTGATATCACTCGTGTAATTTGAAAAAGGATTCAAGAAGAAACCACGCGGTCTATTTACACGTCTACTATAGCTAATACTCGTACTCGTACTTTCATTCCACTCGTAGTTTAAGAATGCACTAGGAAAGAAATCATTGTACTTTTTGTTGTTGTAACTTTTAGTGTCAATTTGATTCACATCGATAGAGGAATCCTCCCAACGCAATCCAACCATAAAGCTCAATTGAGACGTAATACGATCCCCATATTGGGCATAAAGCGCATGAATATTCTCTTTGTATTCTAATGTATTAGATAAGCGCGAATCTACATTCCAGCTGTTGTTATTTAAACGTTGAAGATTAAAAGCCGTGTTGGTTGATTTGAAAGTTCCCAAATACCCAGCCTCAAAATTTCCATTTTCCCCAATAGGTAAGGTATAATCTACTTTCGCTAACCCGCTCTTTTCTTTTTCTTTATTGAACGTACGCTCAAAAGAAGTTTGATTTAAATGTTCATTGATATCATCAATCCCTGCATTTTCATTGTCTTTATCTTGAGCAATATTTCCCTCGATAGTTAATACATGCCCTTCTTTATCGAATTTTTTCTCAAAAGTAGTCGTGTAATCTACGTTGTTTCGCGTACCATCTTTCTCTTCATTTCTATATCGATTGTATAAAAAAGAATCAGAAGCGTCATAGTAATCGTATCTTACTCGATTGGGATTGTAACCTGTATTGCGACGTGCCGTTACCGTATTCGTCCAAGTGATGGAAGGTGTTAAGTACCACTCTAAACCAAAAGTACCGTTGTAGCCTTGTCTTTCTCTATTGTTGTCTTTGTATTCGTAAATGCGTTGCGTAGGTTCTCCTGTCGTTGGATCAATGTAGCGGTTGTCATTTAAATTGTACCCTTCTGATTTAGAATCTCGATACCCCAAAGAGGTGAAGAAATTGAATTTCTCACTTCTAAAATTGAACATTGTATTCAATTCATAGTTGCGTGGGTCTCCAATTGTACCCGTAACACTTCCGTTAATACCCAATGCTTTTCCTTTGCGCAAGATAATATTGATAATCCCAGCACCACCTTCAGCCTCATAACGAGCAGATGGATTGGTAATTACTTCCACGCGATCGATTGATTCAGCTGGTAAAATACGCATGGCCTCTTGGATGTTGTTCGCTAATCCTGTTGGTTTACCGTCAATCAATACCTTTACATTTTCATTTCCTCTTAAACTGATTGTCCCTTCACTATCCACAACTACAGAGGGTACGTTGTCTAATACATCTGCTGCTGTTCCTCCTTTGACAATCATATCTTGTCCGACATTGTATATTTTCTTGTCGAGTTTAATATCAACCGTAGAGCGTTCCGCAATAACGGTTACTTCCTCTAACATTTGAGTGTCATCCTGTACTTTTTGAACCCCAATTGAGGTATCTCCTTGTACCGAAATATTTTTTAATTCGAGTGTTTTAAAACCTAGAAAATCGATTTTGATATAGTAGTTTCCGTCGGGAACATCAAAAGAAAAATGACCTTTTTCGTCCGTCATTGCTCCGGAAACAATATTGGAATTGCTCTCATTTTGAGCATAAATACTAGCGTATTCTAAAGGGGTGTTAGTCGCTGCTTCAATGACAGTACCGGTGACAGTACTTTGAGCGCGGTTCTGAGCTGCTGTTGTTAGTGCCGTTAAAAATACGAACAACAGCAGAAGAACTGATGAAGGCGTTTGTTTTTTCATTTATAGTCGTTTAGTTTACTTTTCTTAAACTTAGACTATAATTTGATCCTTTGGTTTAATAACTTATTTGTTAAAATAACGTTAATTAAAGAATCTGGTAAATTTTTTCTGTTGGTCTTGCTACGATTGCTTTGGATCCATTTACAACTACAGGTCGTTCTATAATCTGTGGATAATCAACCATCGCTTGGATAATTTCATCATCAGAAAGTGTTTTAGCTGCAAAGTTTTCTTGCCAGAACGCATCTTTGGTTCGTACCAGCTCAATAGGGGAGTAGTTTAACTTTTGGAGTAACGCTTTAATATCGTCATAACTGAGGTTTGCATCCAAATATTTTATAATTTTGTAGGCTACACCTTGTTGTTCCATAAACGCAATACTTTCTCTTGATTTACTGCAACGAGGATTGTGATAAATTGTAATCATAAGTGTTAGGGTTTGTTCTCAAATATAGCAATTTTTTTGAAAAATGAAATACATCGATCAACTACATCATCAAGTAAGTAAGAGGCAAATACTGTATTATGTTCCGTTTACCTTCTTTTATTTGATGATTATGTTTGTAAACTGGTTAGTTACAAAATATTCTTCGATTTCCACGAAAGAATTACTGAATTCCCAAGTTGAGATTTTAGGAAAAAATATGGCGTTTTTTCAATTAATCGTTCCATTTTCTATTTTTTTGCTATTATTGGCTTTGTGGGTTTTATTTGTTCACAAACAATCACTCGTTAGCTTAACTACATCCCGAACAAAAATTGATTTGAAGCGCTTTGGATTTGCCTTTGCTTGCCAAACAATATTGATTCTTACGAGTTTTATTATCAGTTATTTTTTAAACCCAACGAACTTTGTTTTTAATTTTAATCTACCCGCTTTTCTCGGATTCTTTGTTATTGCGCTAATTTTTATTCCGATTCAAACCAGTTTTGAAGAGTATTTTTTTAGAGGATATTTGATGCAAGGAGTTGGATTAGCAACCAGAAATAGAGGAATTGCTCTGATTGTTACCTCTGTTATCTTTGGTTTATTGCACTTAGCGAATCCCGAAGTGGAAACATTAGGAGGTGGAATTATGGTTTACTATATCGGGACTGGTTTTTTCTTGGGAATTATGACGTTGATGGATGATGGATTAGAACTAGCATTGGGGTTCCATGCAGCTAATAATTTGATCGGTGCACTATTAGTGACTTCCAGTTGGACTGTTTTCCAAACAAATTCCTTATTTTTAAATATTGCTGAACAAGAACAAGTATCTGTTTGGGAATTTATTTGGCAAGTATTTATTTTCTACCCCATTTTATTGGTGATTTTCGCCAAAAGATACCAATGGAAAGATTGGAAAAATCGTTTATTGGGTAGAGTCGCTTAAATTTTATGATGTTTTAGTTTATGAATAACAACTATATTCACCCCCAATTTAAATTAAACGGAGTGACACATACGGTGGATTCTCTTGAACAAGAAGCCTTAATCATGCTGCAATCACCAGAAGATTATCTTCGCGATTTGGGACAATTGATTTGCGCTTGGTTCGATGATAAAGCTTATATGATACAGCGTACATCGGGTACTACGGGGCCACCAAAAGAAATCCACTTAGAAAAAGCAGCAATGCGTGCCTCAGCAGAAGCAACGGTTCGTTTTTTTGACGTACAAGAAGGAAGTAAAGCGCTTTTGTGTATGTCAACGCAATTTGTTGGTGGGAAGTTGATGTTTATTCGTTCCCTTTTATTTGGATGGGAATTAGACGTTTGTAGACCCACTGCACGACCATTAGCTGATACAAAAACATCGTATAACTTTGTTGCGATGGTACCGATGCAAGTGGAAAATAGCTTAGCAGAAATGGATCAAATTGAAACGCTTATTATTGGCGGGGCAAAAGTATCTCCTATTTTGGCACAAAAATTACAAGAGAAAAGTACACAAGTATATGAGACCTATGGGATGACGGAAACGATTACCCATATTGCAGCAAAGAAAATCGGAACGCCTTATTTTGACGTTTTACCACATGCAGCGATTCAAACGGATGAACGCGGTTGTTTGGTGATTGATGCACCAACGGTTAATCCTCATCCCGTTGTGACGAATGATTTGGTTCGATTGATTAATGCCAAGCAATTTGAGTGGTTAGGGCGTTTTGATCACGTGATTAATAGCGGTGGAGTCAAGTTATTTCCAGAACAAATAGAAGAAAAATTAGCAACTAAAATAAAGGCGCGTTTTTTTGTTGGAGGTAAAGCAGATGATTATTTTGGTACTATTGTTGTATTAGTTATTGAAAGTCAACCGTATGCCTTGGCAGAGGATGTTTTTGATGGATTAACCAAATACGAAAGACCCAAAGAAATTCAATTTGTAGATCAATTTATTGAAACAGAATCAGGCAAGGTTATTAGAAGTAAAAATATAAACTAATAAATGCTTTTAAGAAAGATGAATATAGTAAGAATACAAAAAATAGTACTATTGGTTATGTTGGTAGGAATCAGTCAGGTGAATCAAAGTGTAGCACAGAAAAGTCAAACGAAATTAGATCAGCAAATTACAATGGAGCTGATGCAACAAATAGTAAATCAAGATAAAGCCTATTACAAAGAAGGAAAAGTAGCAGATTATATTCCTGAACTCGGAAAAGCAAACCCACAGGCCGTGGCTTTTTCTGTTGTAAAATCCAATGGTGAAATCATCAATGTAGGAGATGTAAAGGCAAAGTTTACCATCCAAAGTATTTCGAAAGTAATTGCTTTGATGATTGCAGTACAAGAAAAGGGAGAGAAAGCATTATATGATCGCATTGGATATTATGGAACTGAAAAGGCGTTCAATCACTATGCGAATTTAGAAACAGCAGGTAAACCCTTAAATCCCATGATGAATGCAGGGGCTATATTAACTACGGCTTTCATTGAAGGAGAAGGGGAGGTTGCCTATCAAAAAATACTAAACATGCTTCGTTATATTACGAAAAATGAATCGATTGTGATGAATGAAGCGGTTTATCTATCTGAAAAAGAAACAGGACACCGCAACAGAGGGATTTTCTATTTATTGAAAAACAATGGTTTAATCGAAGGAGAAGAAAATAAATTAGACAATTATTTCAAGCAATGTTCTATTGAGGTAACTGCAGAAGATTTAGCTAAAATTGGTTATTTCTATGCCAATGGCTGCACGCGTTTTGACGGGGATAAAACATATTATAACCGCGATTTAGCCCGATTAATTCAAGCGCAAATGCTAATCGCAGGAATGTATGATTTTAGTGGAGAATATGCCAGAACAGTGGGTTTACCGAGTAAATCTGGTGTAGGAGGAGGAATCGCTGTAAGTGTACCCAATAAAATGGGAATTGGAGTATTCAATCCAGCGTTAGATCAACATGGAAACTCAGTAGTAGGGTATCGCATCCTCTATGATTTCGTGAATCAATTAGAGTTGAGTCTCTTTTAGTGGAAAGAAAAAAACCTTGAAAAAGGAAACGGTAATACAAAACAAAAGCCCCAATAAATGAATGTGTTTATTGGGGCTTTTTATAGTGGTTTAGTGTAGTTGTTTGGTTGCATGTAATTTTCGAATATGATATAAAAAACGCAGGACGAAACCCATCGTTAGGATAAATAATAGAATCTGAATGGAGTAATCTTGCTTGGGAATCATTAAGATAATAAGAATAAAACTACCAATCGAAGCCCACATACGCCCTTTATAATCTCCTAAGGCAACGTTGTTTTTTTCAAAAATCAAAATCAATAAGGAGACGATGGTTCCACCACTCAATAAAAACAATAAGGCGCTCCAAGTCGTTTGCGCATAGATGGCATAGAGTAAGCTGATTACGCCAATTAGGAGGCCAATGTAAAGAATCGGTCGATCTAGTTTGGCAATAGGAAGCGAGGTTTGTTTATTTGGATAACAGGTCGCTTGATTACTTTGTTCAAACTCCACTTGCGAAACAATCCTACCTTGAATGCACTTGGATTGCCAGGTTTTGAAATAAGGTTGTATAAAACCTTCTCCTAAGTCCATGGATAAAAGTAAATAGACACTATCTTCTTCGGGAAGAGCAATGGAGTTTTTAAAATGACTGAGTTTCCAATGGATGGAGGTTGCTTCCTGGGGGAGTTGAATAACAATAGATTCATTTGGCCTGACGGAAGCAAGTAGTTCCTGCTGATGATAAATTTCTAGCTGCTTGGTTCGATTCCAGTTTTTGGGAAAGAAGAGTTTGAGGTGTACCGTTTTCATAATAGAAAATTTTGATTAAACGTAGAGTAGAATAAAAATGTACTGCAACGCCTTCATCAAAAAAACAGCTACACCCACTCAATTAGAGCGCATAGAGGTAAAGCCTATCTGAACTTTGAAATAAAATACATGCAGTAAGAATATTTTTGTTTCATTATAATGAATTGTAAAAATGATAAATCAGTCTAATATACGTATTGGGTTTGGTATATGAAAAATATTATTGTTAAAATACTTTACTTATTGTATTTAAAATGGGTTTTTTCTTTGAGTATGTGTATTGCTGTATTTTTCTTGAGGGAAGGATCGTTTGGATTTGAATAAAATGAGAAGAACCTTGTAAAGGTATTTTTATAAAAAGATATACAGATTAGCCTGTTTATATAAAATAATGTTAAATACGGTATAGTTTTTGATTTTAATGTATTGATTATTAATCTTTTAAAAATATTTCAATATGAAAGAAAAACTATTTATTTTATTTGTTTTTTTGAGTACCATAGGGTTGATTTCATGCGGTAGTGAGGATGTAAATACTAATTCTAGTACCAATGTAGATTTGGGTTTTAAAATTGAATACAAAAATAAAAGGGGAGAGGATTTGCTAAACCCTTTGACACCAGAAGCATGGAAAACGGACGAAATTACAATTTTCACTATGGATGAAGATGGAAATTCCATTTCGATTGCAGATGAGAAAACCAGTCATTTTGTAACTATGATGGAGGAGAGGGGACAAAAGAAGTATTTTATCTGGTTTATTTATAACTATTTTTCAAATGATAGAACAAAGAGTATCGTCTATATTGCTTTACCAAATGGAGATACAGATAAAATTGAAGTTCATGCAAAGAGAGGAAAAAATAGTTTTGTTAAAGATAAACTGTTCTATAACGATGTAGTAATGTGGGATCAATCGCATCACGATGATCGTATCACAATTATTAAGTAAAAACAGATAAGCTAAAAGCGCCAATACGACCTATGTATTGGCGCTTTTAGTATAATGGAAGTAGTCCATTATTTAGCTTGTAGTTTTTTTATGTGAAGTAAAAAACGCAGAATAAAACCAATCGTTAGGATAATTAGTAGCATTTGAATAGCAAAATCATGGGTAGGAATCAGAAAGATGGTTAAGATAAAGCTACCAATGGAAGCCCACATTCGATTTTTATATTCGCCGAGAGCAATCTTGTTCTTTTCAAAGATTAAAATCAAAAGCGATAGGATGGTTCCACCTCCTAATAGAAATACAATGTCTCTCCATTCGGTTTGCATGAAAACGGCATACACTAAGCTGATAATACCTATTAGAAGCCCAATGAAAAGAATGGATTTATCTAGTTGAATGCGAGGAAACCATTCTTGGTCATTTTGATAAATGGTAGTACTCGTACTATTTTCAAATTCTTCTTGAGTTACAATTTTACCTTGGATACATTTTCGTTTGAGTGTTTTTAAATACAGCTGTAGCGTCCCTCTTCCGACATTCATAGATAAAAGAATGTAGAGAGGCTGCTTCTTATTCGGTAGAGAAATAGTATTCTTAAAATAATCAAGTTTCCACTCTAAGGATTGAGTCTCTTTTGGAATTTGAATCTCAATCGTTTGATTATGCATAATCCAAGCTAGTTTTTTATTATTAGCATAAATCTTGAGCTTTCGAGCGTGATACCAATTTCTTGGAAAGAAAAGTTTGAGATGTACTGTTTTCATCAAAGGATTTTTTACTTATCATTTTCGAATTTAACTTTGGAAGAAGAGAAATCATTTGAACAGCCTATTAAGGAGCTCAATACAACTAAAAATAATAATTTTTTTTTCATTAGGGTATAGGTTTAAAATTGATAATAAACCTAATTTATGATTATTTTTCTATGTATTTTTGTATTTAAATGTTAAATTTTATTGTTTTGTTTGAATTGTTTATGCATTTTGTTGTTTTGATTTCAAAAATAAAAACACAAAAAAACCACGAACATAGTTCGTGGTTTCGTAATTTTTAGCTTCTAAATGAATTAGAATTGCTCTCTACCTGAGAAATGGAATGCACCTTCGATTGCTGCATTTTCATCGCTGTCAGATCCGTGAACAGCATTTTCTCCAATTGATTTAGCGTATTTTTTACGGATTGTTCCTTCCGCTGCCTCAGCAGGGTTAGTTGCTCCGATTAATTTTCTGAAATCTTCAACAGCGTTATCTTTTTCTAAAATAGCTGCTACGATTGGACCTCTTGACATGAATTCAACTAATTCACCATAGAAAGGTCTTTCAGCGTGTACTTCGTAGAATTTTTGTGCGTCTCTAACTGTTAATTGAGTTAACTTCATAGAAACAATTTTAAATCCTGCTTCTGTAATCATGTTAAGGATTCCACCGATATGACCAGCCTCTACTGCATCTGGTTTAATCATTGTAAAAGTTCTGTTCGTTGCCATTTGTTCTAAAATTAAATTTTTTGCAAAAATAGACTTTTATGTCTAATATAATATGTTTTAATTCAAAATATTCACGTTCAACGTGAAGTAATTGTATTACGTCGTTGGAATATCCAATAAACGCTGTGCTAAATCGATCATTTCAGGCGTCCCAGTATGTTTTTTAGGCTCATCTGAAAGTTTCACTACATCGGTCCAAGGCCCACCTTCTGGGAAGGCTTGCGACATTTTGATGACAATATTCAAGGCAGGTAATCCTGCGTCATTCGTGAAATCGGTACCAATACCAAAGGACATGCCAATGCGATTTTTACAATATGTCGCAATGCGTTCCACTTTTTCAGGGTTTAATCCGTCCGAAAAAATAATGGTTTTGGATAGCGGATCGATATTCATCATCTTGTAATGAGCGATGGTTTGATTGGCAAATTCAATAGGATCCCCACTGTCATGGCGTACCCCATCAAAAAGCTTAGCAAATTTTTTGTCAAAGGATTCAAAGAACACCTTGCTTGTATACGTATCCGTTAAGGCGATTCCTAAATCTCCTCTATACGTGTCAACCCAATGTTCTAATCCCATGGAATTCGCCATTTTAAAGCCATATTTAGCCGCGTGAAACATAAACCATTCATGTGCATGCGTTCCAATAGGTTTCGTGCAGTATTTCATCGCTAAATGAACATTACTCGTTCCGATGAACGTTCCTCCGCCATACTGTTGTAAGGTTTCCACTACAACTTGATGAACCGCATACGAATGTCTTCGTCTCGTACCAAATTCAGCAATGGTAATTCCTAATTTTTTATAATTTTCAATTTTCTCTTTCGTCTTTGCTCGAATGATGTCATCTGATTCTCTCTCAGATCCAGTCAATTTGTAATACAATTCACAAATCATAGACATCAACGGTACCTCCCAAAGAATCGTTCGATACCAATAACCTTTAATGGCTACTTCTAAATCTTCTCCTTCTTGTGTGATTTCCACTTCCGACGGATCAAAGTGATATCCTTGTAAGAAATCCAAATAAGTCGGATCTAAATAGGGACAAGTCACTTGAAGAAATAATTTCTCTTGTTTGGTCAACTTGAGCTTCGCCATTTCATCTACGGCTGCTCGTAGCGCTTCTGCAAATCCAGGAGGGTATTTATGTTGCCCGCGGTTAATAAAAATATACGATGCTTTTGCATAGGGAAATTGCTTTACCACAGCATGTTGCATGGTGAATTTATAGAAGTCATTATCTAAAATAGAAGGAATGACTTGAGGAGTGTTTGTTGTTTCCATAGCTTTATTGGGTTAATCGATCGACTTGTACATCAGATTAAAGCGCAAACATACAAGGTACGAAAAGTCGTAAGGATATATCTTAAATTAGAGATAAAAAAAACAAACCCGCTGTTAAATGAGATAAAAGCGGGTTGAATTTTGATTGTTTATTCAAAGGATTGTAAAGAAACGAGTTTCATATACGTTCCATTTTGTTTCATTAATTCTTCATGCGTTCCTTGTTCTACAATTTTTCCTTTTTGCATCACAACGATTAAGTCCGCATTTTGAATGGTAGATAAACGGTGGGCAATCACGACAGAAGTACGGTTCTTCATCATGTTTTCCAATGCGTCTTGTACCAGTTTCTCGCTTTCTGTATCTAAAGCAGAAGTCGCCTCATCCAATACCATGATTGGCGGGTTTTTCAATACCGCTCGAGCAATCGATAAACGCTGTTTTTGTCCACCAGATAACTTACTCCCCGAATCACCAATATTCGTGTCAATACCTTGCGGTAAATCCTGAACAAACTCATAGGCATTCGCTACTTTCAAGGCTGCAATGATGTCTTCATCGGTTGCATTTTCATTGCCCAATAGCATATTGGCTTTGATGGAATCATTAAATAAGATACTATCTTGTGTAACTAAACCAATTAAATTGCGCAAGCTGTGTAAGTCCATATTGCGGATATCTTCATTGTCAATCTTGATTGATCCCTCATTGATATCCCAAAAACGAGTCAATAAGTTTGCCAATGTACTTTTACCACTTCCAGATTGTCCAACTAAAGCAACCGATTTTCCTTTGGGAATCGTCAAGCTAAAATCTCTTAATACAAGATCATTCTCATACTTAAAGCTGATGTTTTCAATAGAAATCTTATCGTCAAAGCTCTCTTTTTGAATCGCATGCTCCGGACTCATAATAGGGTTGTTTTCTTCTAATACTTCCAATACACGTTCTGCAGCTGCGTTTCCTCTTTTCAAGGCATAAGATGCTTTAGACATGGCTTTAGCTGGCGTTAAAATGTTATAAGCCATACCAATATAAGCAATAAATGATGCCCCTGTTAGGGTGCCTTCACCTAATACTAAGTGTCCACCATAAACCAATAAAACAGCAATTGTAACAATTCCTAAGAACTCACTCAACGGAGAGGATAAGTTTTGACGGTTTAAAATAGTATTATTTAATTCGTAGAAAGACTGCGTTGAATCTTGAAATTTTTTGTTGAATCTCTTCTCCGCATTGAAACTCTTAATAACTTTTAATCCAGACAAGGATTCTTCAATAATAGAAAGAAAATACCCTTGCTCTTCCGATGCTTTTTGTGAACTTTTCTTTAGTGTTTTTCCCACTTGAGAGATGATGATTCCTGCAATTGGTACAAAGACAAAAACAAATATAGTCAACTCTGTACTGATGGCAAACATAGCAATAATGGTAAATACAATGGTCAACGGTTCTCTTACTACAACTTCTAAAATAGATAAGAAAGAGTGTTGGATTTCCAATACATCGGATGTCATTCTCGAAATCACATCTCCTTTGCGTTTTTCAGAGAAAAAAGCCAAGGGTAAATCCACAGCTTTTTTATACATCGCATTGCGAATGTCTTTTAATACTCCATTGCGCAAAAAGGTGATGAAATACATCGCCCAATAGTTGAATAGGTTTTTAAGTAAAAATATTGAAATTACGACACAAGCCATAACCATCAATGTATCTTGAGCACCGTGTTCAGCTGTATATTGGGTTAGAAAAAACGACATATAGTCTTCTAAATAATTCTTTAAATGCCCAATACCCGTATAAGTAGGTTCTACTAGTACCTTTTTACCATCGCCAAACAAAATAGTCAGCATGGGAATTAAGGCTAAAAAACCTAAAGCACTAAAAAGCGCGTATAGAATGTTGAAAAAAACATTGAGATAAGCGTACGATTTATACGGCTTAGCGAAATAGATTATTTTTTTAAAATATTCGTTCATATTTGTTCAATATAAAAAGCAAAAAATAAAGAAAAAGACTGGTATAACCAGTCCTTTGATGCTGTTTAGTTCAGTTTCATTTCATCAATGATGGCCTGAATCTTATCGGTTAAGAATTGTTCTACTTCTTTGATATCATCCAAGCTATCTAGCCATTCATTGACACTGAAATAGAATTTGATCTTTGGTTCCGTTCCACTAGGACGTGCCGCTATTTTTGTGCCGTCTTCTAGGTAGTAAATCAATACATTGGACTTCGGAATATTAATCGATTCTGTATCACCTGTGATTAGATTTCTCGCTTGGCTAGTTTGATAGTCTTCTACGCAAACCACACGTTGTCCGATGATCTCAGTTAACGGGTTTTCGCGTAATTCTACCATCATTTGTTTGATCTCTTGTGCACCTGAAATTCCTTTTTTCACAAGGGAAATCAAATGCTCTTTGTAGTAACGGTGATCGATGTATAAATTCATCAACTCCTGGTAGAAAGAGCTACCTGCTGCTTTAGCAAGGGCTGCAATCTCACAAACGAGTAGGGCAGAAGCTACGGCATCTTTGTCGCGTACATTATCGCCAACCATATAGCCAAAACTCTCTTCACCTCCACCAATAAATTGTTGGTTTGGAAATTCTTTGATGAATTTGGCAATCCATTTGAATCCAGTTAATCCCACTTTGCATTCTACGCCATAACTCTCTGCTACATCTAGCATCATTGGTGTAGAAACAATCGTAGATCCGATAAATTCATTGCCTGTAAAACCGCGGTTTACTTTCCATTGTTCTAGTAAGAACGCTGTCATCATCACCATGGTTTGATTTCCATTAAGCAAAATCATCTGACCATCTAAATCGCGAACACCAATACCAATACGGTCAGAATCTGGATCTGTACCAATAACGATATCCGCTCCTTTTTCGTCCGCTAATGCCATTGCCATAGTTAAGGCTTCTGGCTCTTCTGGATTTGGCGATTTTACCGTTGGGAAATCCCCATTCGGTTCTTCTTGTTCTTTTACAATATAAACCTGGTTATATCCGGCTTCTTTTAAGGTTCTTGGAATCAATTTGATTGAAGTACCATGAAGCGAAGTATAAGCAACTTTTAATCCGTCTTTAACGGCTTGAGGCGTATTAAAACTTGCATTTTCAATGGTAGATTGAATAAATGCACGGTCTAATTCTTCTCCAACTGTTGTGATTAAAGTGTCATTTCCAGTGAAGTTTATTTGCTCATACGTCAATTGATTGATTTCATCAATGACTGCGGCATCTTCTGGTGGTACAATTTGTCCGCCATCAGACCAATATACTTTGTATCCGTTGTATTCTGGGGGGTTGTGAGAAGCGGTTAAAACAATTCCCGCTTGGCAACCATAGTAGCGCACAGCAAAAGATAACTCAGGCGTCGGACGCATATCTCCAAAAAGATACACGTGGATTCCGTTCGCAGTAAATACATCTGCTACAACTTTGGCTAATTCCTTACTATTGTGACGGCAATCATAGTTGATTGCGACTTTTAATTCTTGATTAGGAAAGGACTGTTTGATGAAGTTGGATAAACCTTGGGTGTTTTTTCCTAGGGTGTATTTATTGATGCGGTTGGTACCTACACCCATAACACCACGCATTCCACCTGTTCCAAATTCTAAGTCTTTGTAAAAACTATCTTGCAATTGAACAGGATCACTGTCAAGCAATTGTTGTACAATAGCTTGCGTTTCAGTATCAAAGGGTTGTTGCAACCACTGTTCTACTTTTGCTAAAATTTCTTTTTCTATTTGCATTTCCTTCTAATTTAGCGTTCGTTTAAACCACTGTATTCAGCAATTTTATATCTATTTGTATTTGATTTCGTTTGTAAAATAAGTTCGCCTAAGAAACCAGCCAAGAACAATTGCGTTCCCATAATCATAGTTGCCAGTGCAATGTAAAACCAAGGATCTTGGGTAACCAAAATCGCCGGTTTATTTTGATATAATTTGATTAGTTTACTTGCGCCAATTCCAGCAGCAGCTAAAAATCCAATCATAAAAGTAATTACCCCTAAGGTACCAAAAAGATGCATCGGTCTTTTACCAAATTTAGATAAAAACCAAATGGTGATTAAATCTAAAAAGCCATAAATAAAACGACTCATTCCAAATTTAGTTGTACCGTATTTTCTCGCTTGATGTTGTACTACTTTTTCGCCAATTTTATCAAACCCCTCATTCTTGGCAAGGACAGGAATATAACGGTGCATTTCACCAGATACATCAATACTTTTGATGACTTCCTTGCGGTATGCTTTTAATCCACAATTGAAATCGTGAAGCTGTACCCCTGAGGTTTGACGAGCCGCCCAATTGAATAGTTTAGAAGGTAGATTCTTTGCGAGTACAGAATCGTATCGCTTTTTCTTCCAACCTGATACCATATCAAAGCGCTCTTGGGTAATCATGTGATATAACCCCGGAATCTCATCTGGACTATCTTGTAAGTCCGCATCCATCGTAATGACAACGTCCCCTTCCGCCTGTGCAAAACCAGCATGTAACGCCTGGGATTTTCCAAAATTGCGCTGAAACTTGATTCCTTTTACAACAGGATGTTGCTGTGATAAAGTTGTGATGATGTTCCACGAGTTATCTGTACTACCATCATCCACAAATAAAACCTCATAGGTAAAGTTGTGTTCCTGCATAACCTTACTAATCCAAGTATACAACTCAGGTAAAGATTCTGCCTCATTCAGCAAAGGGATGACAATCGATATATTGATACTCATGTATTAACTATTTTGATCAGTAGCTGTTGATGCTTCCTGAGCTTCGTCATTATTCATATTGGTGAACTCCGATTTATTCTTGAAAATAGCAGCCAATAATAAACCTAAAATAGACATGCGTAAAATACTACCTGCCCACATAAAAAGCTGAGACTTAGGTTCAAACTGATTGAGTTCTTGTGATTTACTTAGCTGTTCATTGATTTGCTCTTGTGGTAATCCTGAATTATTTAAAGTATCAACCAACATATCGTGTAAAACAGTATTAATTACTTCTTTCGCAGAAGGATCAACAAGGTTGAACAAAATGTTGTACATCAGGTAATTTACTGTTACACCAATGGCAATTGTAATTAAATAAGGCGTAAAAGCCTCTCGAAATGTTACATAACCGCCCACTTTTCTTCTTGCAATAAATACACATAATACGCCAATGATTATGATAACGGCCATATTAAAAAAGCCTACGAATTTGTTTGCAAAAAGGGTTTTGTCTGTAAAAAATAAGGTACAGTTAAATAGGATGTAATAAAGTGCTAGTACAATCCCGAATGTTATGCCTACTTTATTGAGTGGGTTCTTCATCAGTGTGTTTTCAAAAAAATGTAAGTTACAAATATACTAAAATACCCTTTTAGTTTGCTGTGATAAGGGAAGAAAGGTAAAAGATAGCGAAATGTGTAACTATTTTAGAAAAATAGCATTCGTTTTACTTCTTGCTTATTTCGTACTGGAAGAGGAATAGCTTTCTTTCTTGTCTTGTTTTTACTATTTTTACAACAACAGAAGAAGGGTGAATTCTTGCGCAAAAAAATAAAGTATGAGTGTACTGTTTATCAAAAATATGGTGTGTAATCGCTGTACTTTAATGGTTCAAAAGGAAGTTGAAAAACTAGGTTTGACCATTAAAGAGATTAAACTCGGAGAAGTTGAATTGGAAGAAGAACTAACAAATCAACAGAAAGAAGCCTTGAGTGAAGCTTTGGTTGCCTTGGGGTTTTATCTTATTGACGATAAGAAGAGTCAACTCATTGCGCGTATTAAAACGAGTATTGTGGAGTTGGTGCATTACCAAGATAATGAGTTAAAAATGAATTTATCTGATTTCTTGAGTCAGGAAGTAGGACACGACTACAATTATTTATCCAACTTGTTTTCTGAAATTGAAGGCAACACCATAGAGAAGTATTTTATTGCACAGAAAGTGGAAAAAATCAAAGAATTATTGGTGTATGATGAATTGTCTTTGAGTGAAATTGCACAACGTCTCAACTATTCGAGCGTGGCTTATTTGAGCAATCAGTTTAAGAAAGTAACGGGGTTAACGCCTAGTCATTTCAAGAAAATACGCGAGAATAAAAGAAAACCACTAGACGAGGTATAAGTAAAAGTTACAAATCAAACCCGAAATTACATAACAGTTTATTAGTCGATAATTGCCAAATTTGTATCATACAAATACCAGTAGAATTATGACGACGAATAGTAAACATAAAATAGTATACCTACCGTTGGAGCAAGTTCACAGCGAACATTGTGCTTTAATTGTAGAAAAAGGATTGACTCAAGTGAAAGGCATTGAGTCACCTAAGGTTGAGCTGAATAATGAACGAGTAGCGATTTCAATTGCCGATCCTGAAATTATTGGACAAGCCGTAAAAAAGGTGCGCGATTTAGGTTATGATGTACCAACCGTAAAACAAACCTTTCCCGTTTTAGGGATGACTTGTGCTTCTTGTGCGGGCAGTGCGGAGAGCATTGTCAGCTTTGAAGAAGGAGTTGTAGATGCTTCAGTGAATTTTGCTACAGGAAATTTAACGGTAGAGTACTTACCTACCTTGACGAATGCGGTACAACTTCAAAAGGCCGTACAAGGTGCTGGGTATGATTTACTACTCGTAGATGAAACGAAACAACAAGAATCTTTAGAGGCGATTCACGCTGAAAAATTCAAACAATTAAAGCGAAAAACGTTTGGGGCAGTGATCCTGTCTATCCCTGTGGTGATCATTGGGATGTTTTTTATGGATATGCCATATGGTAATGAAATCATGTGGTTATTCTCCACGCCAGTTTTGTTGTATTTTGGAAAAGATTTCTTCGTTAATGCATGGAAACAAACGAAAAACCGCTCAGCCAATATGGATACATTAGTGGCATTGAGTACGGGAATTGCGTATATTTTCAGTGTATTCAATATGCTATTTGCCGATTTCTGGGCGCGTAGAGGATTAGAAGCACACGTTTATTTTGAGGCGGCAGCGGTAATCATCGCTTTTATCTTACTTGGAAAATTATTGGAAGAGAAAGCGAAAGGGAATACTTCTTCTGCAATTAAAAAATTAATGGGACTTCAACCTAAAACGGTACTCGTTATTCAGGCGGACGGAACAGAAAAACAAATACCAATCGAGGAAGTAGAGGTTGGTGCGGTGCTTCTTGTTAAACCAGGAGAAAAGATTGCCGTAGATGGGATGGTGTTGACTGGAAATTCGTATGTGGATGAAAGTATGTTGAGTGGGGAACCTGTACCAGTATTGAAAAAAGAAGGAGAAAAGGTTTTTGCTGGAACAATTAACCAAAAGGGAAGTTTTCAGTTTGAAGCGGTTAAAGTAGGGAAAGAAACGATGTTGGCGCAAATCATCCGCATGGTGCAAGATGCACAAGGAAGTAAAGCACCCGTACAAAAATTAGTAGATAAGATTGCAGGGATATTCGTTCCGGTAGTAATAGGAATCGCTATATTGACTTTTGTTTTATGGTTGTTACTCGGAGGAGAACACGGGGTTGTTCAAGGTTTATTGGCTGCTGTAACGGTATTGGTTATCGCTTGTCCATGTGCCTTGGGATTAGCTACGCCAACAGCTATTATGGTAGGAGTTGGTAAAGGAGCAGAGCATGGAATCTTGATTAAAGATGCAGAGAGTTTAGAATTGGCTAAAAATGTATCTGCTATTGTATTGGATAAAACAGGAACTATCACAGAAGGAAGACCTCAAGTAACAGGCATGAAATGGCTAGAGGACAATGATGAGAGAAAAGAGGTGTTACTCAGTATTGAGAAACAATCAGAGCACCCATTGGCAGAAGCGGTAGTCGCTTATTTTAAAACAGAAGAACAAACGACAATTACGGCTTTTGATAGTATCACCGGAAAAGGAGCGAAAGCGGATTATCAGGGGGAAACCTATTATGTCGGAAATAAAAAATTATTACAAGAGCATCAGATTACTATTGCGAATAGCTTACAAGAACAAGCGGTTCAATGGGGGGCAGCCTCTAAAACGGTGGTTTGGTTTGCAGATAGTAAACAAGCTTTAGCGGTTATTGCAATCTCCGATCAAATCAAGCAAACGTCAGTTCAGGCTATTCAAGAGTTACAAGCCATGGGGATTCAATTGTATATGCTTACAGGAGATAATGAGGCAACTGCACAAGCGATCGCTAAACAAACAGGAATTCAACATTATAAAGCAGAGGTACTGCCACAGGATAAAGCTGATTTTGTAAAAGAATTACAGCAACAAGGAAAAGTGGTTGCTATGGTTGGAGATGGAATTAATGACAGTACGGCCTTAGCAACAGCAGATGTGAGTATTGCCATGGGGAAAGGAAGTGATATTGCGATGGATGTTGCAAAAATGACAATCATTTCTTCAGACTTGACTAAAATTCCTCAAGCGATTCGATTGTCTAAACAAACGGTTAGCACCATCAAACAAAACTTGTTTTGGGCCTTTATTTATAACTTAATTGGTATTCCAATTGCCGCAGGAATCTTGTATTCGGTAAATGGATTCTTATTAAATCCAATGATTGCAGGTGCTGCCATGGCATTAAGTAGTGTTAGTGTGGTGAGTAATAGTTTGCGCTTAAAATGGAAAAAAATAGAAATGTAGTACAGTTTGATTCATCTATAATTTGTTTTAAAAAGTGTCTCTGGTATAAAGAGACACTTTTTTTATTGGTGTGATGGACAGAACTAGGCTGAAAAAGGAAATAGAAGATAAAAAGAATAGAAGAGTATTTATACGGACGTTCGTAGGGGATGATTAATAGATACTTTGGCCTTCCTTGGAGTTTTCTAGGTGTTTTCTAGGTGTTTCCTTCGACCTTTCTTCGACTATCCTTCGACAAAAAGGGCTTTTATCGAGTAAAACTCCAAGGAAACTCGAAGGAAACTCGAAGAACCCCCAAGTAAACTTCAAGCAAACCCCAAGCAAACTTCAAGCTAAGGAGTAGTAAATTCTAAATCAAGTTTAGTAAAGAAAGAATAAAAACACAGCGAAATGCCTTACTGTTTAAGGCGTAAATAAGAAATGAAAAAAAAGGAAAACGATAAATCTCACAAAATATACTAAGAATAGTATAACAGATTATAACAGAAAAAGAAGGACATTTGCTTTAGTAATAATCATTAAAAAGATATAAAAATGGACAATACAAATATTCAATTCAAGACTAATTTAAATTGCTCAAACTGTGTAGGTAAAGTAACAGCTGATCTAAACGAAGCAGTAGGAGAAGGACAATGGACAGTAGATACGACAGTTAGCGATAAAATTCTAACCATAAAAAATGATTCGTTAACTGCAGAGGAAGTGGTAAACATCATTAAGAAAAAAGGATTTAAAGCGGAAAGTTTGTAGAGAGTTAAGGGTTAGAAGTTAAGAGTTAAGGGTTAAGAGTGCCCATAACTTCCAATTCCTAACTTCTAACCCATAACTTCTAACTTCCAACCCAACAAAAAAACCAATAAAAAAATTTGTAGTTTCAAATTAAATTGTAAATTTGCATGCTTAATAAAATAAGTATAACCCAAAAGTTATTCAACGTTTACACCTTTCTTGAGAACAGGAAGCTTCGAAATAGAGAATAGCTCAATTTTTTAAACAAGATTTATCATGAAAAAAGGTATTCACCCAGAAAATTACAGATTAGTAGCATTTAAAGATATGTCAAATGAAGACGTATTCATTACAAAATCAACAGTTGATACAAAAGAAACAATTGAAGTTGATGGAGTAGAATACCCAGTGTTCAAAATGGAGATCTCTCGTACATCTCACCCATTCTACACAGGTAAATCTAAACTTATTGATACTGCAGGACGTATCGATAAATTCAAAAACAAATACGCTAAATTCAACAAATAGTCTGAATTTATTTAAGATAACGAAAACCTTCCAAGTAATTGGAAGGTTTTTTTTTGCTTATATCTGATTAAAAAGTGCTGTTTTTTTAACAGATTCGATTAACTTTGACTAATCTATGAATTGATACAAAGTGTTATGAATTATATTTTATTTGATGGAGAGGTAAGAAATGCCTTATTGCCTTTCACTTTTACAAGACCCGTAGCGGATATCCGCGTAGGAATTTTAACCATTCGCGAGAAATGGGAGAAATATTTGGGATATACCACGACTACAGTAACGGAGGAATACTTAGAAGCTAAGTTTCCCATGGTTGAAACAGAACAAAATATTATGATTAATAGCGCGTTCTTGCCTAATGAGCAGTTGGTGGAGTTGATTCAAGAACTAAAGCCTAATCAAGCGATTGGATACCAGGAAGATATTGTAGCTTTCTTTACAGAAGAAGAACAAGAGGATATTGATTTTGATGAATATGAAATCCTTGATTTTTCAGGTTCATTGATTAAGATTGAACATACCTGGGATATTTTTCAATACAACGACGCAGCTATCCGTCAAGATTATGCCTTGTTGACTGAAGATCGTATTTCAGAACCTATTCCTGCAACCGTTCAGGTACTTGGTCGTGAACAGGTATTCATTGAAGAAGGAGCGGTATTGAACTTTGTTACCCTAAATGCAACTACAGGTCCTATTTACATTGGAAAGAATACTGAAATCATGGAAGGGGCTATTATTCGCGGACCTTTTGCTTTGTGTGAAGGGGCTCAAGTAAAAATGGGAGCTAAAATCTACGGTGCTACGACAATCGGACCCGAGTGTAGAGTAGGTGGTGAGGTGAGCAATTCTGTAATGTTTGGTTATTCAAATAAAGGACATGATGGTTTCTTGGGGAATTCAGTACTTGGAGAGTGGTGTAACCTAGGAGCAGATACAAATAATTCAAACTTGAAGAATAATTATGCACCAGTAAAATTATGGAGCTATGAAACTCAGGCGGTTGAAAATACAGGTTTGCAGTTTTGTGGATTGATGATGGGGGACCACAGTAAAAGTGGAATCAATACCATGTTCAATACAGGAACCGTAGTTGGAGTAGCTTGTAGTATTTTTGGAGGAGGTTTTCCAAAAACGTTTTTACCAAGCTTTACTTGGGGAGGCAAAGACTTAGACGATGTATATGATGTTGATAAAGCCATCAAAACGATGCAAATTGTGATGAGTCGCCGTCATATTGAATGGACCGCAGTAGAAGAAAAAATTATTCGCCATTTGGCTGAAGAAAATAAATTAGAACGCTTTCAAGCGAAATTGGGTAGATAGTTTGTGGGTTATGGGTTAAGGGTTAAGAGTTAAGAGTTAAGGGTTAAGAGTTATGGGTTAAGAGTTATGGGTTAAGAGTTCCATGACCTCTAACTCCATAAAAAACACTAATAATCAAATAAATATGGCTCTTTCTGCTTCTGCTCAAGATAACGTTTACGCTGAGCGTATTAAAAGAACCATTACAAATGATTATTTATAATACCGAAAACCTGTAAAATTTATTGGAATTAAAAAAACTGTAAAAAAGTAACCAATTAATACTATAATAAAAGACCACATAATTCAATAAGAAAAATATCTCCTGTTGAATATAAAAACAAATGGTTTGTAGAAAGTACTTTCTACAAACCATTTGTTTTTATATTTAATAATGAAATTAATGTTTGAAAACGGTCAATCCCTATTTAGAGACGTTCAATCATAACCTTTAACTCTTAACTCACCCTCTCATCATCTCACCCTCTCATCATAACCCACAACCTAATAATAAGAAACCGTTTGCGGTCTGTCATAATTGAAATTAGGCAGTTCCATGTTATATTGAACAGAATTTGCGCGGAATACACTATTCCCAGAATCAGGCATGGTTGGATAATACACCAACGACACCGTTACTTTACTAAATACGAGGTAATCATTATTCGCTACCAAACCTAAACTAAAGCGAGAGTAAAGCTTAGGATCGAGCAAGCGATTACTACTATCTCCGATAAAAGCTCCTTCGAAGCTAAAATAGGGGTTAAAGCGAAATCCCTTCCACTCATAAGGAGCGTAAGATTGCCATTGATAGGCCAGCGAAAGTCGCTTTGTTCCTGTAATCTTTTGTGCGCGTATTCCTTGAATAATACCTTCTATTCTCAGTTCATCTCCAATGTGATCATAGCGATGTGATCCGACAACCAATTGAGGAACAAAGAAATGACGGAACCTCCAATCGCCCCAAACAAAGAGTCGAGTGAAATAAGTTCCTTCCAATCGGAAGGCGGCCTGTTCCGTTTTTCCGCCGTGAAAATGGCCTCCCCATTCGATATTACCGGCAAAATAGCCTAATTTGGTGTACCCACCCATAGCAAATCGAGCACCAAAATAAGCGCGTCTTTTATTGTATTTATCGCGCATCCCACCTGTTAAAGCTAAGATCTTACCTACTTGAACGTCTTCAATGATATCGTAATTGAAAATGAATCGATCTTGGATATAATTGGTGGAGGTTAAGCTGACCGAAGCTAAATACAAGCGTTGATCGCGGTAGTAATCATAAGGATCGTATTCTTTCCCTGGCGTTTTGTGGTAGTTTTCCTTGACAAAACGAAGGGAAGTACGCAAATTCGTTATAATAGGACTCTTGGTTTCTACCGGAATAGAATACCCAGCCCAATAGTCATAGGTATTGTATTTGACAGACTCCAAGCTGTATTTCATATTCTGATCGGGGAGTGAATCACGCCTAAAGCGCTGCTGTGCACTTACACCTCCTGCCCATTTGGCATAAGGGGAATAGAAAGGACGATTGAGTGAAACTCCCTTGACATAATTACCCCAAGCATCTTGATTGAATAAAATATTGGAGCGGATAAAGGTGTTCTGAATGTTATTTACGGAATAACTAAAATAAGCCCCTTGGCGATTTTCTTTGAAACGCGTAATGTATTGTACGGTTACATCATGTCCAAAACCTCCGAAGTTTCGATCAGTTAATTTAAGTCGCATGGAAGAAGTAGAGATAGATCCACTTGGGTAAATAGTCCAAGAATCCAATTCTCGAATGGATACATCAACGGAATCCGGTGATGAGGTTGGGACAGCAGTAATTAATACACGGCGAACATAGCGTTGTGTACGAATTAAACGCTCCGATTCTTTCACCTTCAAGGAGTCAAAAACATCCCCTTCAGTAAAGAGTAAAAAGTTTCGAATTGTAAATTTCTTCGTCTTCAAGTGTGCGCGATTCCCCCATATTTCCAACGATTTTGTTGGTTTTTTGAGGGAGTCTTTTTCGGAATAGCCAAAAGGATCTAACGTTGTAATATTGATGTTGCGAATGATTTTTCCCTCTCCACGATCCAAGTGTCGATTGACCTGAACTTCCGGCGCATGTGCAACCAATCGCTTGTTGCTTTTGTATACTAGCCTGTTGAATAAACGACCAATCTTACTTCCTTTGTTCTTCTCTTTTAAGTTAGAAAAAATTTGTGTTGTATCCTTTTCTACTTGAAAAGGTAATTTTTTCATTTGAAGACTATCCACTTTCGGTATGACAGTATCTACTTTCAATACAGGTCTAACCTGTGCAAAACTGACTTGCAAGGCGAGACAAATGAAAACGAAAAACGAGATAAATCTTAGCATGGAGTTTTTTTCGAACGAACTAGTATTGTAACGGAAAAGTTAAGTATTTATTTCTAAATCTCGGATATAATCTTCGTATTCGTAAAAGAAAATTTCGAATGCTGTCATTTTTTCGTTGAAAAATTCAAAAATATTTTCCCAAGTCTTTGGATTATTAATAGAAACATGGTCTAATGAAACCCAAATGCGACTGATTAATTTTCCGTTTTCGAGGTAGTAGTTGCGTTCAAATAGGGCATCAGGTAGATGCTCTTCCAATAGGATTGTTCGAAGCGATTCTATTTTCTCGTAATAAATGGTTCTCTTCTCTTCATCTCTTGGTTCAATATCAAGGAGTACTTCTGCTTTTTTATTGTCTGCATAAAACTTAAAAGAAACATCTTTAATTTTGGTATTGTGCAACAACCACTTTCTTGGATATTCAGCGGCAAATTGAATCCAAAATTCTTTTTTTATTCTTTTAGCATCTTCTTTACTATACATGATTGATAAAGTCGTAAATTTAGGTACATGTTTATTTGATAAAGCAAATCTATGACATTTGATTCTTTTTTGCATAAGATCGAGCAAATTAAAGGTGCAACCCCTGCGGGTATTGATGCGCATCGCCTGATGATCCCCGTAGAAAGGATCCCTTATTTGTATGCAGATGATTTTGAGGAACGCAACCCCAGAGAATCTGCTGTGATGATGTTGTTGTATCCCAAAGGACAGAAAACCCATGTGCTTCTCATTGAACGCGCGACCTACAAAGGCGTTCATTCAGGGCAAGTAGGATTTCCAGGAGGAAAGTACGAACAAGAAGATGTCGATTTAGTGCATACAGCACTGCGAGAAACACAGGAAGAAGTAGGGATTGTAGACCGAGATATACAAATTATTCAACCGTATACTAAAATTTATATTCCACCTAGTAATTTCTATGTACAACCATATTTGGGTATTTCACAGAAGGAGCTGTCTTTTACTCCGGATGACTTTGAAGTAGCGAATATTATTGAACTGCCCTTGGATATCTTGTTACAAGATCAATTAATCCAAGAGGTGCAAATGAAAACAAGCTATGCGTCTTGGACGCATGTACCGGCCTTTATTTACAAGAACTATACCATCTGGGGGGCTACAGCGATGATGTTGAGTGAACTCAAAGAAACGTTGAAAATAGCGCTTAAAACACCACGTTAAGATGCAATTAGCAAATTTTAACCATAAGCAACACGGAAAAGCATTAAATTTGTTGTTCATTAATCAGGATGAAGGAGTATGGGATTATTTAAGAGGAATCCATTTGGACATATTTTATGGCTAAAAAAATGGATCATTAGAACGTTTGGATTTTTAACCCATCAACGTTATAGAGGGTTTAACGATTTACAAATCGAAGGTTCAGAGATTTTACGCCGTTTACCCGATAAAAATGTATTGTTTATATCCAATCACCAAACCTATTTTGCTGACGTGGTAGCGATGTATCACGTGTTTAATGCCAGTTTAAAGGGGCGAGATAATTCGATTAAAAACATCATGTATATCTGGAAACCCAAATTAAACCTGTACTATGTAGCGGCAGCAGAGACAATGAAATCGGGTATTTTACCGCGTATTATGGCTTATGTAGGCGCAGTGAAGGTGGATCGTACGTGGAGAAGTCAAGGGGTGGATATTGATGAAAAAAGAGAAGTAGATCAAGGTCAAGTCGAGAATATTAAAATAGCCCTAGATGATGGTTGGGTGATTACATTTCCACAAGGAACGACCAAATCATTCAAACCAATCCGAAAAGGAACCGCGCACATTATTAAGAATTATAAGCCGATTGTCGTACCGATTGTTATTGATGGTTTCCGACGATCGTTTGACAAGAAAGGATTACACCTGAAAAAGAAAGGAATATTGCAATCCATGGTGATTAAAGAACCTTTGCAAATTAATTATGAAAATGATAGCATTGATCAAATTGTAGAACAAATTGAAATGGCTATTGAACAACATCCTTCTTTCTTGAAAGTTCTTCCACAAGAATTTATTGAAGAACAAAAAGAACTGAATGAAAGAAGAACCTATGATTATTATAATTCATCAAAGAATTACTAGCATAAAAAAAGGTCATCCCTAGGGATGACCTTTGTGTTTTAATACGCAGTATTATTATCGTCTGGATAAAGATTTGTACTGTCAATCTTATTTTGGAAAACAGGATTGTCTTCCATTTTTCCTTTTTTAAGCTTACTTGTTAATTCAAAAACAACTTTGTTTGTATCCTTCGCTACGCGTTGGATAGTCATGCTGTTTTTTTGAAGAGTACACACAAAATAAGTAGTATCATCATAGTCGTAGTAACTATATGGATCTCCCCATGTTTTTAGTGCAACTGTTCCTTCTACGAAACGACCTTCTTTAAAAGTACTTTTGTATTTTGCTTTTCCTTTTTCAAAGTACGTACAAGTACCGTGTAATGCGTAATCTTTCAAACCATATTGGTAAACTAAAGATTCGTTTTCATCGTATATGTTTTTTTGAATCGTTCCATCTGCTGCTACGGTTTCTTCAGATAGTATTAATCCTGTTAACGTACTAACCGTTTTGTCATAGGTAATTAATCCATTTTCATATGTTGTGTACGTATTGCCCTCATAACCATACGAAATTGAAGTTCCGTTGTGCGCATAACCCTCTTTGTATTCTAACGTAGCAACTAGTTCTCCTTCTTCATCATAAAATTTTGCAGGCCCATGTAATTCACCATCTTTATATACTTTAGAGGATTGTAAGTAGCTATCTACATAGTTTTCCTCTTTTACAATTTCCCCTGCTTTATAGTAGGTTTTTGTTGCTATATAATCTGCATAATCACTTTTGAAGGTTTCAATTCCCTCTTTTAATCCTTTTTCATAAGTTGTGATTGTCGTAGCATAACCATCATAAGCGCTAACCGTTCCTGTATATGGTTTTCCTGCTTTATAAGAAGCTTTGGCTGTTTGATTGCCTTCCATATCATAGAAAACACCTTCTTTGTTGTAGTTGATTTCAGAAGCTAAATAAGGATCAATTTCGGTACTATAAGATCCGTTTTTGTTCGCATATTCTTTTTTGTAAACCAACTCTCCTTTGCTATATGTACTTGTAGATTCAATGGCATCATTGTCAAAGAACGTATAATAAGTTCCTTCTTTTTCAATGTTGTCAAAAACACCAGTTACTTTACCTTTAGCATCAAAGTAAGTCACTTTTAAAATAGTTTCATCATAGTCATTCTTATTGAATAACTCTTCTCTACTTTTTTTCCCTTGTCTGGTATAAAATACACGTTTCGAAGTTCCATTTAATGGTGTGTATACTTCCTCTCTCAGTATTGGTTTACTGTCATACGATGGATAAGGTTCATAAGTAGCTGAATAAACAACTCGACCTTTGTCATACGAAATTTTAGTGCCAATTTCGTCATTACTCAATGTAATGAAATCCCCTTGGAAAGGTTCTGTATAGCCATACGTTCCTTTTTTAGATTGTAATTTACCAATGACTGCTCCTTTTTTGTTGTAGTAAGTCGAAGTAAATTCTGTTGCATCTTCAAAAATTTCTCCAGATGAATAAAAAGATTTTTTCTCCACTAAAATACCGTCTTTATAGGTTGTAATTGACTCATCATCATATAAAACACCGTTTTGAGGAGTGTAACCATCTTCATTGTAGATTAACTCTCCTTTTTTGCTTCCGTCCGTATTGAAATATTCAATTTTCTCAAGGTAGTAATCTCCTTTGTAGAATTTAGTTGATTTAGGAACGAAAGCAGTCGGTTGATCATAGAAAATAGTTTCCTTTACTAGACTTCCTTTCTTGTATTCAGATTGGCTTGTTGGCGTATCTGGAGTTTCTGTATATTCATTATAGAACAAATAGATTCCCTCTTGATTCGTTTCTGAACCATACGTATCTAAATCCGCTTTGTATGTACCGATTACTTTGCCTTTCTCATCATAGAAAACAGTAGTCGTTTGAGTAGATGTAGCTGTTGTTTTGTATTTTACTTCTCCTGATTTAAAATAGTACGTCGACGCTGTATTAACACCATCCACATAAGTATTTGTAGCAAGAGGACGGAATGTATCATAATCTAAAATAATAGAGGTACCATCTTGAACAGCTCCCCCTTCATAATTAGCAGAAAAGATAGTTTCTCCTGCTGCATTGATAAATTGCTCATCAATGATATTGTTGTCGTCATCAAATGTAAATAAGTACTTCTCATTTGCATTGTCCTTGTTGACATAGATGTAAGACAAATACACGCCTTCATTAATCACATAGTAGAAATACGAATTTTTGTATAACTGAACCATCGTTCCATCGTATGGGTAACCATTCTCATAGGTTAACGTATATTCTTCTTGTGTAAAAGGATCAGTAGAAGTAATTTTTATTGCATTTCCTTCTTCAAAAAACATATCGAAATTAATCGATCCATCTGCATTATAGTAGGTAACTTTCCCATCATAAGAAATCGTTTTATTGGAATCAAAACTACCGATTCCTTTGATTTCAATTGCTTTTGTTTCTTTGTTGTAGGTCGTAATTTCTTCATATCCCTTTTTTTGTTTGAAAGGTTTCGAAACTCTAAAGGAAGAAGCCAATGCTTTTGTGGTTGTTTCATCATAAGCATTTACCCATAAGGTGTCTTTTGCTGTCTGGCTGTAGATAGCAGAAGAGAATAACAAGGCAATAGGTAATAATTTTTTGTACATCTTACTGTGTGTTTTTATTGTACAACAAATGTAGATAAAACCACAGAAAAACAATATCACTACTTTTAGTGAATGTAAAATAGTGTATAGTATAAATAAAAAAAAGTCTTTGTATTTGATACAAAGACTTCTATATATTTTTTTAGGTGTATAAAGACTAGGTTAAGGCCTGTTTTTTCTTGAAAATTAAACGACTATTCATTAAGAAAATAGCGCTTAAAATCAATAAAATCCCCAACCATTGAATTAAAACTACTTGTTCTTGTAAGACCATAAAGGCAACGGTTACGGATACGGGTAATTCAATAGAAGCAACAATACTTCCTAAACCAACTCCTGTATGAGGGAATCCCATATTCAAGAAAATTGGAGGCAGGATGGTACCAAAAAGAGCTAATAATAATCCCCAAGAGTAAAAAATACTCCAATCAAAGTCGCGAATTCCTGTAGTATTATCTGTAAATAGCTGATAAAAAGACAGCATTGCATTGGAGTTGTTAGGACCGATTTGCGTAATAAAACAAAAGATTAAAACGATGGCTGTAGCACCGCATAACATGAATAAGCTTCGCTTAGGAGCCGCCAAATGATTAGCAACTACATTAGAAGCAAACATGGTTGTGGCAAAAGAACACGAAGCTAGAAAACCAAAGATAACTCCTCTGTAATCCAATTCAATTTCATTGGCTAATACATTGGTTGCTAGTACTGTTCCGAATAAGATTAACGCAACAGCTATAATTTTAAGCAAGCTTGGGAATTGTTTGGTTACCACACTTTCTATGACTACGCCAATCCATACCGATTGCATTAATAATACTACAGCGATAGAAGCATCAATATAACTTACCGCCATATAGTATAATACCGAAGTGAACCCCATAGAGGTACCTGCTAAAATAAGGTTGCGGATGTCTTTTTTGGTTGCGGTTACTTCATTGGGTTGTTTCTTGCGAATCAGATTGATGATAAACATACCAATTAACCCTAGTAACACTTGAGATAGGGTTACCTCGGCTGTTGTATAACCGTGAGAATAGGCTAATTTTACAAAGGAAGCCAACATACCAAAGCTAGATGCTCCAATGGCTACTAAAAATACGCCTTTTATCAAATTTTGTTCTTTCATTGCTCTACTTTTAACCGCGCAAAGGTAGGTATTATTTTTTTGGAGGTATAGGACAAATGTCTAGGGAGGGGGAAAGAGAAAAAAGAGTGTAAATGTAGTTTTTGTTCTTCTGTTTTTATCAAATTGTAGTTTGAAATGGTTAATTTAGTTGGTTTAGTCCCTATTGATTTATGTTAGTCAAAGTTAAATCTGGCATTGACTATATCATACAAGTAGAAAAAGGAAAACCATTTCAAGGTTTGTATCAAGTTTTGAGTTATATAAGTACAGGGAATCGAGAATAAATATAGATTTAAGTTCATTTAAAATGATAACATTTAAAAATAACAATTGGCGACCAACAACTGTAGCTTTTATTCAGTCTCTTGTTTGGTCCAAAAAAGATATAATCATTACGTTTTTGTGTCAAGAAAAGGAAGAAGGAAAGGGATGGCCCAATAGAGAAGAGGTATTCGTTGCCGTTGAAGTACAATTTCAAAATTGTACACAGGTTAAATTGAATTTTGAAGGTGATTCCTTGCAACCCGCTTTTGGGTTTGAAATTCTAGATGTCTCAGCTAATGGTTGGGAGAATGTCAATTTTCAAATTGAGGAATATGAAAATGACTGCATTGGTTTTTACTGTGAGGCAATTGAAGTTCTATCAAAGGCAAGTTCAAAACTTTAAATGATTTTTAAAATAAATAAGTCTAAAAAGCCTAGAAAAATAAAACCCCGCCTTTTTGAGACGGGGTTTTTAAGTATACTTGAAAATAGTTTTTTCAACTACTTACAGTTTTTCAAAATTTCTTTTCACGAATGCCGTAAGCTCTTCTCCTTTCAACAATCCTTGCGATAATTTCGCTAAATCTAAGGCTTGACTGAAAGCCGTTGTACGTTCTGCTTCATTGGTATTGTTCAAGATTTTAGAAGCAAATTCCGAGTTGGTATTCACCACTAAATTGTACATCTCTGGGAAATTACCCATACCGAACATTCCACCACCACCTGATTGACTCATCTCTTTCATACGACGCATGAATTCAGGTTGAGTCAAGATTAATGGCGCATCCTGACTGTCCATTGATTCTAGTTTTACCGTGTATTTTTCTTTCGGTACCACTTGTTCAATGAACGATTGCAACGTAGTTTGCTCTTCTTCTGATAACTTAGAAATTGAGTTTTCTTCTTTCTTAATTAAGTTATTGATGTGATCCGCATCCACACGAGCAAAGGTCATTTTCTCATTCTCACTTTCTAATTTTTGAATTAAGTGAGAAACGATAGGAGAGTCCATAACGATTACTTGGTATCCTTTTTCTTTGGCAGCACTGATGTAGCTGTGTTGCGCATCTTTATTTGACGTATATAAAACAACAAGGTTACCGTCTTTGTCTGTTTGTAAATCCTTCGTTGCTTCTTTTAATTCCTCTATCGTATAGTAGGTATTGTCTGTTGTTGGATACAACATAAAAGCACCTGCTTTCTCAGCAAATTTCTCTTCAGACAACATTCCATATTCCAACACCACTTTAATATCGTTCCACTTGCTTTCAAAATCAGCTCTATTCTCGTTGAATAGCGATTTTAATTTATCCGCAACTTTACGCGTGATGTAGTTGGAGATTTTCTTCACGTTACCATCCGCTTGTAAGTACGAACGCGACACGTTTAACGGAATATCTGGTGAATCAATTACCCCTTTTAACATCGTTAAGAAGTCAGGAACAATTCCTTCTACATTATCCGTTACAAATACCTGGTTTTGGTACAATTGGATTTTGTCTTTTTGCATTTGCATATCCACACTTAACTTAGGGAAATACAAGATTCCAGTTAAGTTAAATGGATAGTCCACATTCAAGTGAATATGGAATAAAGGCTCTTCAAACTGCATCGGATACAATTCACGGTAGAAGTTTTTGTAGTCTTCATCCGTTAAATCAGCCGGTTGTTTTGTCCAAGCTGGAGTAGGGTTATTGATGATGGTATCCACTTCTACTTTATCATCACCTTCTCCTTCTTCATGCGTTCCAAATTTAATTGGCACAGGCATGAATTTATTGTATTTCGTTAAAAGCTCACGGATTTTGTAATCCTCTAAGAAGTCAAGCGAATCTTCTGCAATGTGCAGAATAATTTCTGTTCCTCTTTCTTGTTTATCCGATTCTTCTAGGGTGTACTCCGGACTTCCATCACACGTCCAATGTGCAGCTGGTGCATCTTTGAACGATTTAGTAATGATTTCTACTTTGTCTGCTACCATAAAAGCAGAATAGAATCCCAATCCAAAATGCCCGATGATTCCTGTATCTTTGGCGCTGTCTTTGTATTTTTCTAAGAACTCTTCCGCACCAGAGAAAGCAACCTGATTGATGTATTTCTCAACTTCTTCTTTCGTCATACCAATTCCTTGGTCGATGAGGTGAAGTTTTTTGTTGTCTTTGTCGATTTTAACCTCAATAATAGGATTGCCATATTCTACATTTGCCTCACCAATACTCGTTAGGTGTTTTAACTTCAATGTAGCATCAGTTGCATTTGAAACTAACTCTCTTAAGAATATCTCGTGATCACTATACAAGAACTTTTTAATCAGAGGAAAGATATTCTCTACAGTAACATTAATTTTTCCAGATGTCATATTTATTTTGGTATTATTATTTTTAATAAATTTATGTACAACAAAATAGACAAAAAAGATACCAACCTAAAAATAGATGTCAATTTGTCATTTGATTCTTTTTTAGGCAGTAAAATCTGTTAATACCTAGAAAGTTTGTATTATTGTAAAAAATAGAAGAATTATGAAAAAGTTAGTTTTATTAAGTTTTGTAGGCTTGGCATTAGCCTCTTGTAAACCGACGATGGATAAACAGTCGCAATACGGAATTAAAGGAGATTGGACACTGACTTCTGTTTCTCATATCGGAGGTGAATTTGTGAAAGTTACTTCTTTTAATATTGCTGATGCTCATTGCTTCAACGGAAGTCAGTGGAAATTTGTTTCAAACAACAACTCTGGCGTGGTGAGTTTAATGGGAGGGAATTCATGTCCTATGTTTGAAAGTAACTTTAAGTGGTTCGTTAATCCAAATGGTGAATTTGAATTTAAATTTGTCGATGCTGGATTAAAAGCAAAAAACGTAACCACAGGTTATAAAATGAAGGTTAAAAATCAAACCGCTACTAGTTTTGATTTGATTGATTATTTTTACGTAGATGGACAAGGGTATGATGTAACATATCACTTTGTAAAAAATTAAGAATCAACAAGAAGGTAATATTATGAAAAAAACAACTACAACCTTATTAGCAGGAGCTTTGCTAGTAGGTTCTTTATCGCTGACAAGCTGTGAGTCTGTCAAAAATGCGAATAATACACAAAAAGGAGCTACAATTGGAGCTGCTGGAGGCGCTATCATTGGAGGAATATTAGGAAATAATATCGGAAAAGGTGGAAATAGTGCTTTAGGAGCCGTATTAGGTGGTGTTATTGGTGGAGCTGCTGGTGGTGTTATTGGAAACAATATGGACAAGCAAGCACGTCAAATTGAACAAACCGTTCCTGGTGCTCAAGTAGAACGTGTAGGAGAAGGAATTAAATTGATCTTAGGGGAGAGTTCAGTGAACTTTAACTTGAATCAAGCTACTTTGACAGACAAGGCGAAACAAAATTTAGATAAGTTGATTGTCGTATTCAAAGAAAATCCAAATACAAATATCAGTATTTTCGGATATACAGATAATACAGGTAGAGAAGAGTATAATTTGAAATTATCAAGACAACGTGCAAATGCGGTGAAGACGTATTTAATGCAAAATGGAGTTTCAAATAAGCGTTTAGCTACAGAAGGAATGGGAATTGCTGATCCAATTGCAAGTAATGATACAGATGCAGGAAGAGCAAAAAACCGCCGTGTAGAATTTGCAATTAAAGCGAATGAACAAATGATTATCGATGCGCAAAATGAAGCAGCTACGATGTAATCTAAGTTAAAAATATAAAAGGGAGCCATTTGGCTCCCTTTTTTTAGTTGCAATCGGTGCAGTGTAAATTAAAATCATCTTTCATCTCATACCAGTGTGTACCTGGTTTGATGTTGGATTGAAGATCCTGAAATAAATAAGGTTTTACTTTGTCGTTCAGCTGAATCTTTTTTCCTATAGGTAAATATAGTGTAAAAGTAGGATTGAGTTTTAATTGCTCTTCTGTCACTACAATAGTGAATGTTGTATCCTCTTCTTTAGTTTGTATTACATTTTTGTACTGATGTCCTGTATTACCTAGTTTGCCATAAATCTCCTCTTGATATGAAGGTACAATTTCTATTTTATTCATTAAATCACTTGTGTTTTGAACAGTGTTATCCAATTCTAAAACAACATTCTTACTCGTTGTAAATAAAAAGGCATCATCAAATGTACTGTTTTTATCGTCAGAAGAGTAGGTATAGGTGTATCCATAACGCGTCTCGTTTCGTATAAATTTGTCTGTGTTTCCATTAATAATCATAAAGGATAATCCAATTAAACTACCAATCCAAAGTACAAAAATAGAGATGGCGGTAATCCAAATGTATTTCATATTGGTGTAGAGTAATTTTAATCCTAACAACAACATAATGATAAAGGGCAAGAACGTGATAAGGCTGATAAAGGTATGCAGTATCCATCTTGGGATGTTGGGATCAATGAAGTCAGACGGGATATCGAATTCATTCATTATAAAACTCGTATTGACAATAATCATCAAATTGACAAAAAAGCTAATCAACATACCGATGACAGAGACAATGATAAAACCAATTCCCAAGATATAACGGATTACTTTTGTTCCTTGATTCGTTGCTCTTTGCGTTTGCGTTTTGAACTTACCATAGTCAATAGAATCGATCTTACTTGTCGTATAGTCCACTCCTTCGCGTATTTTGCGCTCAATGGTTTCGATATTGACAGGTTCTCCCATCATATCCAGCTTTTCACTAGCCGTTTTTGCACTGGGAATGATAATCCACAAGACAAAATACAAGAGAACTCCTGTTCCATAGAAGAAAACCAAGAAGATAAAGATCAGACGAACCCAAATCGTATCGATTTTGAAGTAATGAGCCAATCCTGCTAAAACACCACCTAAAATGCGATTGTCTGTATCGCGAAATAACTTCTTCTCTCTGTAATAGGTTTGTTCAGTATGTTGGTAATTGTTCTCATCATCAATAGAGTAATCTTCTGGACGCCCCATGATTTGAATAACTTCTTCTACATCTTCAGAGGTAATTACTTGTTTGGTAGTCGTTATTTTAGAGTTGAATATTTCAGCAATACGCAATTCAATATCTTGCACTACTTCATCTTGTTCTTCAATAGCAATCGATCTGCGGATCGCTTTGATGTATTGATCCAGTCTTTGGTAGGCTTGCTCTTCAATGTGAAAAACTAAACCACCGATATTTATTGTTAATGTTCTATTCATTGTCTTGATTTTTTGTGGTTATCTCTTGAACAGCATTTGCTAATTCTTCCCATGTTTCTGTTAGTTCTCCTAAAAACAATTCCCCTTTTTCGGTTAATTTGTAATACTTTCTCGGTGGTCCCGCATTGGACTCTTCCCATCTATAGGTTAACAAATCTCCGTTTTTGAGTCTTGTTAATAAAGGGTATACCGTTCCTTCTACCACTAAAAGCTTTACTTTTTTAAGCTCCTCTAATATTTCAGAGGTATAATAATCGCGCTCTTTTAGAATGGATAGAATACAGAACTCCAAGATACCCTTGCGCATTTGAGCTTTTGTATTTTCACTATTCATAGGTTCAATGATTTATCTTATGCAAAGATATGGCTAAAAGCATGTACTATGTATTGCAAAGTACTAATTATTAACTTTAATTTAACAATTAGTGTTTTGTGATAGTATAGTTGAAATAGGTGTAATTGGTTTGTTTGTAGTGTTTTATGTTTGTTTTTAAACTTGATTTGTTAAATCGAATTAAGGGTGTGCGTTAGAAAGAAAAAGAAAAACAGGAGGCTATATTTTCATTGAAACTACAATCAACCGTATAATTTTGTATATTTAGGGGAATTAAAAAAATAGACATACTATGGAATTTTCGGTTTCATCCATCAATAAGTTTTTATTCTTTAAGTTGCCATCGGCCTATTGGACAGGCGTGCGATTGCGACGTATTTCAGATACGATTGCGACGACTACGGTACGACACAAATGGGTCAATCAAAATCCATTTCGTTCCATGTATTTCGCTGTACAAGCAATGGCTGCTGAATTGTCTACTGGCGCTTTAGTTATGAAGAAGATCAGTGAAAGCGGTCAGCGCATTTCCATGTTAGTGGCACAGAATAATTCTGTTTTTGTGAAGAAAGCCACAGGGAAAATTTCGTTTACTTGTAACGAAGGACATTTGTTAGATGAGGCTATTCAAAAGGCAATTGAAACACAAGAAGGAGTGACAGTATGGATGAAATCGGTTGGAGTAGATGAAAAAGGAGATGAAGTTTCAGTATTCAATTTTGAGTGGACGTTAAAAGTTCGAGTAAAGAAATAAGTTTTTAAAGCATAGGGTATGAAAGTTTTAGTTACAGGAGCCACAGGATTAGTTGGAAGTGAATTGCTGAAGCAATTGCAGGCAAAGGGGGACGAAGTGGTGTTCTTGACGACAGCCCAAAATAAGCTTAATGCACAACCCAATTGCCAAGGTTTTTATTGGAATCCCCAAACACGTCAAATTGATCCGGCCTGTTTAGCAGGTGTGGAGGTCATCATCCATTTGGCTGGTAGCTCGATTGACGGTTCTTGGTCAAAAGAAGGCAAGAAAATGATTATCAATAGTAGGGTAGAGGCTTCTCAAACCCTCTATCAACTCCTCAGTGAACATCCCCATCAAGTGAAGCAAATCATCTGTGCTTCTGCAGTAGGTATTTACGATACTTTAGACGATATCCAAACAGAAGAAGAGTATACCCCCGCAACGAATTTCTTGGGAAAAGTAGTTCAACAATGGGAAGGAGAAAACAGGCGTTTTGAAAACTTAGGCATACCAGTAGCGATTTTACGCATTGGTCTAGTTTTGTCACGAGCAGGAGGTGCTTTACCCCATATCGAACAGATGGCAAAATATTATCTCGCCTCACCTTTAGGGAGAGGAACGCAGTATTATTCGTGGATTCACCTACAAGATTTGGCACGAATCTTCCTCTTTGTCATGGATAATCACCTACAAGGTGCATTTAATGCAGTTGCACCCAATCCAGAAACCAATAAACAATTTACAAAACAAGTAAGTCGAGCAGTAGGACGAAAAATGTTGTTGCCTGCTGTTCCTGCATGGGTCTTGCGTCTAGTATTAGGCGAAAAAGCAATGTTGGTCACTGAAGGACAATATATTAGTTGTGCTAAATTGCTGAAATTAGACTTTACTTTTCATTTTTCAATTTTGCCTCAAGCGCTTGAAAATCTGTATGAAGGGGGGATGGGTTATGAGATGATGAGATGATGAGATGATGAGACGATGAGAGGTACAATCCCGTAGTGGCAAATGGCAATTTGCCAAGTAACTAGATAAACAAAGCACAAACCTAACAAAGTGTGAAGTTGCTTTTTTGTTTTTTGTGAAGTCGTAAGATTCGCTGTGATAGAAAGTTCATTCCTTTTTTATAAGGAATTACCAGTCCGATCGCGCTCACGAATAGTATGTCTCCCTGACGTAGGAAGGGTCGCATCCAGCGCTCACCTATTACTGAACGGGAATAACTAACGTTGAGTGACAGATGCGGTTCCTCCTTCGTCGGGGAGAAATACTGGGGGCGGATTACGAGACGATAACCACACACACAAAAAGCCTCTCACAAAGCACGAACCTCACGAAGAGCAAACCTCACGAAGAGCAAACCTCACGAAGTACAACCCTTTCTTTTGATACTCTTTATTTGACTTACGTTGGGGTGAATTCTCTTTTGTAAAGATGTTTTTTGCTTTTAAGTAAATTGGTTTTCTATTATCTGTTATGAAAAAGATTATCTCATAACTTATATGACATGTAGGTCGCTTTTTTGTTTTTTCGTGAAGTTGTAAGATTTATCGATTAAAGACGATTTGCAAAAAAGCCTCTCGCAAAAAAGCAAAAAAAACTCACCCCCTCACCTTCTCATCCCCTCACCTCCAAAAAAACCTCTGTCACTATTTCTGTCAATATGACACAAAAACACAGTTGGCAAAGGATTTGATTAAAAGAAAGCAACATAAATAGTATGCGATCAGTATGGAAAATAAAGATATAAATAAGGAAGAAGTGGATTTAAACACAGAAAATACGCAAGAAACTGAAACGACGGCTGCAGATACAGCGTCAGTAGAGGAAACGTTGAATGCTAAAATTGCAGAAGAGAAAGACAAGTATTTGCGTTTATTTGCTGAGTTTGAAAACTACAAACGCCGTACTTCTAAGGAGCGTTTAGAATTGTTTAAAACGGCAAATGAAGAAGTTATGTCAGCCATGCTACCGATTTTAGACGATTTCAGCCGTGCTTTATCAGAATTAGAAAAGCAAGGGGAAAGTGAGCATCTAACGGGAGTGCGTTTAATTTCGACGAAATTAATTGACACTTTGGCGGCTAAAGGATTAGAAGAAGTAGTAATCCAAAGTGGAGATGTATTTAATGCGGATTTATCAGAAGCTATTACACAAATTCCTGCAGGTGATGAACTAAAAGGAAAAGTGGTTGACGTAGTAGAAAAAGGGTATAAATTGGGAGATAAGATTATTCGTTTTCCAAAAGTTGTTATTGGTCAATAAGACAAATAGTTGCACCAATTTATTAATAGAAACTCAGAATCCAAATGAAGAAAGATTATTACGAAATATTAGGTATTGATAAAGGAGCAGATGCTGCTGCTATAAAGAAGGCATACCGCAAGAAAGCGATTGAATTTCACCCTGATAAGAATCCGGGAGATAAAGAAGCGGAAGAAAAATTCAAAGAAGCTGCAGAGGCGTATGAAGTATTGAGTGATGCTGACAAAAAAGCGCGTTACGATCAATATGGACATGCTGCTTTTGAAGGTGGCGGTGGATATGGCGGTGGTCATATGAACATGGACGACATCTTCAGTCAGTTTGGAGATATTTTCGGAAGTGCTTTTGGTGGCGGAGGTTTTGGTGGTTTCGGTGGATTTGGCGGAGGCCAACGTAGAGCCAAAGGAACGAGTCTACGCATTAAAGTGAAACTTACTTTAGAAGATATTGCTAATGGCGTAGAAAAGAAAGTAAAAGTAAAACGCAAAATAAAAGCGGCAGGTGTTACCTATAAAACGTGTGCTACTTGTAATGGAACAGGACAAGTAACAAAAATCGCGAATACTGTATTTGGTCGTATGCAAACGGCATCTCCTTGTCATACATGTCAGGGAACAGGTCAAATGATTGATCAAAAGCCAGCAGGATCAGATGCAGAAGGAATGATTCAACAAGAAGAAACCGTATCAATTAAAATCCCTGCAGGTGTAGCAGAAGGCATGCAATTGAAAGTTGCAGGTAAAGGAAATGAAGCACCTGGAAACAACAGCGTAGCAGGAGATTTATTGGTGGTTGTGGAAGAATTAGAACACGAGACGCTAAAAAGAGAAGGGGATAACCTACATTATGACCTTTATATCAGCTTTTCTGAAGCTGCATTAGGAGGAAGTAAAGAAATTTATACCGTAACAGGAAATGTGCGCATCAAATTAGAAGAAGGAATCCAATCTGGAAAAATACTTCGCCTAAGAGGAAAAGGATTGCCGCATTTAAATAGTTATGGCAGTGGTGATTTACTCGTTCATATCAACGTGTGGACACCTAAAAAACTGACAAAAGAACAAAAGGAATTTTTCGAGAAAATGCAAGAAGATGGCAACTTCAAACCTACTCCTGGCAAGGGAGATAAATCTTTTTTTGAAAAAGTCAAAGAAATGTTTTCATAATTAGAAAAGAAGTCATACATTTGATGCACACTTATTAAACAGTGGATTTTCTTTTTCATAGCAATTTTTCCCAACCTTATAGCAATATAAGGTTGGGTTTTTTTATGCCTATTCGCAATCAAAATATACCTTGTTCTTCGCAAGTTGAAATAAATGATTTATTTTTACAAGAAATATAAAAGATCGATTGATGCAACCTATCTTAGAAGTTAAGAATGTAGAAAAAAGATATTCTGATAAAATAGCTTTAAATAATGTTTCTCTAACCGTGCCGAAAGGATCTATCTACGGTTTATTAGGTCCTAATGGGGCTGGAAAAACATCCCTAATCCGAATTATAAATCAAATCACATATCCTGATCAAGGGCAAATCATCCTCGATGGGCAGGCGCTAAGCCCCCATCATATTAAAGATATTGGTTATATGCCAGAGGAAAGAGGATTGTATAAAACCATGAAAGTGGGAGAACAAGCCCTTTACTTAGCTCAATTAAAAGGATTGAGTAAAGTGGAAGCCAAAGAACAATTGGACTATTGGTTTGATAAATTGGACATCAAAGGATGGTGGGATAAAAAGATTCAAGAGCTTTCAAAAGGAATGGCACAGAAAATCCAATTTGTGGTAACGGTTTTACACAAACCTAAATTGCTGATTTTTGATGAACCGTTTTCTGGTTTTGACCCGGTGAATGCCAATATCATTAAAGACGAAATTCTAGAACTTAAAGAAAAAGGAGCAACGATTATCTTTTCAACGCACCGCATGGAAAGTGTGGAAGAAATGTGCGATTATATTGCCTTGATTCACAAATCGAATAAGCTGATCGAAGGACGCCTAGTAGATGTGAAACGCGATTTTCGTACCAATTTATACCAAGTGGGAATCCTATCTAGCGATGTACACCGATTAATGTTTGAATTATCTCAGAAATTTACTGTTCAACCTACGTCGTTCAAATCTCTAAATGATGAATTGCAATTGGAGATTGATTTGGGAGAAGCAATGCCAAATGAGCTGTTGCATATTTTATCAAATAATGGACAAGTAACGCATTTCGTCGAAAAATTACCAACGGCAAATGATATTTTTATTCAAACTGTAAGTCAATAAGTATGGGTGTTTTAAAACTAATTATAAAAAGAGAATTTATCGCTAAAGCTCGTAATAAAGCTTTTATTGTCATGACTTTTTTAGCTCCTCTTTTTTTCGTAGCTATTGCTGTACTTATCGGGTATTTAAGTACAATGAAATCGACAACTAAAGTAATTGCTATTCACGATGAAAGCGGCATCTTTAGTGGGGATTTTGAGAATTCAGAAGAATATGAATATCAAAATTTATCCGCTGTACCTATTGCTATTTTAAAAGACAGCGTCTTAGCTGAAAAATACGATGGTTTGTTGTACATTCCTAAACAGGAGCAAATGACGGCCTATGAAAATTCGATTTACTATATTTCAAATGAAAGCCCAGGAATTGCATTTATCAGTAAAATCGAATCGACGATCGAAAATAAAGTTTCTAGCTTAAATTTAATAGAGAAGGGAATTGACCCGCAGATTATCAAGGAAAATCAAGCCGAAGTAAACCTTCATTTGGAAAAAGCTTCTGGAGAACAAACGGTAAAAGGGTTGAATGAGATTAAAATATTCATCGGATCTTTATTTGGATACTGCATCATGATGTTTATTATTATCTATGGAAATATGGTGATGCGCTCTGTGATTGAAGAAAAAACCAATCGAATTATCGAAGTGATTATCTCTTCTGTGAAACCTTTCCAATTGATGATGGGAAAAATCATTGGTACTTCTATGGCTGGGTTATTACAGTTTTTAATTTGGGGCGTTGTAGGAGGAATTTTGATGTTGGTTGCTACTTCCGTTTTTGGATTAAATGCAGGAAGTGCTGCTAATATGGAAGCGGCTCAAATGGCTACGACTATGGATCCAAGTGTGATGAGTAATATCCAAAATTACATAACTGAGATTATGAGTTTACCTTTGTTGTCTTGGTTTGTTTATTTTATTATTTTCTTCATCGGTGGGTACTTTTTATATAGCTCTTTGTATGCGGCAATTGGTGCTGCTGTAGATAATGAAACAGATACACAACAATTCTTATTTCCTGTAATGTTACCGTTGATGTTAGGGGTTTATATTGGTTTCTTTACTGTAATTAAAGATCCTCATGGAACAGTAGCTACAGTATTTTCAATGATTCCATTTACTTCTCCAATTGTAATGCTAATGCGTATTCCTTTTGGTGTGCCTATTTGGCAAATTATTGTATCTATCGTATTATTATTTGCTACTTTTATCTTGACGGTATGGTTAGCGGCAAAAATATATCGAATTGGTATCTTGATGTATGGGAAACGCCCATCATGGAAAGAACTATATAAGTGGTTAAAATATTAAGCCTAGGTGCTAAAATAAAAAGGTTATGAGTAAAGAATCTAGAATATTAATTGTAGAGGATGAAGCAGCAATTCGCCGCGTTCTAACTCGTATATTAGAAGATGAATCTCCCTCTTATAAAGTAGACACTGCTGAGAATGGCGAAGAAGGATTGAAAATGATTACCCAAGAAGACTACGACTTGGTTATCTCGGATATCAAAATGCCTAAAATGAGTGGGGATGAACTTTTGGTAGAAGCTAAAAAAATCAAACCAGAGATTGTTTTCGTGATGATTTCAGGACATGGTGATTTGGAGACAGCTATCAATACAATGAAATTAGGGGCTTTCGATTATATCTCAAAACCACCAGATTTGAATCGCCTTTTGACTACGGTTCGCAATGCGTTAGATAAGAGTCATTTGGTTGTTGAAAATACCATTTTAAAGAAAAAAGTTTCCAAGAAATACGAGATTATAGGAAAAAGCGAATCTATTGAGCAGATTACAGCGATGATAGAGAAAGTAGCACCTACTGAAGCTCGTGTATTAATTACTGGACCTAATGGAACAGGAAAGGAATTAGTGGCGCATCAGATTCACGCGCAAAGCCCACGATCCATAAAACCGTTGATTGAGGTGAATTGTGCGGCTATTCCGGCAGAATTAATCGAAAGTGAACTATTTGGTCACGTGAAAGGCGCTTTTACTTCAGCAGTTAAGGATCGACCTGGAAAGTTTGAACTAGCGGATAAGGGAACCATTTTCTTGGATGAAATTGGCGATATGAGCTTGCCTGCTCAAGCAAAGGTATTACGCGCTTTACAAGAAAACGTAATTACACGCGTTGGAGCAGAGAAAGATCAAAAAATAGATGTCCGCGTATTAGCTGCGACCAACAAAGATTTGCGCAAGGAAATTGAAGAAGGACGCTTTAGAGAAGATTTATATCATCGCCTAGCGGTTATTTTAATCAAAGTACCTGCTTTGAATGACCGCAGAGATGACATACCTTTGCTGCTGGAACACTTTGTCAAACAAATTGCGGCAGAGCAAGGAACAACGCCTAAGAAATTTACTGCGGAGGCCATAGCGCTATTACAGCAATATGATTGGAGTGGAAATATACGAGAGTTGCGCAATGTCATTGAACGACTGATTATCTTAGGAGGAAACGAAGTAACATTAGAAGACGTAAAGCTATTTGCTACAAAATAATATGAAATTAAAAAAAATACACCCGGTTCTACAGAACAATTTAAGTCAATTAGGATTTGAAGAACCAACTATATTACAAAAATCTACTTTTGGCCGTATTAAAAGCGGACAGGATTTTGTCTTGATTGCACCTAAAGAAGAAGGAAAAACGACAGCATTAATTATTGCTGCTTTACAACGCGCAGAAGCACCTGTGGATGATATGATCTCTACACGTGTATTGATTGTTGTAAAAGATAAATTTGAAGTGGAACGCCTAATGGAAGAGTTTGATCGCATTGGCGATAAAATGAATATCCGAGTATATGGGGTTCACGATTATACCGATTTAGATGATGACAAGAATCAAATGTCATTAGGAAACGATATTTTGATTGGAACAGCAGAGCGATTAAACTTAATGTTTAGCGGTGCTGGATTCGATGTGAATCAATTGAAAATGTATATTATTGACGATATAGATCAACAATTGAGAAACAGACACGAACCGCGTTTGTATCGATTATCTGAAAGTATTGGAAAAACACAACGTATTTACTTTGGTAAAGACTATGTAGAGGCGTTAGATATGTTTGTGGATAAAACGATGGCCGAGGATGTAGAATGGCTTGATTTCTACGACGACGAAGAGGAAGAAGATTAATTGGTTTACTGTGGGCAGTTTACGGTGAACGGTTTACAGTAGTATTTTCTAGTATACGAAAATCTAATAACGGGCAAAAAGCAAAACTACAAAAAAGCTTTTACCCATTTTACAAGAAGTAAACTGACAGAATCTCACATAATAATACAAAAAAAGGAAGGCTTATAAGCCTTCCTTTTTTTTGTATAGCTGTTTTTCGTTTCTTTTCTATAAAAGCAGTGATAATCGTAAATTAAAAAATAGCCTGATTTCTCCTCTTATTTCTCTTTACCATAAAAAGTAAATGGCAATCATGGTTACCGCATATACGATAGCTAATACGAGTAAAGGTGCTTTTCGTCTTTGGAATGCTTGCTGAAAACGGTGCTTGTAAATGAAATAATCTCGGCAGAAGCGCAAGAAAATAATCAAAAAGGCAACCCAGAAGCAGAGATGCAACATGACCGTAATGGTCTGCAATGAAGCAAGGTGTGTTCCTAGGGTTGTATGTACCAGCAAGTATGACAGCATAATAGTTTCGATTTAATCTGCTATTGAATATATAAAAATATTTAATTTTTTTTAATCAAACACATGGATATTGAAAAAATAGCGATTTAGTCTTAGAACTACTGATTATTCTTGGCTGTTGTTCGATTCATAAAGAAATAAACGAAACTGCCGAATAAAGGGAATACTAAAATTAGTACACAATAAATTATTTTTCGATCCCAAGTATTGTTAGATTGGGCTACGTGATATAAACTATATAGGATAAAAACAAGTAGGCTGAGGATGAATAATTGCCAGATGAATGGAGACATAAGTAGTATTTTATTGAAATTTCGAAGATAGACAATTTAGATCAAAAAAGGGATAGGATAGGAATGAAGATTAGATGCTATAAAAACATTAAGTTGTAGGACAGTGCAAGTAGTTTCTATACTTTTTTTCTCCATTGTGCTGAAAAACAAGCGTGTTACAGAAATAAAGAAAGTGATTTTTTTATCATGTCTCAAATTAAAGGCTGAGTTTATTTAGATATATGATTGAATTTTATACTATTTTAAGTGATTTTATTTTAGCATTACCTTGATTGTTAAGTGAATAATCAATTAAAAGGAATCAAAATATAGAAGAGGTAAATACGCAATTTTTTTCTTTCTAATTAGAATAATCTTTACATCTTTGTGAGACAAACTAAATTGTTCAATTTTATACTCACTTTAAAGAAAACATGGAGTTACTAGATTTTATCTTTCACATTGACCAGTACTTACACACGCTAATCGAGAACTACGGGGCTTGGATTTACGCCATTTTATTTTTGATCATTTTTGTGGAAACAGGCTTAGTAATTATGCCTTTTCTACCTGGTGATTCTTTGCTTTTTGCTACGGGAATGCTTGTGGCTCAATCGTCAGAATTAGATATTACTGTGGCTATTGTCTTGCTTTTGATTGCCGCCATTTCTGGTGATTCACTCAACTACTATATCGGAAGAAAAGTAGGGATGAGCATGACCAATATTCGCTTATTTGGCAAGCAGGTAATTAAACAAGAACACTTAGATAAAACCCATGCTTTCTATGAAAAATATGGAGAACGCACGATTGTGATTGCGCGATTTATTCCTATTGTTCGCACCTTGGCTCCTTTTGTTGCTGGAGTGGGAAACATGCGTTATAGAATATTCATGACATATAATGTAATTGGCGGTATTGTTTGGGTAGTGGGATTAACTTTGGCAGGATACTTCTTAGGAAATTTACCTATCGTTAAAAATAACTTCTCAAAAATAGCCTTACTTATTATTTTTATTTCCATTTTACCTATTATTTTCGAATTTATTAAGGCTAAAATGAAGAAACAGAACTAAGAGTATTTTGCAACGATGATATTTTTGGTATCTTTATAAATCGACCGTATTCATATGAAAATAGGAGGAGAAACAGTACAGATAAAATTTAAGTACCAATTCTATTTTAGCCTTTGTGCTGGATTTGTGTATAGCTTGATTCTTAGTTGTTTTTATTTCTTGCTTGGAGAAGATATACAGGTAGTTCCTTTTGTTTTTCGCGCGCTCATTTTTACCATTTGTTGGTATTTAATTTGTTTTAAACTGTTGCAGCGAAAGCAGAAAGTTACCTTTTCAAAAGAAAATCTAGAGTCAGTTGCCTTTTATGGAGTTGCTTATCAAGCCATAAAGACACTTTCTCATATAGGGGTATTATATGCCACAGATAAACAATTGATCTTTGAACCTAAAACAAAGAATTTTGTTGAAAATCAGTGGATGGTTGATTGGAAAGCGGTAGAAGAGGTTCGTGTTTATCGTTTTTTGGGTTGGTTTGATTATGGAATAATCATTCAAACGAAAGGGAAAATGAAATTTAAATTTGTTGTTAACGAACCACAAGTATGGCTTCAAGCAATACAAACTAAAATTGAATCATAACAATATCTTGATTGCTAAAAATAATCAGGGAGTCTTAATACTATATACATGAGTATACTAAAAAATATTTTTGCTAAAAAAGAAAACCCTATTCACACCATCGCCGATTTTTGGCACTGGTTTCAGGAAAATGAACAAACGTTTTTTAAAGTGGTTCAAGGGCGTGATGCTATTGAAGAGCAATTCTTTGATCGTCTAGCTCCTAAATTACAAGAATTAAGAGAAGGGGTCTATTTTCTTGCTGGAATGATGAATGATGAAGTAGCGGAATTAATCTTTACACCAGATGGGATGGTGAAAAATGTTGCTTTTATTGAAGACCTCGTACAAGCAGCCCCACAATTACCCAATTGGAAGTTTACGGCATTAAAGCCTGTGGCGGATATTAATCGATTTAATATTCGAATGAATAACTACGAATTTTCAAAAGAGAAAATTAATTTCTATGCAATCGAACATCCTCAATATCCAGATGAGGTCGATTTAGTTCTTGTTTATGACGATTTCGTAGAAAGCGATAAATCCGTTATTGCAAATGGAATTTATATCTTTTTGGATAACTTCTTAGGAGAATTAAACGCGATTACGGCTATTGATAGCCTGAAAGTTGTAGGACCTGATCAAGCAGAAGGAGAATTGATTTCCATTTTAAAACTCAAGGATTACTTGGTGTGGCGAGAGAAAGAGTTCATTGAGAAATATGAAGGGACGCGCTATAATACGGATAATGATGCTTATGTGGGATTAGAAGCTACGTTAGAAAACGGCATGCCTTTAATCGCAATGATTAATAGAACACTTTTAGATTGGGATGCTAAGGCTTCTCACCCTTGGATTGTTCGTGTAGAAATCGCTTTTAAAGCCAATCACAATGGTTTTCCTGATGAGGCTACTTATCAATTGCTAAATCAATTTGAAGATGAATTGATTGAAATTCTACCAGATGATCAAGGGTATTTAAACATAGGAAGAGAAACAGTAGATGGCAATCGAGATATCTTCTTTAGTTGTAAAGATTTTAGAGAACCAGCAAGGGTTATTGATCGAATGAAAGAACAGTATAAACAAGATTTTGCTGTAAACTATGCGATTTATAAAGATAAATATTGGCAATCTTTTGAACGTTATAAAGGATAAAAAAAAAGCGCTATTCCATCGAATAGCGCTTTTTTTCTTTAACTGGTTTGATGCCAATAATAGGTGCCATCTAACCAATATAATAATCCACTTCCGCAGCTTTCAGGTACACTTAAGTGTAAACTTTCATAAGGAAGTGTTGTCTTTTCGTCTTCAGGAACATCTTCTTCCGAACGCAAATCGCCATTTTCATCTGTTACTTCATAAATAACCGTATGCTTATCTGCGACATATACATCTTGAGCCCAAATTAAATCTTCCATATCTTCAGGTAAGGCACGATGGGTAGAGCCTACTAATGGACCTATAATATCAAATGCGCCGTTACCTCTTTTTACAGTGATTCCATATTGGTCGTCTACGGTTGATTTTACAATTTCAATGTGATCGGGTTGACCATCTCCGTCAATATCCAGTATAATGCTATTGGTTTGATGATCTGGAGATAAAACAAAATCAGGTTGTTTTTCTGCTGGAGTATTTGCTTCTTCTTCAACAAGAGCAACTTCGGGTGCTGTCTGTTCTTCTTTTTTATCTTGACAACTTGCAAGGATTAAAAAACTAGCAACAGCAAGGAATGATAGCGGCTTATTCATAAAATAATTTGTTTTTAATGTTATTCAACTTCAAAAGGATAATTGGCTGGGAGTTTGGGATGAATCTGATTTAGGGCATGAGTGAAAGCAATTTCAATTTGCTTGATGTCATAGGCAGCATCGCACCAATCATCCAACTGTTGTATTAAAAAAGCCAATTGTAGCCATTGTTGAAAGTCAATATCCAAGGGGTGTAATTGCATGGGACTCACATCGTGATCGCCAAAAAAGACTTGCCCTTTTTCATCCAGTAGCCAACGATCTCCCTGTCCAACTCCAGCAAATATCCAATAGGAGGGATGATCACTTTCTTTGTTTTCAAGGGTGGCTTCTACTGAACCATATAAAATAGTTTCAGAGGATATAGATACTGTAGGAATAGCGGTAACTAAATCTTTATATAAGGTAGGAAATGGGAATGAAACAACAGAAGGGAAATTTTGTTTTGCATGTTCCTCGTGTTCAAGTATCGTTTGTATTTCCTCTAAAGTCAAGAGATTGAATGTGATGATGGAAGCACTTTTATTTAAGTTTTTGGCTTCATCCCAACAGGAAACACAAACCAATTTATGCTGACAGTCGATGAACCATTGGTCTCGATCTGCTTCAGTTTGGGTGTGGTTCCATGCCTCTTCACAGGTGTTGCACCAAGCGTCAGGTCTTCCTGTATCTCCTGTATCATATTCAAAGAACCCGACAGGTGTGCGATGGTGTAAACTATGAGCTAAATGCGTACACAATAAAGCCATGGCTTGTCGACCATGTGTAGTGCATTCGATATATTTTTCTTGCATAAGTTTAAATTCAAAAAATCAAATGAAGTATTAAGAATAGGTAAAACAGATCACTGCTTTTTGTATGTCTTTTTGATAGAATAAAGCGATAGCGTCCGCGGCATGTAATTGAAAATCATAGCCTTCGATATAACCTAAATAATCAAGAATTTTGCCTTGATAAGTGGGGATTTGTAGTAAATCTGTTCCATCAAATGTACATTGATCTAGTGGTAATTGAGCCGTATTCAACTCTTCAAAAATACCTGCTATTTTTTGCTCTATTCTTTCTTTTGCATAATTGCAAGGTGTATCTTGTTCCAAGTCTTCTGCTGTTAATTTACGCAAACGCTCTAGTCTTCGAATATCATTAACTTCTAACCCAGGTCTGTATTGATCACGGTCATATAATGTTCCTTGTTTTTGGTAATAAGCTTTTTTTAAAGCGTACATAGCATCATTCATGGCGAATTCAATTTCTTCAGTTGTAAAATGCTGATCATATTCATTCGCTTCAATGAGACGATGCTGAGAGAAAAAATTCCAATCTCCATCAAATTTATATTTTCCATCAATGATATCAAACCCAATACTATCTAGTTGCGTAAAATTACGATGATAGGAGGTAGTATTTTGACCGATACAGCCATCATAGATTTCTTTGACCGAAACAAAATGCAACCATTGGTCTAAACGAGGATCTAGGAGTTGTAAATTGAAAGAGCAAAGAGGTAAAAAATAAGTGCTGTGTTTTTCAATTTCATCAAAAAACACATCCTCATAATCGGGAAATAATCGAACCAATGTATTCAATTGTTTAGGGTATTAATAGACGTGCCACTACTTTTTAAAAGTAAGGAGCCTGATTTTAGAATTAAAAAAGAGAAGTTGGGTTTGCGTTGTTTTTAGTTTGAATCTGAACAAGGCGTTGTAGCGTTTTGTCTGAATTTAGAAACATATAAATACCCAATACCATAACCGAGACTTGGAATAATAAATGAAATTGTTGTATTGATTAATAGGAAATTAAAGTCAGATACTGTTGTTGCTTCTACTAACATATACCAATGAGAATTAAAACCCATTAAGAGAAAAAATATCGTTAAAGCTGCATTATTAGAACCAAAAAAAGGAACATTTGCTATCCCTCCATTGGCAATAATGAAAACGAAGAGTAAAAGCATATTGAGTAAAAAAGGCCATAACACGGTACGGTAGCGTTTGAAGGTTAACGCATTAAAACAACTGGCTGTTAGTATAAATATAAAAGCTAAGGATAGTAAGATATACATATATCGGTTATCCGCATTGTTATAAAAAAAGAGTAATATCCCTGTACAGGCAGCAAAAAAATAGGCTAATAAAGAATAGTTTAATCGGGCTAGATAAGGCTTCATATGGAATTCGTTATATTCGGGTGAAGATAGTAAAAAAAAGAAGAAAAAACAGTATTTTTTTATATTTTATTTAATTTAATTCGCTTATTTGTTAAATTAATAGAAATCATAATACAATTGCCAATGTTGTATACTAGGATTGAAAGCAAACAAAAAAGAACCATTATCCACGACATTGAGATTTGCTTTTGCATCTGTTGAAAGTTGAAAAACGAAAGAATATCCTTCCTCAAAATCAACACCAGATTGACAAAAAGAAGGCCAACCTCCGATTTTATGTAAATAAGAATGAGTGGTTTCTTCGTAATAACCTTCAATGACTCCTTCCTCTTCTAAGGCTAAAAAGGCATCTTCTTGTTCGATAGTTAGTCCACCACCATCCCATAAAGGGCAGTCTTGTTCGATAAGACTTGGCTGTAAGGGAAAAGCTTTAATATAGATTGTATCAAATGGAAATTCCTTTTCTATGATTTCATCTGTAGCTGTATAGGTTCGAATTATCCAACGGTCACCCATGGGCTCAAACGGATCGGGAAATTGAGTGGATAGAAAGACGGTGATATATTCGATGCCTTGCAGAGGCTCAGGAACAAAAGGTAAAGCAGGTAAATAAAATTGAGCCAAGGGAATCATCGTTTTCCCATCACTATCCAGAGGGAGTTCTTCTTCCGTTTTATAAATAAATACTCGACCAATCCAACTTTCTTCTCTTGTGTTGGCAGGGCGGAATCCTCCTGTTGTAAATTGAGTAGCTTTTCTTTGTATATCCTGAAGTAAGGTATTTTTATCCATGTTTATGCGTATTGACCCATCTAAATTTGTGCTTTTCTTTTGCTTAAGAGGCTGTATCCGTTAAAGGTACTGTTGCTTTAAAACTTAAAACTTCTTTGTGTGTTAAGTTTTGTTCAATTAATTTAAAATGCAACTGTTTGATTTCAGCTGGAATTTTAATCTCAACTACTTGTCGATAATTATACCCATAGATTAAATTAGCTTCCTTTCCGAGGCCTCCTTTTGGTGCTACATAAAAGGTTAGGGTTAATTGATCTTCTTCCATTTCCTCTAGCATTTGAATGCGGTTTAATCTTCTGGCATGAAGCCCAGAAGAGCTATACCAACCTTGAACATCTATAATGGCTTTACGTCCCCAAAAAGATTGTTTAATCTCTCTTAGGGTAATAGTAGGTTCTAACTTTGGGTTTTCTTTGTCGAGGTCTTTTGTTCGCTCTTTTCCACTGTACGTATATTGCGTAGGCGTAAGCGTCAAAGGAGTAGAACTACATCCAATAAGTGCCAAGAAAAAGAAAGAAAGGCAAAACAATTTCATGCTGTTATTTTTATTTTCGATCTAAATCTGTAATTAATAGTGGATTGTTTTGACGTAAGTTGGTAATTAATTTCTCTGTTTCGGATAATTTAGGATTCTCCCATAATAGATCCAATTCTTTTTGTGTAATCCCAACCATTTGTAAAAAATCTACACGTCCGTGTGGGGTATCGATGAAACCTAATTCCGGATCTTGGACAAATGCGATACCAACTAAATCGGTGTCATATTCTAATCGGATTGGACTATTGGTAGGGATGAAGTGAAATTCTTCAAACCATTTACCTGAATCAAAAACGTATTTAGCGAGATTCTGCATCAAGTTCATCGCCCAATGGATGTTGTCATCGCCCTGTTGTTTAAAGCGAAAGGTCAATTCAAAACCAAAACCACTGTATTCTGCATCTATTTTTTCTTCATCATAATACAAATTAGAAAAACCATAGCTCACCAAGTGAAAGTGATCTTCTTGTTTTGTACTTTGGTAAACACTTAACCCATCTAACGGATTATCTCCTCCCAAGGAGAAAGGCAACAGATTGCCAAAATGTTGAGGTTCTTGCTCTCCATATAATTGTTCTAATGAGGCGGTAATGCAATCCCATCCCACAGCGTCTTCTTCGTTGTATCTTTGTTTATATTCTTCTAGTGTCATTGCTCTATTTTTTTAATGAGTATAAAATTACTTTAAATTGTTAGGCGCGCTTATCCCTAATTATAGGGGAATTTTACACCTTTTATTTTTTTGCAAGGTTATCGAAAAGAGGAGTAATCCTATTTTTCTAAGGTAGCATAAAAAAACAAAAAATCGCTCCTAGTAAACTAAGAGCGATTCAGAACAAAATTGTAAGTAATAATATAGTTTTTTTTCAGCGCAATTTTTACTTCATCTTACTTAAGTCAAAATTCACCCAATTTCGCGGAATGCGAAATCCCTAATTATAGTTATTTTTCGCCTTCTCTTTTGAATAGATGGTTTGAAGAGCGCTAAAATGAACAAAAAGCAGGGCTTAGGTGTACGGATAGAAAGTGATTTTTACAATATAAAGAGCATGTAACTCAAGTATAGTATCGCTATTTCTTGTGAAATAGATTATAGAACTGTTATTAAATCCTTACTTTTGTGCACTTAGTATTTGAAAAATAACCTATGAATCTTAACCTTTTTCGAAAAACAGTCCTGAATGGATTGCGATATTTTTTATTTTTTGTTTTATTATTCGCACTTGGACGATTGGTATTTCTAATCAGTTACGGTACTTCAGAAGTTTTTGAGCATGAAAAAGGAAAGATTGCAGAGGCGTTTATGGTAGGAGCTCGCTTTGATGTATCTGCCATCTGTTATGGTTTTTTACCGCTTGTGCTTTTTTGGTTGAGTTCGCTGTTTATACCCAAGAAGTATGAACTAGGTTTTAGTAAAACCTATGCGACTTTTGCTCGCTATTATTTGTTATTTGTAACTGTTGTCTTTTTGACGCTAATTATCATAGATTACTTCTTTTATCAGTTTTTCCAATCCCATATCAACCTATTGTTCTTCGGAATTTTTAATGATGATACAGCTGCAGTATTAACTTCCGTTTGGACGGATTATCCACTATTTTATATCGCATTGGTTTATGCAGTTGCCGTGATTGCTTGGCTATATTGGAGTAAATATGTGAAGCGCAAAGTGGTGAAACCTGCACAATCTCGTGCGAAAATTTATGGCGTGATTGGACTATTGATTTTTCCTTTATTCTTTATCGGAATGAGGGGAAGTGTAGGGGTATTTACTTTGCGAAGAGAGCATACGAATATTTCCAAAAATGAATTTGTCAATTCGTTGTGTTATAATGCTTTATATTCTTTGAAATTTGCTAATTCAGAACGAAAAGACAATGCCATCAACCCGGATATTGAACGTGAATTACAAGCTAATGGTTTTGCTAGTGTCGAGGAAGTGCAACGCGGTTATATCGGAGAAAGCGAACAGCCTTTGTTTAACCAAGAGTTGTTTACGAAAACGAAACACAAGGAATTCTTAGCTCAAAATCCACCAAATGTTGTGTTTCTACAAATGGAAAGTATGAGTAATCACTACTTTGATTTGAATAGCGAAACTTTAAATTTACTTGGAGATTTAAGTAAAGAATTGCCAAATCTCTACTATTTTAAAAACAGCTTATCTGCTTATAATGGGACAATTCAAACCTTGGAAGATTTTATTTTGGGTACTCCAAAAACGATTATTTCTCAATCCGTTTATTTTGATACTCCTTTTGCTAGTTCAATTGCTTTGCCTTTCAAGCAGAGTGGATATGAAACTTACTTTTTAACAGGTGCTAGTATTTCGTGGAGAAATATTGATAATATGATTAAGAATCAAAAGTTTGATGTAATACAAGGGAAAAATTTCATTGAAGAGAAATTCCCAGATGCAGAAGAATTTGCCTGGGGGGTTCACGATGGCTATCTCTTTGATTATATCCAAGCTACCTTGAAAGAATCAAAAACACCTAAATTCATTTTTGGATTGACCATTAGTAATCATACTCCTTTTGAAGTGCCAGCTTACTACCAAAAGCAAAAGATTACGATGAGTGAAGAGATGAAGAAAAAAATTAGAGTAGATGAGGAAACAGCCTATGCTAATTTTTATTCACATCAATATGCAGCTTCAGAATTGGCTCGTTTCATTAAAGAAATTCGCAATTCTCCTTTAGGGGAGAATACGATTATTGTAGCTTCTGGGGATCATAATATTCGTCAAGTTTTTGAGTATACACCAGAGGAAGGCTTTTTGAAAAGAAGTGTACCCATCTTGATGTATATTCCTGAAAAGTATAAACCTGCCTTTTTTGATGCCAATGTATTGGCTTCACACAAAGATATTTTTCCAACTATTTTCAATTTAGCACTGTCTGATGCTTCCTATTTTTATACGGGAGATGATCTCTTTGATCCAGCAGTAGAACATCGTTTTGCATTGAATGATTATAACTTTATTGCAGATGATAAAGGAGCTGTTGCAATTGAAAATAATCAACCGTATTATTATACGTGGGTAGATCAAGGAAGAAGAAAGTTGAAAGTTGGGGATAATTCGTCTAGTCATGCTCTTTATTTACAGCATAAAATGCAAGCGTATACGGTGATGAAAACAGTGGAAATTTACAAGAGTATCAATCAACATCAAAAATAAAACTAGGTTCTGTTCTACTTCTTTTTTAAGATTTTTCTTTGTTTTTTAATTGTAAATAATTAATTTAAAGCAAATTAAAAAAACAAAACCGATGAAAAAGTATCTATTGTTACTTGTGTTTTTCTTATTAGTAGGGACACAAGCTTTCGCCAGTTCTGGTGGAAATGCAGGAATTTTAGGAGGTGTTGGATTAGGAACTATTATTGCAATTGTAGCCTCTTGGTCACGGAATAAGTCTGTGCTTTGGGCTATTATTCACGGATTGTTAGGGTGGATTTATGTAATCTATTTTGTACTAACACCGAGTAAAAAATAAATAAACGAATAAAAAAAAGAGATTTGGAAAGGGCCCAAATCTCTTTTTCGTTATGAAATATCTCAGCATATTGCTGTGATTTCTTCTGTCTTAATGATTGTGTAAGAAAGATTGTCTGTTTAAAAGTGTTTCTTCACTTTCCACGTGATTGTCGTCTGGAATACAACAATCAACTGGACAAACTGCTGCACATTGTGGCTCTTCGTGGAAACCTTTACATTCCGTACATTTAGAAGGAACGATGTAGTAGAACTCATCCGAAACAGGATCTTGCGCAGCATCTGCGTCAACTTCTGTACCGTCAGGTAGAACAACAGTTCCTCTTAAGGCTGTACCATCTTTATATCTCCAATCGTCAGCTCCCTCGTATATCGCATTGTTTGGGCACTCAGGTTCACAAGCACCGCAATTTATGCATTCGTCAGTTATAATGATTGCCATAGCTTATATTTTGTTTTATATGTATTAACTTTGCTACAAATTTACACCCAAAACATTTCAGAAACAAATCAATATGGATTTAGAAGCTAAAAAAAAAGCATTCGTAGCGTTAGGAGATTTTTTAAGACAATTTGCTACTAATGAATTTATAAAAAGTGAAAAAGTTGAACATAATGATGCTTTTTTCTCCTCATTTGAAGCTTTAATTGAAACATCTGTACATTATAACGGATGGTTTGTAAAAGAACAAGTTCTTCTTGCCGTGCAATCTTGGGCAGATGCCTTGACGGAAGAAAATATTGCACAATGGTGCTCCGCCTATAATTTTTCAAGAGAACCTCTAAAAAAGGTAGGACTAATCTTAGCCGGAAATATTCCATTAGTAGGATTTCACGATTTATTATCCGTTTTGATTTCTGGAAATATCGCTTTGGTCAAATTATCATCAAACGATCAAAAACTTTTACCTTTCTTAGCGAAATACTTGCAAACCGTTGAACCACAATTTCAAGATCGCCTGATTTTTATCGAGGGGAAAATGGAAGGATTTGACGCTGTAATTGCAACAGGAAGCAATAATACGGCTCGCTATTTTGATTACTATTTTAATTCGGTTCCACACGTTATCCGCAAAAATAGAAATTCTGTTGCTTTGCTTACCGGTGAAGAGACACCTGAACAATTAGTTGAATTAGGGAAAGATATTTTTACGTTTTACGGATTAGGTTGTCGCAATGTATCGAAACTATTTGTTCCTAGAGGTTATAACTTCGATGCGTTTTTTCAAGGGATGTACGAACAAAAAGACGTAATTGAATATGAGCGCTACGCAAATAATTACGATTATAATAAAGCTGTTTTCCTAATGAGTGAGTTCAAGCTATTAGACAATGGATTCTTGACCATAAAAGAAGATGCTTCGTATGCTTCACCAATTTCTTCGATCTATTATGAGTATTATGATGCTATTGATGAAGTAGTTGAACGATTGCGTAAGGATGAGGATAAAATACAGTGCATCGTATCCAATGAATTAACAGAGGATAGCATTGCATTTGGACAAACGCAACATCCACAGCTTTGGGATTACGCAGATCAAGTGGATACGCTTGAATTTTTACTAAAATTATAAAGATATGAAAGCAGTACATAACTTTTGTGCAGGACCTAGTTTGTTGCCTCAAACGGTATATGAACAAGCGGCTCAGGCTGTTCTCAATTTCGAAAATACAGGAATGTCTATTCTCTCTATTTCACATCGCAGTAAAGAATTTATTGCTGCATTGGAAGAAGCGAGGCATTTGAGTTTAGAGTTATTGGGATTGGACAAGAAAGGGTATGTCGCTTTATTCTTACAAGGAGGAGCAAGCATGGAGTTTTTGCGTATTCCCTATAATTTAATGCAACAAAAAGCAGCTTATATTAATACAGGTACTTGGTCTAGTAAAGCAATTGAACAAGCACAAATGCTTGGAGAAGTGAAGGTAGTAGCGAGTTCTGAAGATCAACATTTTTCCTATATTCCAAAAGAGGTACGAGTAGAAGAGGCGGTAGATTACCTTCATTTTACTTCGAATAATACAATCCATGGAACACAGTTTAATTACCTCCCACAGACGAATGCACCGCTAGTCTGTGATATGAGCTCAGATATTTATTCACGCGAATTTGCTTACGATCAGATTGATTTAATCTACGCAGGAGCACAGAAAAATATTGGTTCAGCAGGTGTTAGTTTGATTATTACCAAAGAGGAAATTCTCGGAAAAACTAAGAGAGTCATTCCACAAATGCTGGATTACCAAGAACATATTGCTAAAGATAGTTTATATCATACAGCCAATGTATTTGCCGTTTATACGTGTTTGTTAAACCTGAGATGGCTGAAACAACAAGGAGGAGTTGCAGCTATTGAAGCCATCAACAATAAAAAAGCAGCGTTGTTATATCAAACGTTGGATGAACTAGATTTTGTGTCTGGAACAGCAGCAATAGAAGATCGATCGAAGATGAATGTTACATTTACGTTCAAGGATGAACAACTGAATGCTATATTTGACCAACTGTGTACGGAAGCTCAGATTACCAATATTAAGGGGCATCGTTCGGTAGGTGGATACCGTGCATCTTTGTATAATGCTGTATCTCTTTCAAGTGTAGAGACACTAACTGCAGTATTGCACCAGATGAAGACCTTAGTCTAACTTACTAAATTAGAATACAATGAGAGTATTAGCCAATGATGGTATACCAGAAAATAATAAACAAGCATTAGAATCGTTAGGATTTGAAATAAAAGAAGTACGTGTAGCGCATGAACAACTTGTAGCTTACACAAAAAAAAATGACATTGAGGTTTTGTTAGTACAGCAAGGTACGTTGTTGAACAAAACGATGATTGACGAATTAAAACATTTAAAAGCCATTGTTTTCGCAGGGGTTGTAGTGAATTTAGAACTTATTGATCATATCAAGAGTAATGGAATTACTGTAATCTGGGCAGAAGAATCGTTGGCGAATGCAACGGCAGAAATGGTGTTGGCTCACTTATTTAGTGGGACAAGGTTACTACAAGAAGCAAATCGAAATATGCCCTTGGAAGGGGATACGATGTTTAAATCATTACAACAATCGTATAGCTCCGGTATTGAGGTGTCAGGAAAAACCTTGGGAATTATAGGGATGAACCTAGCAGGACAGTTTTTAGCACAAAAAGCACTGGGATTGGGTATGCATGTTGTTTATACGGACAATTCTACACCGAAAATCAAAACAGAGTTTGAACTACCTAATGGGATTGTGTTTCCTGTAGCGATGGAATCCATAGCTATGGAGGAGTTACTTGAACAAGCGCATTTTATCTCTGTTCATACAAAATACTTTCAGCGCTATATCGTGAATAAAGAGTCGTTTGAAAAAGCGGAGAACCTCATAGGTGTAATCAATTGTGCTTATCCAGAGGCTATTAATGAAGTTGATTTAGTTGATGAGGTAAACAAGGAAACCATCCTTTTTGCCGGGTTAGATCGATTCGAAGAAGAGCCACATCCTGTGATTCAAGTCTTGATGCAACCTGCTTTTTCACTGTCACCGAATATCGCAACAGCAACTCATGAAAGTCAGCATGCTGTTTGGTCTGAAATAACTGTTAAAATAAAAGATTTGTTGAATTAATTGCTTAGTTTTATTTGAAATAATAAAAACTATGGTAGAGCAAATTACAAAATTAATTGAGCAAGTAAGCGCGAAAGAAATCAGCGGTTCTGCGATTTCAAACGACTTAACTTCGGCTGTTACAAAAGAAACAGGGGATAGTATTATCAACGGATTCAAAGACAGCATTAGCAGTGGTAATATCAGTGGATTAACTGATCTTTTGAGCGGAGGTGTTAGTAATTTAACATCAAATCCAATGGTGTCGGGAATGATTGGAAACTTAGTTTCTGGTTTGACAGAAAAAATAGGATTGCCAGAAGGCGTTGCATCAAATTTTGCAGGCACGGTGATTCCGTCTGTAATTGAAATGATCGTTTCTAAAGTACAAGGAGGAGAAAGTGGATTTCAACTGACTGATTTAATCGGTGGTTTGAGCGATGGAAATGGAGGAGGAATTAAAGATATGCTTGGTTCCCTAACTGGAGGAAAAGAAGGGCTAGGAGGCGCGATTGATGCGTTGAAAGGGTTGTTTTAATACTTCATACGATATAAGATAAAAAAACCAAAAAGTAATTTACTTTTTGGTTTTTTTATTTTTCTTAATCCCGTAAAATATTTGTTTTTTTAATCTTTATTTATTAAAATTGTTAAATTGTTGTTTTTTGTTGTTTTTTTATTCTATTTTGAATATAAAAATGAAAATATTGATAATTGAAAGTAACCTTATGGTAGTGGAAGGATATATTTCTATCCTTGGAAAGAAGAAGCATACTTTTTTAAATACAACAAATTGTGAAGATTTTTTTACTCTTTTTGAAACAATATTAGATCTCGACCTAGCCATTATTACATATGACCTTGTTGGAGTTTCTGAAAATAAGCTAGTATCAGTTTCTGATTGTGTTTTAGTAATCAAAAGAAATATTCCATATTGTAAGATTATCTTGCTATCAGAAAGTGAAAAAGCACTTGCGTTGTATACAATGTATAAAACAATGGAGACAGATGCTTTAATTGTTCAATCAGACTTAACGAAAGAGTTGATGTTAGATCTGGTGGAATCCAATAAATATACCTTGCCTTATTTAAGTCCTTTGGCAAAAGGAGCAATTCAAACAATAATTAAAAATAACACATTACTCGATTCAAAAAATAGGCGTATCATTGCGTTGTTGTCACAGGGTTATCGGATTTATCAGTTAAGTGATGAAATTTTGTTGAGTAGGAGCGCAATTCAAAAAAGGGTATCTAAAATGATGGTCGCATTTAATGTCAAAGACTATCAAGAATTGTTAGCTGTGCTGAGAGTATGTAAGATAATTTAATTCGTTTTTTGAGGGTAACAACCACGTAGATTTTGGGAAGAGAGAGACAAGAAAAATACAAAATAGGAATCAGTAGCATTTAGATTACAACTGGATTTATTTTAGGTGATTAATTTTTAAATAAAGTTGTTTTGCTATTTGAACAAATTTCTTTTCTATCAAAGAATAAAGAATTTAGTAATATAAATAGAATTGCGAATACGAAATGATTTTTGAATAGCATCCAATTAACTATCCCGATATTATGGGAGATAAAAACAAATAATAAAAAGGTTTTACTAAGAGAGTAGGGGAGTATTTTAGCAAAGAGTACTACAGCAACAAGCCATATGAAGGCTAGATAGAAAAGGCCATATTGATTAGTAGTCATACAAATATACCCTATCGGATTTCCCTCATTAACCATTCGTAAATTACCTTCCCAATATTCTTTCGGTTGGTATATAGCAGTTATAGCAACATCCCAAACGATTACCCATAAAGCAGGATAGAGGTCAACTTTATTTTTATTTTTCATTTATACTTACTTGATTTTTCCTGTCAGTACACCTTTACATAACAGTAATTCATGTTGATTGTAGGCTTCTATTTTGCATTTAATTGTATTTAGTTTGTAGTAAATAAGTTTTGATTTTACTGTTATTGTATCATTGGGATAGCTGATATTAAAAAATTTGACATTTGTACTTGTTAGGAATGCAGCATTTATTTTCTGTATGTTTTCTTTATTTAAATAGATGCCTAATGCCAATACACCTATTTGTGCCATTATTTCTGTGATTATGTAACCAGGTGTAATGGGGCTCTGAGGAAAATGCCCTTTATAGAAAAATGATTCACTTGATAAAAAACATTTTCCTATAACATGTGATTTACTTATCTCGCTAATAGAATCAATAAAACGATAAGGATAACAATGTGGAATATAATCTAAGATATAAAAAGAGTTATTCATTTATTTTTCTTTTTATTATATTAACAATATCAGAAACGGTTTTGAAAGAATCGAGTTCAGTTTCTGTAAATTCTATTCTTACACAGTTTTTGGCAAAGTGCCTCAGTTATTTTCTATTGCCTAATAGTTACAAGTTTAATTATTTTCCTTAATTCTTTCTTGTTCCTCTTCAGATGCACTTCTTGTTTCTTTCTTCTTATTAAAATTTGAACCAAAATTATAGGTCAATTGAAGATATACATTTTGTCGGGACCAATCACTTTGGATATCTGCATTAATATTAGCATATCTAATTCGTCCTTCAAATTTACGATTTAAGACTTCTTCAATTCCAAGATTTACTTTGAATTTATCATTCATAAACTTTTTTCCCAAAGCAAAACTTAATCCTGCCAGCCAATCGTGCTCAATCTGTCCTTGAAGGCCTCCTGTTGTATAATACCCTATTAATTCTGAATGAATATCCCAAGGAAGTTGATATTCTATGTTGGAATACCATGTTAAACTCCATTTATCTAGATCTAGTTTAGGACTTAATACACTTGATTTATACTTATTATAATTTACTATTATTCCACTGTAACCATCTAATCTATTGCCAAATTTTACAGGAGCAAAAACTCTGAAATTCCAATTTTCTCGTTTAGAAAGATTAATAATAGATCTTGAAGTTTGGGCTGTAAGATCATTCTGTGAAACTAATTCAAACAAAGCATCATTTGTATTATTGTAAGCTATGCTGAAAAAGGGCTTACGCTCAAAAGTTAAGTTGAACTGGAAGCTATTTGTGAATTCAGGTTTTAAATTTGGATTCCCTTTTTCAAAAGTATAGGGATCATAATAAAATACAAAAGAATTTAAAGAATTATAGGAAGGTCTCAAAATTCGATAACTATAGGATAAATTTATTCCAAACTGTTCATTAATACTTCTGTCAATGCTCACACTAGGAAATAACTTAGAGACAACTCTATTTTTTACTTCATATGGATTTGAAGATGTCCCTTTCGTATCGCTATGTTCCCAACGTAATCCCCCTGAAAAAGACCAAGTTTTACATTTTTTAAACACTTTAAAATATAATGCAACTATGTCTTCGCTTATTAAAAAACGATTACTTTGATTGGGATCTAACCCAAATTCTCCAGTAGCAGTATGTTCAAAAGATTCTAAATCATTATCAGTTGAAACTTTAGAATATTTACTTCCAAACATCCAGTTAAAACCATCATTTACAGAACGCTTATAATCTCCCTTATACGTTATTATTTTATATTTTCCATCTTGAAAATAGCGTTGATCATTGTATGAGACATCACTTTCTTTAATTTTGTAAATAGTATTAATATTATCGTTGTTGTAATTCACATAATCAAAATCTAAAATCAATTGATTTTTTTCATCCTCAAACTTATAATATGGATTCAGATTAACAGTTTTACTATTACGTTCAAAGCTATTATCCGTAAATAGATTTTCGGATACATCTCCTTTAATAATGTAGGTACTATTTGAGGCTATTCTATCAGACTCTGTGTCAATTAATCTTGCTCCAACACCAATTACGTGTTGTTCCGTAATATAATAATCTATTCCCCCGTTAAATCTAATCGTTTTTGGGCTATAGGGTTCAATAGTAGCCTGATCATATATTTGGTTATTTATATTTCTCTTAATAAATAAATCCTCTCTCCATGCCGATTTTTTGTATCCAGCATCTAATTGCCAGTTAAGTTTGTTTTTATAGCTAGCAATGGAACTACTTAGCCCATATTCTGGTCTATTATCATACCCTGCGTTAAGTTTTACACTTCCATTAGTTCCAAGGCTAACATTTTTTTTTAGAATAATATTAATTAAAGGACCTGAACCATCTGCATCGAATTCAGCTCCAGGTTGCTGAATCAATTCTACTTTAGCAATATTATCGGCTGGAAAGTCGCGTAATAAGGATGAGATATCCATATAGTCTGTTGTTTTTCCATTGATTAAAATCTTCACTCCTTGCTGTCCTCCATAAGTAACATTTCCATTAATAACAATAATTCCAGGAACCTTTTTAAGCACATCTTGCAAATTTGAGCTTATCATCTGCGATTGTTCTAAATTAATGATTAATTTCTCAGCTGTTTGCTGAATTACTGGTCGACGACTAGTAATAACTACCTCATTCAACAATTCAATATTTTCCTCCAAAACAAAGTTCAAATTTACATTGGACTGCTCATAAGTAAGATAGAATAATGAAGATTTTTGAGTTTTAAAACCAATAAACGAGACGTCGAGGAAATAACTTCCTAAACTAATATTCGAAAATGAAAAATTCCCAGTATCATCACTAATTGTTCCTGTAACTAATTCATCTGTCTCAGCATTATATAGAACAACACTCACAAAACGCAGAGGCGCTTCTAGTTGATCGAGTACTTTACCAGAAATACGACCTTGAGAATACACCATTCCTGTACATAACAAAAGGCTAACTATTATTATTCCTATTTTCATCATTGTTTATTATTTTGTCACTTCTTCAATCTTTACTATTATAGTATCTATTTTTTTATTACACAATCTATTACTCTTATACTACAATCTAAAATGATTGCTTTTTAATACGATTTGAAATGAATAATTGCTACCATAATCTTTATAATTAATACTCTTATTCTCAGGAAAATCTTCGATATTATTTTTAAGTATCTGATAAATTAAAGCATACTCGCTTGTATTTATACTTTTATAAATCACTTTTTCGTATTTTGCTGCCATAGTAAAAGACATATTAGTGAAAATAAAACTAATAATTATAACTAATTTTAACAAAAAAATGACATTATTCTTATATATCTAATTGGTTTTTAACTAATGTGAAATAGTAATTATTTTTGTTTATCAACTCTTTGTGTTTTCCCTGTTCTACGACTTCACCATTTGAAAGTACTATTATTTGATCTGCATTCTGAACAGTACTTAATCGATGAGCAATTATTACAACCGTTTTATTATAAAATAATTGCTTGAGGTTATTATGTATTTCCTTTTCATTTATAGAATCAAGTGCAGAGGTAGCTTCATCTAAAAAAATGTATTTTGGATTTTTATACAATGCTCTTGCTATCAGTATTCTTTGCATTTGCCCCCCAGATAGTCCATTTCCTCCAGAGCCAATCTTAGTAAACTCTTTTAGTGCAAGTGAATTGACAAACTCAAATAAATTAACAGCTTCAAGAACATTTTTCATTTTATGTTTATCTACAATTTCATCATTCATAGCTATATTTCTTTCTATGGTATCGTTGAATATATAACCATCCTGCATCACTATACCAGAATTTTCTCTAATGCTCTTGGCTGATATTTGCGTTATTTCATCTTCTCCAAACGCTATTTTTCCTTCAGACGGCAAGAAAAAATTCAATAATAACTTCATTAATGTTGTTTTTCCACTTCCACTATGTCCAACGATTGCTGTTATCTTTCCCTTAGGAATAATTAAATTGACGTTTTTCAGAACATTTTTATGGGATAGTATATTATACTTAAAACTAACGTTTTCCATTCGAATGTCTAACGGTCCATGTGCTAGATCAAGTTTGACATCTGTATCTTTTTCTTCATCCTTTTGTGAGTATACTTCATTTAATCTATTAAAACTTAAAAATGCATCTTGTTGTGATTTAATAAAGTTTAGTAATTGATAAACTGGTGTATTCATCTGTCCTATAATAAAAGAAACACTTAATAAAGCTCCTAAAGTCATTACATCCTTTATAACATAACTTGCTGCCAAAAAAGTTACCAAAATATTTTTAAGTTGATTAAAGAAAGTAAATCCGATTGATTGAAACTGATTGTTTTTTAATGACTTAATGTTAAGTTTTAATATTTTTTTTTGTAAATAAATCCATTTCTTTTTTTTATAATCTTCAAACTGATTGAGTTTCATTTCCATAATCCCATTATAAAACTCGTACACAGCTTCTTGATTTTCAGATTTTGCACTAAACAATTGATAATCCAAAGTTCTTCTTTTTTTTAACCAAAAAAACGACCATAGAATTGATAAGACAGTAAGTCCCAAATAAATAATAAACAGAAAGATGTCATAATAAAGCAAGATAATTGAATAAATAATCAAAGTCAAAGAGGAAAAAATAGTTAGTATACTATCCGAAGTAAAGAATTCCTCAATTTTTACATTATCCTGTATCCTCTGATTAAAATCTCCTGAATTCTTAGTGTCAAAAAAACGAATAGGAAGTCTTAAAATCTTATCTAAGTATGAGTATATTACATCAATACTAAAATTTGCACCGATTATAAGTGTATACCAATTCCTTAAAATATCTATTACCATAATACCTAAAAAAATAAATAGTTGAGCTAAAAGAATTAAAGTAATAAAGTTTAGATCCTTTTTTTCTACCCCATTATCTATCAAGGATTCGGTTAAAAAAGGAAGAGCTATACTCAACATATTACTTACTAGAACAAAAAACATTAATAAAAAAATCTTTCTCTTATAGGGAACAAACAATTTTAATATTTCATTTACTCTTTCCTTAAAATCATTTTGATCTTTTAATAAATAAAACTGTTCTGTAGGATTAAGAAATAAGGCTATTCCCTTCTCTTCATTTTTCAACCAAGCATCAATAAATTCTTTCTCTCCTAAAGTTACTTTTCCATGAGCTGGATCTGCAATTTTTAAAAAACAATTATTATTTACAATAGCAATTGATTCTAAAACTAAAAAATGATTTTTATTCCAATAAAGAATACATGGAGACGTAAAATTATAAACAAGTTGAGTTAGATTTAATTTGACCGCTTTTGCTTCAAACCCGATTTCTTGTGCAGCGTGAATGATTCCAAGCATTGAAACTCCGTCTTTACCAATTTGGCACAATTCTCTAAGGTTACATAGAGAAAATCTATTGCCATAAAAACTAGTTATCATACTTAATGAAGCAGGCCCACAGTCCATTAAATCATGTTGACGAGTTAGCTTAATATATTTTTTTTTTCTAAACATTTTCAATCAAGAAATATCTTTATACATTTTAAAATAGCAGAATCTATAAAATTTTATTACAAATTGGTTATAATAAATAGAATCTTTTTTTATTATAATACTTAAAATATCACTGCTTTTATTTGGGTTCAATACTAAATTATTCAACATTATATGATTTTTAAAAAACTTTGAAATCTCTCGATTCCAAAGTTTTAGTCGAGATAATCCTCTTCTCTGAACCTTATCCTCATAAAGGTGTTCTGGCTGATTGTGTATCTGCAAATAAATCGCGTCATGAGAACTGGCGAGTCCCTCAAAAAAATTGGCTAATGTCAATGTCGTTTTATAATCTTTAGAAGCTGTATTTATATCACAATTCAATGCTAATTCTATAATATCTTTACATTCTCCTTGAAAGTCTTCGTATACAATTCCAGAGCGTTTTGTCTCTAGTTGATATTCAATATTATTATCAGTTACAAAAATATAAGTACCCTCACCTTCTTTAACAATTTCATATCCCTTCATAATTAATTTAGCTCCTTTAAATTCAAATCTTTAACTTTAACTCCACGATTATTAATCAAAACCTTCAAAAAGTATAAAATCACTTCTTTAGGTAAGGTTTCATATCTACAAATAATAGATTTAATGTCAATTTCTGTCTCAGAAGTATTAATAATATTAATGATTGATACTAATTCTGGAAAATGCTTAAAAGTTAGTTTTGAACCTCGGACATAAATAATCAACCTACTTTCTATAATTTCAAATTTGATATTAAATAAATCATTTGGTAGAAGGGATTTACTTTCTAAGTTTGGAAAATAATCTTTTTCACTATCAATTTTAGCATATAGACTAAGAGGTATATTTTGCCAACCTCCGTTACTCATCAGACACTTTTTATATTCGTTATAAATAGACTTAAAAAAATCAATTAATGGCTTTTCTAAAACCTCTTGTTTAATATTAAGAGTATTTATAAAATCATTAAAAGTATTTTCATTAGTACTATAATCTAATTGACTTTCTATAATACTCTGATCATTTTTCAAACATAAATTCTTAATGGTTTCAACCATCAACGTAGAAAAATCATATCTAGTCGGATTATTAAACCATAAAGTTACCCCAATTGAGAAATTTGCAGAATATCCTATATGATACTTATTCCAAGGCATATAGTATAAATCTCCAACTCCAAATTCATGTTTTTTTGCATATTTGAGTAATGGTTCTACATCCTTATTATTAGAAACCCCACCAGTTACTTTGTCATATAGATCCTCATCCCATACATATATTATTTTTTTACCTGGTCCCAAATGATAATGTAAAACATTTTCTCCACGATTGTCTTTATGTATTCCTATAGGTGTCCAACCATAATTTCCAATAAAAGTTGTTAATTCTATACCCCAAGGCGGAATACCCACAATTTCAAACAATGGGCTAATTGTTTTTAGCACAGTATTAGCTAATATTTCAGAATGTTTTTCGCAATAGTTAGTAATTATCCCAAATTTATTACCAAAGACCCGATTACAATATGCTTCAATACTTTCTGAATCATCTATCTTATTATCTTTAATTAACTTTCTTATCTCAGAATCGCTTAACTCTCTTTCATCAATATATAGTCTAAATCCATCTCTAATATTAAATTCATTGATTCTAGATCTTAACATCTCTCTCACTCCAAGATCCAGTGAAATTAAAATATCTTCTGAAATCACCTCTTTGTAGACTTGACACTCTGAAAAAGAGAGATTTCTGTCCACAAATGAATACCACCAATCTTTAGAAAATTTATTTGTTTTCATATATATAATTTTAAAAGAATTTATAAGGAGGTGCTTTGACTTAAACACCTCCTTATTTAGAATTAATTATTTATTAGATTCTATTTTCTTCTCTTTCTTCTTCTCTTTCTTAATTTCAACACTCTCTGAAGCTCCTCCTCTTAAGGTCTCATTTTCTAATGCTGATAATTCTTCAATTTCTAAGAAATTTTCGGGCTTAAAATTTTGCATGATTACTAGATTTAGATAGATTTTTCGATTTTTTTCTTTTCAACTTTCTTCTCAACCTTTACATCTGATTCAGCTGTACCTCCTTTTAAGGTTTCGTTTTCTAAGGCTGAAAGCTCTTCAATTTCTAGGAAATTTTCTGGTTTTAATTTTTTCATGGTTATTGATGTTTTAGTTAATATTAATCATAGATTTAAGACTTTAATTGTTGTGGTTCGGTCTATCTCTCGGCCAAGAGTATTTCTTCTTCAATATTGTAATTATGAAGAGACTCAAAAATTATATTAAAATATAAACGTCTTTTATTGTATTATACCAAATAAGGAAAATACTAGAATTTTAAAAGAAACTAACAAGATATAAAGTAGTATTGTACATAATGATGATTTCTAAATCTTGTTACACAGGGATTTATAAAATAATACTATTAAATAATGTAAACACAAATTCAGGATAAACACTCGGTATTAGTTCATATTATATAATCATGGAGTTTCAAGACTTTTGCAAAAGGTTACTGATTTAAAAAAAAGTCTATTTTATTCATCATAATTTAAAGAAACCTTTTTCAAATAGAATCTTCCTTAATTTCAATGCAACGAGACTCACTTATTTCTGATACTCTATATGAATTATTCATGATAGTTTCCATCATGTTTTGTGTAAATATTTTATTAACACCTTGATATCTAGTGTAAATTGGATTAAAAACATCATTTGTTTTTGATATCTTGAATTAAAATTAACTAGGAAATATTATAAAAAAAAACGATGCTTTAAAACTTAACAAGAAAGGGAATTGATAATCAAAAAACGTTAATTAAGCTTTCAAATAAACTGAGTTAAAAAGTTAATTAATAACCCGAAAAAGATTGGTTAATCCTCGAAGTGATTGACTTTATAGTTACGAAAGAATGCTACAAGGATTCATATTAGCCATTTTTTGTTGATGGATATTTTTTAGTACCTTGAACTCAAATAAAACAGAACATGTCAACCCGCGAATTACTAATTGATTTTCTGTCTTTCTTGCGAAGACCTAACACTGAAAAAAGTACAGAAACACCTAAACAAGGATTGGGGTATACCTTTCGTTTGTGGTTATGCCTTTTTGTATTCATCATTTTTGGTGGAGCACTTTTAGATTCTCTTATTGATATTCCCATGCATGACCGTTTTGAAGAAGTCATGGAACAAATAGGAATTTTTGGATTTATTGGTTTTGCAGTGCTATTCGGTCCATTGCTAGAGGAAGTTGCCTTTCGATTAGCGATGCGTTTTCGCTTGCGAAATGTCATTATAGGTGTCCTTGCATTTACGGCATATATGACGCAAGCTGCTTTTCCGATTGCAGAAAATATCAGTCCGCAAGGGCCAATGTACCTCTATATTTTTTCAGGTTTGCTATTAGCCTTATTTCTTTTCTCGTGTTTGAAATACCAGACGCGTGTTGCGCATTGGTGGACCGCCCGTTTTCCAGTGGTTTTTTATATCGCTTCGGTTGCATTTGCTGCAATACACATTTTTAATTTTGAAGAGTTTCCTTTACGTGTTATCCTTTTAGCTCCACTTATTACTTTACCACAGTTTGTATTAGGATTGGGAATGGGATATTTGCGCATGCGTTTTGGTTTTTGGTATGGTTATTTCTTTCACGTTTTGAATAATGGCTTTGCTGTAGGTGTGTATTTGTTGCTACCTCAGTAAATGATGAACTACGAGATAAAATGGAATAACATCACATCGGAATACCCATATTTTTTTTATTTTTGCCTTAAATTAATTAAGTTATGAATAGCATTCATTGGCATACAAAAGCGTTTGAAGAATTGACGTCGGATGAATTGTATGATATCATGCAACTACGTACTAATATCTTTGTAGTGGAACAAAATTGTCCTTATCCAGAACTAGATGGAAAAGATAAAAATTGCTTACACGTGTTTGCTACACAACACGGAAATGTAATTGCTTATGCGAGAATTGTTCCTCCAGGTTTGAGTTATAAAGAAATTTCAATCGGAAGGGTAGCAGTTCATCAAGAGTATAGAAAAGACGGATTAGGAAGGGTTTTAATCGACTTGGCATTAGAGAAAATTGAAGAGGAGTTCGGTGCCCAAGCCATCCAAATCGGCGCACAATCGTATTTGAAGAAATTTTATGGATCATTTGGATTTGAACCTGTTTCAGAAGAATATTTAGAAGATGGTATTCCGCATGTGGATATGGTTAGACAAGGGGTATGAGTTAGGAGTTAGGAGTTAAGAGTTAAGAGTTAAGAGTTAAGAGTTAAGAGTTAAGAGTTAGGAGTTAGGAGTTAGGAGTTAGGAGTTAAGAGTTGAACATCCCTAAATAGGGGGCGTTTTTAAACATTAACTTCATTATTAAATATAGTAATAAATGGTTTGGAAAAAGTACTTTTTCCAAACCATTTGTTTTTAAATGAAACCCCCGTTTCATTTTTGCTATTGAATGATGAGACCTAGTATTATTATACTGGTTGACTGCTTTTTTAATTAATCTTCTGAGTTAATAAAAGCTTTTGGGTTTCTAATATTCTAAAGCATTATTTTTAATGGTTTGTACATCCTTGATAGAGGTTAATCATAAAAAACAATTTGTTTAATGATTAAAAAAGACACCCTAAACCCTTCACTCATAACTTCTAACCCATAACCATAACGCCTAATCCATAACGCCTAATCCATAACTCCTAACCCTTTTCCATTCCCATTACACCTGTTTCAACTTCCATTTTCCTCTTCTAAAGGCAATGAATGCCAAAACTGCAATCAGTGTTTCTGCGGCAGGAATTGCGATAAATACGCCTTCTGAGCCCCAGTTGAAATAGTATACTAACGCATAGGCTAGGGGAATCTGGAACAACCAGAATCCGACAAAGTTTAAAATAGAAGGGGTTAAAGTATCTCCTGCTCCATTGAACGCATTCATTAACGTCATCCCTATTCCGTAAAAGATAAAGCCACTAGCACCGATATACATGGCTAAAATAGTAACGGATTTAATATCTTCTTGTGTGGTAAAAATAGAAGCTAGATAATCTGCCATAGTAAAGAAGATAACGGTCACAACTAACATATAAATAACGTTGTATTTTAATGTAGTCATGACAGATTGAGCTGCCCGTTGTGGATCTTTATTTCCCAAATGTTGCCCTACTAAAGTAGAAGCAGCATTGCTCAATCCCCAAGCTGGTAAAATAAAGAAAATCATCAAGCGCAAGCACGTTAAGAAACCAGAAGACCCAATTTCTCCACTACTTTGCGCAACAATACGCGCTAAAATCACCCAACTACATGTTGAAATCATATATTGAATCATACCTGGAATGGCAATCTTCAGAATGTGCCAAACCTTTTCTCCCTGCATTTTGAAATAGTGCCATTTGAGTTGAATCAAGGAATCTTTTCGCGTGAGATAGTAAATCTGATATAATACCCCTACACTGCGTCCAATAGCCGTTGAATAGGCAGCTCCATCTAATCCCATTTCTGGGAAAATCCACCAACCACGAACGAGTATGGGACAAAGTATAATATTGAATAAATTACCAAACCACAAACTTTTCATGGCAATCGCTGCATTTCCAGCTCCTCGAAAAATACCATTGATAAGAAAGAGCATCATAATCGATACACAACTCACAAGTAAAATACGCGTATAACCATAGCCATATTCTGCCGATTCTTCTGAAGCACCCATCCAAATCAACCAATCTTTGGCGAAAATAAAGCCCAAGACACTCAAAACGATAGTGATGATGGTGGCAATAGAAATCGCTTGAGCGGCATTAATAGAGGCTTGTTCTCTATCTTTTTCTCCAATACGACGAGCAATAATAGCAGTGGCTGCCATACTAATACCGATACAAATAGCATAGATAATCGACAGTAGCGATTCGGTAAGTCCTACAGTTTGAATAGCAAAAGCACTTTCTTTGAGATGCCCGACAAAATATAAATCCACTAAAGCGAAAACGGATTCCATCAGCATTTCAAACATCATGGGAATAGCCAAGAGCAGAACTGCCTTATTCGTTGGAATTTTCGTTAAATCGATTGTTTCATTAGAAAAAGATTGTTTAATAAGAGCAAAAACACCTTTTTTCTGAGCTATTTGAATTGTCATATACGATGCAAAAAAGTACGCAAATGTATTATTTTATTTAAAAATGGAGATTATAAATTATACCAATGGCTTTGGTAGTAATCAAGTTGAAGTATCTTTGCGGCATGTTAGAAATTTTGTATCAAGACGAATATATCGTAGCGATTAATAAACCTCGTGATTTATTAGTACACAAGTCTTTTATTGCAAGCGATATTCAAGAATATGCCATTCAAATTTTGCGAGATCAGATTGGGCAATATGTATATCCTGTGCACCGATTGGATCGCAAAACATCGGGGGTGTTGTTATTTGCTTTGAGAAAAGAGGTCTTAAAACAACTCAATGAAGTTTTTGCTACTCGACAAGTGGAGAAAAAATACATGGCTATAGTGAGAGGATATACAGCAGAGGAAGAGACCATTGATTATGCACTGACAAATGATAGTGGACAATTACAAGAGGCAAAGACGTACTATAAAACTTTACAACGAGTAGAAGCAGCGATTCCTTTTGGCAAGCATGCTACTTCGCGTTATTCGTTGGTAGAAGCCTATCCAGAAACGGGAAGACAACACCAATTGCGCAAACATTTTAAACATATTTTTCATCCAATTTTGGGGAGTAGACCCCACGGATGTAATAAGCAAAATAAATTGTGGTTGGATCAATTTGGTCTTACTGCTATGTTGCTGCATGCTGTTGAGTTAACTTTTGAGCATCCTGTGACAAAAGAGCAAATTCACCTCACAGCAACGATAGATGAACAGTACGAAAAGTATAACGCATTGTTAGGGTTTGACCTTCAAGCGTATTATAAAAAATAAAAAGCTCAGCTAAGGCTGAGCTTTTTTAGTATCAAGAAGCGATATATAGTATTAAATTTCGCTTAATTTATCTAAGGTGTAAAGAATCAATTGATCTACAGCTGCATATGGATCTTCTGAAAAAGTACCATTGGCTCTATTCGCGATAATGGTATTCAAGGAAACAGCGTGATGTCCTAGCAATTTAGCTAATCCATAGATAGCTGAAGTTTCCATTTCAAAATTAGTAATGCGGTAGTCGTTAAACTTAAAATTGTCAATTTTGTGATTCAATTCTGGATCTTGGATTTCTAAACGCAAGACACGACCTTGTGGACCGTAGAATCCTCCAGCAGTACCTGTAATTCCTTTAAAGGTTTGATCACTGCTCAATTTTTCTTCTAACCAAGGGCTATTTTGAATGAAATAAGGACGTCCTTTTCTCAAATCCCATTGGGTATGAGCAATAAATGCTTCTTCCATGGCATAATCCGTAATATCCTCTATAAGATACGAACGCATCATGTTGTCCAATCCTAAGCCATATTGAGATAAAACAAAACTATTAACAGGAATATCCGCTTGTAAAGATCCCGAAGTACCAATACGCACAATATTCACTGAGGTCAGTTCTTTTTTAATTTCTCTAGTTTCTAAATCAATATTGAATAAGGCATCAATTTCGTTTACGACAATATCAATGTTATCAGGGCCAATACCTGTTGAAATTACAGAAAAACGCTTGCCTTTATACGTACCTGTTTGCGTTTTGAATTCTCTTTTTTGTGTAGAAAATTCAATAGTATCAAAATGTCTCGAAATTCGATCTACTCGATTCTGATCACCTACGAAGATAATATTCTCTGCCAAGTGCTCAGGTCTTAAATTCAAGTGGTAAACACTACCATCAGGATTTAAAATAAGTTCAGATGATTTTATTTTCATATTATTCCTTTTTTTATCCGCCTACACGTTTCACTTTGTAGCCTTTTTTTTGTAAATACTCCATGATTTTATCACGAAAATTTCCCTGAATGATGATTTCACCATCCTTAGCACTTCCTCCAACGCCACAAAGTGTTTTTAAATCTTTGGCTAATGTTTTTAAATCATCTTCGTTCCCTTCAAAACCCTTGATGATTGTAGCCACTTTACCACCTCTGTTTTTCTTGTCCAAATGAGCTTCCAGTCGTTGTTCATTAGGAGATAATGTATCCATTACTTCTTCTTGACTGAATTCAAAGTCCTTATTTGTTGAAAAAACAAAACCACCTAAGTCTTCTAAACTACTGATTTTCTTTGCCATTATTTTAATTTGGATTTATAAATCTACTTGTATTGGTATTACTCAAAGATAGTAAAAAAAGGGAAAATGGGAGAGGAGAAAATGGAAATTGGAGATGGGAAAAAGGATGTTTATAAGGTTTATGATGTTTGTTGCTCATAACCCATACATACCCCCAAACCCATCTCCAATAAAACTATTTAATTAAACCTAACTCAACCAAGCGTTGGTGTAAAAATTCACCTGCTGTGATATCCTCAAATTTTTTAGGATTAGCTTCATCAATACAATTGTCTAAGCAATTGAGTGGCATTTCACTAATAGGGTGCATGAAGAAAGGAATCGAATAACGAGAAGTACTCCATAGTTCTCTCGGTGGATTAACCACTTGGTGAATAGTAGATTTCAATCGGTTGTTTGAATGTCTAGATAACATATCTCCAACATTGATTACTAATTCATCTTCTGCAGCGATAGCATCAATCCATTCGCCTTTGTGATTTTGTACTTGTAATCCTTTACCTTGTGCGCCCATAAGTAGAGTAATCAAATTGATATCTCCGTGAGCTGCTGCGCGAACTGCATTTTTAGGCTCATCCGTAATAGGTGGATAGTGGATAGGTCTTAAAATACTGTTTCCGTTTTTGACGAACTTATCGAAGTAAAATTCATCAAGTCCCAAGTAGATTGCTAATGCACGTAAAACGTAAACCCCTGTTTTTTCTAACATTTGATACGTTTCTTTTCCGATGGGATTGAATTGAGGTAATTCGTCAACAGTTACGTTGGCAGGATAACTTTTTTCTAATTCAGGGTTGTCTTCAACATACTGCCCAAAGTGAAAAAATTCTTTTAAATCTCCTTCTGATCTTCCTTTGGCATGTTCTTTTCCAAAAGATACATATCCTCTTTGGCCACCAATGCCAGGGATTTCGTATTTCTTTTTGGTCTCTAAAGGAAGGTTGAAAAAATTGCGAACTTCAGTGTACAGATTCTCAACTAATTGATCATCTAAGAAGTGTCCTTTTAATGCTACGAATCCAATTTCTTCGTAGGCTTGGCCGATTTCATTTACAAACTTTTGTTTACGTACCGGGTCATCCGATAGGAAATCACGTAAGTTAACACTAGGAATGTTTTGCATTTTCTAAGTTGTTATGTGCTCTTACTGTTTTTAGATGAAACAAAAGTAGGTAAAATAGCTTATACTATTAGAATATAACATTTATTTAATAGTGTAAAACAAATGGAATATAGACCAATGTATTCTTTTTAAGAATGCATTTTTGTTACTTATTAAATAATAATGCTGAAAAAAAATGAATTAAATTTCATAACAGTTATTTTATCTGTGTGTTTTTAGTTGACATTACATAAGATTTTTGATAATGAAATATGAATTGTCTGAAATTTTTTTTAAATTTCGATAGAATTAAAAAATAAGATATATGAAATTACCAATTGTATTAAAAGCAAATGAGTTCGTGGTATTGGTTACTGTAGATATAGATCCAAAGTATGAATTAAAAGAAATGGATCCATTTTATGCTAGTTTACCAAAAAGTTTTAAACCTATTTTTCAGAAAAAAGACAATTCAACAATACGCGTGTATTGTATAAGTAATAATGAAGAAGATTTGATGTTTTGTCTTCGCCAAACAGGATATAAAACGGCTTTATTGTAAAGATGGACTTATTTCACGACTTCAAAATTAGTGGTCTACGCATGTGAAACTGTTTCTCCCTTTGAGGTGTAAACAGTTTTTTTTTACCCCAAAATGAGGAGGTTAACCTCAAGTCTTCCTTTTTTTGTAGAGGTGAAAATCAAATTTGTAAGCAGAATGAAGGCAAATGTTTTTTTGTTTTTTGTTTTTATTAAGGGGTTTGAGGTTAAGAGGAGTTAAAATTGTTAATTGATCTCAATGTAAATATTTTATCTCAGTTTTTATCTATTTGTTAATTTATTGATTTTACTTCTGATATTTAGGTGATATTATTTTTTTGTTCCTAATTATTTATTTAATTTTATAATTGAAATTCTAAAATAATGAGTAATAAACGTTAAAGTATTACTAAATAAAAAAAGTTCGTTTTTTTTGGTATGTTGTTTGGGATTATCTTTGTAACGTAAAAGATTGAGAATATGATATTGGCTTTAACTGTTTCATTGTTTCCCTCTTGTGGAAGTGATAATTTAACTGAAAAGGGACAAAAAGAAAATGATACAAAACAACTGGACCTCTTGAAGAAAGAAGATTCAGAGGGCGTGTTTTTTAAAATATTAGCACAAGATTCTTTACAAACAATCACCATCAGTAAGAAAGGGATTGTTTATGCTAGTATGAAACCGAATGTAAAAATCGTTTTTCCTTATGAAGAACCCTTAATTGAAGGAGAGGGAAGAGTATACCGATCATCGACTGCAAATGAGAAAATCGAAATTGTCATTTACAAAGATGATAGCGCTCGTTCTTTTTTAGATGGAAGATTTGATCATTCAGTTGCTGTTAGCTTGAGCAAGAAAGATGGTATTGAAACAGATTTCGCATGCTTTGGACATTACTTGTACGATAAGAAATTATCTGGAAATTGGGTATTCAAAGCTTTTGAAAATAAAAGAATAGAAGAGTTGGGAATTAATCAAATTCCTTTAGTGTGTATTGATGTAAATACACGTAGCTTTTCTGGAAGTGGTGGAAATCACATGATTTATGGTGACCTCCGTTGTGAAGGAGAGAGCATCGCTTTTAAAATTGTATTGTCTCCGGACTATGTTTCTTTGAACGAAAGCAAAGAAAAAGAATTGTTAGAAATTCTTGAAGAATGCGATCGTTACGAGTTAGATGGAGATGATTTGAATTTGTTTATAGGGGAAGAATTAAAATTGCAATTTTTCAGAGATACCTATAACGTATAACATTGGGAGTAAATAATTGAATATTAAAAAAAGGTTGAAAACTTAATTGTTTTCAACCTTTTTTATATCATCTGGTTTGATAGTATCTCGTCTGTCTTCCACAATTTTGTAAGCATTTACAATGCGTTTTACTAATTTATGGCGTACAATATCTTTGTCATCCAAGTAAAGCATGCCAATTCCCTCAACATCTTTCAGAATTTCTATTGCTTCTTTTAATCCAGAAGAAACTTTGCGCGGTAAGTCAATCTGTCCTGGGTCTCCAGTAATGATGAACTTGGCGTTTTTTCCCATACGCGTCAAAAACATTTTCATCTGAGAATGCGTGGTATTTTGTGCCTCATCTAGAATAACAAAAGCATTATCTAAGGTACGACCTCGCATAAACGCTAAAGGTGCAATTTGAATCACGCCTTTGAATAAATAGTCTTCTAAGGTTTGTGGCGGAATCATATCTCGCAATGCATCGTACAACGGTTGCATGTACGGATCTAATTTTTCCTTCATATCCCCTGGTAAGAAACCTAAGTTTTCACCAGCTTCCACTGCAGGACGTGTTAGAATAATACGCTTAACCTCTTTGTTCTTTAAAGCGCGAACAGCCAAAGCAACACCCGTATAGGTTTTTCCAGTACCCGCAGGGCCTATGGCAAAAACCATGTCGTTTTTCTCTACAAATTTGACTAACTTATGCTGATTCTCCGTCATAGCCTTGATTAGCTTCCCTCCAACACCATGCACCAAGACATCGTCTAAAGCTGTGGTTTGTTGGATGTCACTATCCAATACAATGCGCTCAATCGCATTTTCATCAATCTTATTATATCGAGTGAAGTATTTGACCAAACGGACAAATTTTCGTTCAAATTCATCTAAAACTTCTTCCTCTCCATATATTTTTAATAGAGATCCTCTTGCGATTATTTTAACACGAGGGTAAAGCTTTTTTAAAACGTCTAAGTGGATGTCTTGAGGTCCCCAAAACTCTTTAGGGCTAATTTCCGATAGTTCTATTATTCTTTCGTTCAATACTAATACGAATTAATTAAAAAAATAGTCTAATTTTGTATTTCAAATCTACTATAAAAAATTGATTTTTCTTATAAAAATAGAGACTAAAAAATAATGCAGAGAATAATTACATTAACAACTGATTTTGGATATACGGATTATTATGTAGGCGTTTTAAAGGGGAAGATATATTCTAATATTCAAAATTGTAATGTAGTTGATATTTCTCATGGAGTGAGAAACTATCGAGTGGCAGATGCTGGTTTTGTGCTTTCTATGGCGTATAGCCATTTTCCAAAAGGAACCATTCATATTCTATCTGTAGCCTCTGCTATCTTGCCTTTTTCGGCTGCTATATGCGTGAAATATCAAGACCATTACTTTATCGGAACGGATAATGGGGCAATTGCAGTTGCACTCGGCACGCATGAGTTTGAAGAAGCGGTTGCGATTAATCACGTGGAAGGCATGAGTACAAATGACGTATTCGTGTACTGTGCGTATCAACTGTGTGAAGGAAAAGAGTTACAAGCAATCGGACAACCGATTGATTCTTTGTATAAGATGAACTTATTGCTTGAAAATCTTACCGTTAAACCGAATCTCATTATTGGAACATACGTGTATGAAGATAAATTCGGAAATCTAGTGACGAATATTTCGAGAGAATTGTTTGAACAAGTGGGAAGGGGAAGAAACTTTGGTATTCGAATAAAAAATCGTACAATTACAAAAATAAATGAATACTACGCTGATTTCAATGTCAATGATCCAAGTGAATTGCTGAATAAAGCTGGAGAATTACTCGCTTTATTTAATGAAGTTGGACAATTGGTAGTGGCGATTATGTATTCAACAACAAATGAACCTGGTGGTTCTATCCGAACGTTACTAGGCGTGCATTTAGAAGATCAGTTGTTTATAGAATTTAGTGAAGAGTAATCTAAAGTAAAAAAATATGTTTGTACGTATCGTAAAACTTACCTTACAAGAGGATAAAATAGATGATTTTTTAAATCATTTTGAAAAATACAAAGACCAAATTCGCAACTTTCCAGGTTGTCAATTTCTAGAAGTATACAGAGATAAACATCAACCGAATATCTTTTTTACTTACAGCTATTGGACTGAAGAATCAGATTTAGATACGTATAAAAAATCAACGTTATTTGGAGAAGTTTGGCCTTATTTCAAGAAACTATTCAAAGAAAAAGCTGAAGCGTGGAGTGTGGATAAATACGCTACGTTAAAATAAACGCATTTACTATATGAAAGCACTGTGTTTGCGCGAAATTAAATCCTTTTTTGGATCGCCAATCGGTTATTTAGTAATCATTGTCTTTTTGATTGTCAATGGAATCTTCCTTTGGGTCTTGGATGGAGATTATAATATCCCCCAAAGTGGATTTGCCGATTTATCTCCTTTTTTCTTTTTGTCTCCTTGGGTATTTTTATTTTTAATTCCCGCGGTGACCATGCGAAGTTTTTCAGAAGAAATTAAACAAGGAACCATAGAATTGCTTTTAACCAAACCGTTGTCTCCGTGGCAAATTGTGTTGGGTAAATTTTTTGGAGTACTCACGCTTGTGCTCTTAGCTATCCTGCCTACTTTGGTGTATGTTTGGGTGTTGCAAGAGTATCTTTTAGCAGGACAAACCTTTGATTTAGGAAGTGTGATTGGTTCGTATTTAGGACTTCTATTTTTAGGGGCAGCCTATGTAGCCATGGGGCTTTTTGCTTCTTCCTTGACAAGTAATCAGGTGGTCTCTTTTATCTTAGCCGTCCTGTTTTGTCTGTTGGCTTCTTATGGATTAACTCTATTGGATAGTGTACAAGCCTTACACGGTATTGGCAAGTTGGGAATACATGCTCACTTTAGCAGTATTTCTAGGGGAGTAATTGATACAAGAGATTTACTTTACTTTATCTCCTTTTCTGCTTTATTTTTGAGTTTGACTGTATTCCGAATTAATCAATTGCGCAAATAATGAAAAGAGAGACAAAGAAAAATATTGTTCAGCTTGGTAGTTTTATTGCCGGAATTGTACTGTTAAACGGTATTGGATCAGTTGTACATCATCGTTTCGACTTGACACAAGACAAGCGTTATACGCTTTCTTCAATTACGAATGAAATTATCGATCAGGTAGAAGAACCTATTTTAATTGAGGTGCTGTTAGAAGGTCAATTTTCTCAAGAGTTCGTCAAACTACAAGGAGAAACACGTCAATTGCTAGAAGAGTTTAGTGCTGAAAATTCAAATATTTTATTCCGTTTTGTCAATCCTTTAGAAGAAGGGGGCGGAACAGAAGATCAAATTGTAAGTAACCTGTATGGGCTAGGGGCTAAGCCCGTTACCTTAACGGTTAATGATAAAGGGATTCAATCTCAATCTTTAGTATTTCCTTGGGCTTTTGTTAGCAAAGGGGAACAAATGGTAAAAGTTCAATTGTTGAAAAATATGATTGGAGCGAATACCGAAGAGAAAGTATTGACTTCTATTCAACATTTAGAATATGCTTTTACGGAAGCTATTGCAAAGATTAATACGCCTAAATCGAAAAAGATTGCGATTCTAAAGGGCAATGGCCAATTAGAGGACCAATATATCGCAGATTTTTTAATTTCGGCTAAAGAGAACTATCACATTGCGCCTTTTACGTTAGATTCAGTTGCTAAAACACCAGAAAAAACCTTAGCACAGCTGAAGGAATTTGATTTGGCTATTGTGGCTAAACCAACGCGAGAATTTGATGAAAAACAGATAGAGGTTTTGGATCAATTCATCATGAATGGTGGAAAAACCTTGTGGTTGTTAGATCAAGTACAAGCAGATTTTGACAGTTTACGCGCCAAAGGAACCATGTTGGCTTATCCAAAGGATCAGTCTTTGGGAGAAATGCTATTCAAATACGGCGTGCGTATTAATCCACTTTTGGTAAAAGATGAGGTGGCAACTCCAATAAAATTAGCATTGGGACGTCAAGGAAGTGAAACACAATACGGGGAGTTTATTTGGAAATTCGCTCCTTTTGTTTACCCTGAATCAAATCATCCTATAGTGAAGAATATTGAAGGGGTTCGCATGGATTTTGCTTCGCCAATTGACACGTTGAAAAACGGCATTCGTAAAACTGTGCTTTTACAATCGTCTCAATATTCCTTGACTGTTGGTACTCCAGCGGAGATTACCTTGGATATGCTCAATGAAGAAACGACTCCTGAATTGTATGAAGGAAAGGGGAATTATGTGTTGGGGGTGCTGTTAGAAGGGCAATTCAAGTCTGTTTTTGAAAATAGAGTACTGCCATTTGCTTTACCAAATGCGAAAAAACAAAGTGAAGAAACGAAAATGATCGTGATAAGTGATGGGGATATCATCAAAAATCAATTGGATCAAGACTATCAACCGATGGAATTGGGCTATGATAAATGGACCAATAAACTATACGGAAATAAAGAATTTTTGTTCAATGCGGTGAACTATTTATTGGACGATTCTGGACTGATTAACCTTCGTACTAAGGAAGTTAAAATTCCAGTTTTAGATAAGATGAAGGTTTTTGAAAAGCATACAACCATCCAAATTATTGTGTTAGTTGTTCCGATTGTCGTTCTGTTGGTGATTGGATTTTTGTTTTCTTTCTTTAAAAGAAAGGCTTTTGTTAAAAAGTAGTGCAAATTCTACTTTTATTATTGAAGTTAATCGAATATATTTGTAGGTGTAAAGCCTTTTACGTATAAAAATATTTTAATATGAAATTTATAGTATCGAGTTCCTATTTGTTGAAGCAATTACAGGTATTAGGAAGTGTTATTAGTAGTAGTAATACCTTACATATATTAGACAATTTCTTGTTTGAATTGGATAATAATATCTTGAGAGTTTCAGCGTCTGACTTGGAAACAACAATGTCTGCTAGTCTAGAGATAGAATCAACTAGTCAAGGAAGTATTGCTGTTCCTGCTAAGTTATTGTTGGAAACATTGAAGACATTTCCTGAGCAACCATTGACTTTCTCAGTAAAGGAAAACAATACGATTGAAATTAGTTCAGATGTTGGAAAATACGTTTTAGCTTATTCTGCAGGAGATGAATTCCCTAAAGCAGAGAGCTTAGAAGATCCATCAAGAACAGAAGTGTCAGCTGGTGTTTTAGCAACAGCAATTAGCAAAACAATTTTCGCAGCAGGTAACGACGATTTAAGACCAGTAATGTCAGGGGTATTTTTTCAATTTGCACCGACAGGATTAATTTTCGTTGCTACGGATGCACATAAGTTAGTTAAATATTCTCGTACAGATATCACTTCACCAAGTGAAGCTAGTTTTATCATGCCAAAGAAACCATTGAATATTTTAAAGAATATTTTAATGGCGTCTGGAGCGGATGTAGTAATTGAATTTAATGATTCGAATGCAAAATTCACGTTTGATAACTACGCATTAACGTGTCGTTTAATCGATGGGAAATATCCAAATTACGAAGCGGTAATTCCAAAGGAAAACCCGAATAAATTATTATTGAACAGAGTTCAATTCTTGAATTCAGTTCGTCGTGTGGCTATTTATGCAAATAAAACTACACACCAAATCAGATTGCGTATTGCAGGTACAGAGTTGAATATCTCAGCAGAAGATATCGATTACTCAAACAAAGCAGATGAGCGTTTAACTTGTGATTATCAAGGAGACGATATGCAAATCGGATTTAATTCAAGATTCTTATTGGAGATGTTAAACAACCTTCAATCGGATGAGATTCAATTAGAAATGTCATTGCCAAACAGAGCAGGTATCTTAACACCAGTAGATGGTCTAGAAGATGGAGAAGCAGTAACTATGCTTGTAATGCCTGTTATGTTAAATAACTAATACAAAAAGGTCTATAAGTATATAGGCCTTTTTTGATTAAATTAAGCTACGCATATCGAGGTATGCGTAGCTTTTTTATAACTATATTTGTTTGTTATTGATAATAGACAAGCAAATGAAATCTTCAAAATGCATTTTAATTACGGGAGGCGCTGGCTTTATAGGAAGTCATGTTGTACGCAAATTTGTAACAGCTTATCCCGATGATATAATTGTCAATTTAGATGCACTAACGTATGCTGGAAACCTAGCTAATATTCAAGATATAGCGGAATATTCCAATTATCAATTTGTACAAGGGGATATTCGCGATGAATATTTCATCCAGCAATTATTTGAAACCTATCAATTTACCCATGTTGTTCATTTAGCTGCAGAATCTCATGTTGATCGTTCTATTGCCGATCCGTTGGCGTTTGTAACGACAAATGTAATGGGAACAGTTGTGCTACTGAATGCTTTTCGCCAATTATGGGAAAACAATTGGGAAGGAAAAGTATTTTACCACATTAGTACGGATGAGGTTTATGGAACTTTGGGGAGTGAAGGTTTGTTTACAGAAACAACGGCCTATTCGCCTAATTCGCCTTATTCTGCTTCTAAGGCTAGTTCTGATCACTTTGTTCGCGCATATGGAGAAACCTATCAAATGCCTTATTTGATTAGCAATTGCTCTAATAATTACGGACCTAATCAATATCCAGAAAAATTAATTCCTTTAACGATTCAACATATCTTACAGCAAAAGCCAATTCCTGTTTATGGAACAGGAGAAAATATCCGCGATTGGCTGTATGTTGAAGATCATGCGGAGGCGATTCGCTTCATTTTAGATCATGGAATACCTGGTGAAACGTATAATGTAGGAGGTTTTAATGAAGTAAAAAACATTGAACTTGTACATCTTTTATGCGAAATATTAGATGAAGAGTTACAACAAGAACAAGGAACGAGTCAACAATTGATTCGCTTTGTAGAAGATCGAAAAGGACATGATTTCCGATATGCAATTGATGCTACAAAATTACAAGCCCTAGGTTGGATGCCTGCTGAAAAAGTACAAGAAGGCATGCGAAAAACCGTAGCTTGGTATTTAGCTAATCAGGATTGGATTACTGCCATTGAGCAAAAAAAGTAAGCGGTTTTACTTTTGCATGAAGCGAATATTATCTCGAATATAGTCGTAATATTCTCCTTTATAAGGAGCTATATGTTGCGCTAAGGCATCGATGGAAATCCATTTTTTGTATAAGGCAATTTCCTCTAAACAAGCAATTTTAAGTCCCGTTCTCTTTTCTACTGTTTTTACAAATTCAGTAGCCTCGACTAAGGATTCGTGTGTTCCTGTATCAAGCCAAGCAAAACCGCGTCCTAAGGGCTGTACTAATAAATTGTCCTGTTGCAAGTACAGATTATTCAAACTTGTTATTTCTAGTTCACCGCGAGCAGAAGGTTGTAGCGTTTTGGCGTGATTTACGGCACTGTTTGGGTAGAAGTATAAGCCAACTACAGCAAAGTTAGATTTGGGATCGGTTGGTTTTTCTTCAATTGAAATAGCCTTGTGTTGTGCATCAAACTCAACAACACCATAGCGTTGTGGATCTTTAACCGTATAGCCAAAGACAACCGCTTTTTCTTCTTCTTCTACTGCAAGGATAGCTTGTTGTAATTTATTTTTTAAATCATTGCCATAGAAAATATTATCCCCTAAAATTAGACAAACAGGATCGGTTCCAATAAAGTCTTCTGCAATAAGTAAAGCCTGAGCAATTCCTTCTGGTTGGGGTTGTACAGCATAGGACAATTGAATTCCCAATTGTGCACCTGTTCCCAGTAAAGATTCAAATAAAGGCAAATCTCGAGGTGTCGAGATAATTAAGATATCGCGAATACCCGCCAACATGAGCGTTGATAAAGGGTAGTAAATCATTGGCTTATCGTAAACGGGTAAAAGTTGTTTCGATATAGATAAGGTAAGAGGATGTAATCGTGTTCCTGAACCACCTGCCAATATAATTCCCTTCATAGTATTGCTTTTTTTAAATCTAGGTAAAGTGATTACCAATGAGAGTTGAAAGATAAGTAAAGATTTTTGTTTGGGGTAAATTTGAATCAAAAACTTTACATATAATTAGTAGAGTCAGCCGTAGGAAATTGGATTAGCATAGCGAAGCATTGCGCTATACGGCAAGAAAGGGGGGAGGTAAACTTTGAAATTGGTAAAGGTATAAATATGTGGTTTTTATAATTAAATTTGTATCAATCTGCGCTGTGAAGGAGTTAGTAGGACAATCTTCAAGTGTTACACAAGGCAGGTAGGGGTAAAGTAATTTTAAATACAATTAAAATGCTAGATATCAAGGTTAGGTCGCATGATGCGTATACTTTAGAAATGAAAGTTGGTTTTATAAAGGGTGAAAATCAGCATAAAAGCGATTTTACAATTAATACTTGGATTTTCGTTCCCAATACGTTAGATCTGAATAAGACGACCTATTCTAAAGATCAGTTTTACTCAGATGTAAAGTCTAAAATACGCTTCATTACACCAGTGTATAAGCTCGCTGCTATTGTGGATGAAGGAGCGATTCCTTATAATAACTTAAGTGCAGCTACTCAGGATTTGTTGAGAGAAGAAACTGCAATTCATGTATATGAAATAGAATTCCAACTGAAGATGTTCATGGCTATTTTTAGAAGTGCCTTGCGCAATGCAGTTACTGATTTTAAACAGGCGACAGAAGATCAACATGTAGATTTAATTCAAGCATATGTCAATTCAAGTATCTCCATCCGCGATAAGTATAGAGCATTAAAAGAAGAATTACACCAAAATGAAGCGGTAACAGGAAAGGAATATCTAAACTATTTCAGTTTTGCAGATGAGTATTTATCCTATACCTTATTGCGTTATAGCTTTTTATTGTTAGATCGATTGATGCTCGTATCAGATGAACGTTTTCAATTGCTACAGCATCAAGTAAAACAGTTGATTTTATCGGAACAGGCCTATATGAAGAACATGGGGTATAGTTTCATTAAAGCCAATGAAAAGGCAACCAATCAAGCGGTTATTTATCGCTATGCCATGTTGAATAAATACGTAGAGTCCGATTTGATTTTAGAATCAAATAAGAAAAAAGATAGCGATGGCGTTTTTGTACAGCAGGTATATTATAGCATTGCTGCAGGAATATCTATGGTTTTTGCAACGATTGTCGCATTTTCTTTTCAGCAAAAATACGGCAACTTTACGATGCCTTTATTTGTTGCTTTGGTTGTAGGTTATATGCTGAAAGATCGAATCAAAGATCTGATGCGTTTCTATTTTGCAGGTAAGTTAGGAGGAAAGTACTTTGACAATAAAACGTCTATTAGTATTAAGGGAAAACAAATAGGATGGATTAAAGAAGCAGTTGATTTTATCACGGATGAAAAAGTTCCTTCTGAAATCCTCAATATCCGAAATCGCTCAGTGCTATTAGAGGTTGAAAATAGAATTCACAATGAAAAAATATTGTTATATCGCAAGAAAGTCTCTTTGGACCGAGGAGAAATGATGAAAAATAGCACCTATTTTTTCAAAGGGGTTCACGATATTTTTCGATTTAACCTCACGCGTTTATTGCAACGTATGGATAATCCCAAAGTTTCGGTGTTGAGTTTAGATGAACAAAATGAACAAGTTATCGGGTTTTATGCAGATAAAGTTTATTATATTAATTTTATCTCCCAGATTGAATATGAAGATCATACAGAATATAAACGCTATCGCATTATTTGTCAGCGTGATGGTATTCAGAAAATAGAAGAATTATTCACTTAATAAACCACTTTAGATTGGAGAGGAAAAGGAACATACTTGTTGTAAGCATCAGCTTGCTTTGTTGGACTTGTAGTTTGGCTCAAGTGGATACGTTGTATATTGGCAAATATAAGCATACCTATGGAGCATCGACCAGTTTGACCCAAGAGTATTTGTCTCTCAATTATGAAGAAGACAAAAAGGAGTTTACGTTTGAACCCAATCGACCTTTAAACATTGGATTAGCTTTTTCCTGGAAAAACTCTTCCTTGAGTTATCGCCATGGTTTTTCTGGAATGCGCGATAAAGAGAAAGGTAAAAGTAGTACGGTTGATTTGCAATATCATTTGGTTGGCAAGAAGTTTTTGGTTGATTTCTATTTTCAACAATATAAAGGGTTTTATCGCTATGATGGGGATAGTAAAACGTACCTCAGTTTTAATGATTTGAGAATTAATATGTATGGAGGTCGATTTACCTATGTATTTAATTCCGATAAGTTTTCAATCGGTGCGGCGAACAATAAAAATAGCATACAGAAAAAATCAGCTGGAGCCTTGTTGATTGGCGGAACTAGTTTTTTGACTGTTATTAAAAATACACCTGAATTATCTGAAGGTATACAAGGAAATGATAGGCGTAGTTTTAGTTTTGGTCCGACTGTTGGCTATGCTTACAATTGGGTACTCTGGAAGAAGTTTTTAGTTTCACCATCTTTCAGTGTAGGGATTAATGGCATCTTTGACGAAAATCTCCAAACCAGAAATACGGTATTTTATGTCAATGGGCAAATAGCGAGTACACTCAATCTTGCCTATCAAGGAGAAGAATGGGGAGTTGGAATACGCTCGTCATTAAGTGCAATGTACTTTGATAAAGTAGAAGGCTATACGACTCAGTTATCCAATAAGAGTTTCTCTTTGTTTTTGACGAAGCGATTTTCAATGAAAAAGGATCCAAAAATCTTACAATATGACTTGATTGATTTGTTGAATCCTTCTACGTATTAGTTATTCCTTAATGAAGTTAATGGCATTAGAGTTTAGTTCTTGTTCACCAGTGTAGCGATAACAAACCAAATGTCCATTTTTAGCGACACTATAATCCAAGCAACAGGTATTTGGAGTTAAGATTACTGGAGTTCGATTTGCATTGACTTTCATCCAATAGTGTCCAAAGAATACTGGTTTTGCTTCTTTGGTATAGAAATTCACTTCTTGAATATCTACAGCCTCATCGGTGTGGTGTTTAATCACTGAGGCACTTACTGTACTTAAGGTATGTGGTTTTTGAGGCTCTTCCCACCATTTTACTCGGAAGGAATGGCGAATGATTCCATCTTTATCAATAAAAGATTGATTGTTGGGTAAGTTTATCTCTTTTCCTTTCAATACAATTTCTACAGCATGATATAAAGGAGTATCTGCTGTATTGGCTTCTTCGAGAAGATCCGTTGTTAAGCAGTTATCCATGAGACGCGTTTTAAGATAAGCTACGCTCTCTTCATCCCAACAAGCGTGAATTGCACGAAAGGAATCATTTTCATAAAATAGAGGTAGGGTTTTAAACCATTCAATATACATTTTATACAAGTTGGGTTTTTGCATAAAAGCTGCCATGGTAATGGCGTGTTGATTGAAGTTTTTCTTACTGTGTTCTCGTAAATAAGTTCCATCAACAGTTAGTGTATTATAGCAGATGGCATTGTATTCGTGGTTTCCCATTAAAGCAATGGCTTCTCCATTATCTACCATGTTTTTGACAATTTCTAGTACTTCAACAACATTTACACCTCGGTCAATATAATCGCCCAAAAAGAGTACTTTTCTTTCCGGATGCTGGTAGTAGTTCCCTTTTAACTTGTAGCCTAAGGCACCTAATAAATTTTTTAAGTCATTGCTGTGACCATGTATATCACTAATAATGTCAAAATTGTTAAAGTTTTTTTGAATTCGATTCATAGTTTAGGTATGTATGAAAAAAATGGTTAGTAGTCGGTTTAAATAAAAGAATAAAATACTAATATTCTTAGAAAGAAACAAATAAATAATTCTTTAATTTTAGAAGAATAAGAAATAAAAAAAAGCCACTTGTACTACAAGTGGCTTTTATTACTATTCAGAAAATGATTATTTCTTCATTTCTTTCATTTCTTTTTCGATCATATCATAGAATTGATCGATTTTTGGCATCAAGATGATTCTAGTTCTTCTGTTTCTTGCTTTGTTTTCAGCAGAATCATTATCAACTAAAGGCACATATTCTCCACGTCCTGAAGCTACTAATTGTTTAGGATCTAAACCTAAATCTTTTTGTAACACTCTAACGATAGAAGTTGCTCTTTTCACACTTAAGTCCCAGTTATCTTCAAACATTGTGTTTTTGATAGGCACGTTATCTGTGTGTCCTTCAACCATCAATTCAAAATCAGGTTTGCTTTTTGCAATCTTAGCTACTTTTGCTAATACAGCTTTCGCTTTATCATTTACTTGGTAACTAGCAGATTTGAATAACAATTTGTCAGCAATTGAAATGTATACAACTCCTTTTTCTACGTTAACTTCAATATCTGGATCGTCAAACCCAACTTCTTTTTTCACGCTCTTTACTAAAGCTAAAGTCACAGAGTCTTTCTTCGTAAGTGCGTCTTGTAATCTTGTAATTTTTAAATCTTTTTCTTTTAAACTTTCTAAAGATTTTTCTAAGTTGTCAGCCCCTTTTGAAGATAACATAGTTAAGTTACCTACGTTGCTAATCAAATCAGATGTGTTTTTCTTTAAATCGTGTACTTGATCTGATAAAACTTTTTTCTCAGCAAGTGCAGAGTTCAACTCGATAGTACAAGTGTTTAATAAATCTTGTACTGCTTTGTTTTTTGCTTCTAAATCAGCAATTTTTTGTTTTGTACCACAAGACGTAAGTGCAAGAGCCAAAACTGATAAACCTAAAACTACTTTTTTCATAAATAAAAAAATGATTGAATTTTGAGTCAAATATACCAAAAGCATTGAGATTCTGGCATATCTGAGTAAAAATTATTTATTGTTTGTTTCGAATTATGATGAAATTCTTTTTTCTAAGTACAAAGTACGAAAAAATTACGGATTTTTCTGTAAAATAATTGTTAATACTTGTGAATTCTACTTTATTTTTGAGTTTTGGAATGCGTTTATAGAAGGCAAAATGAGATCGAATGATCGCCCAACAATGCTTGGGATTGAATTGCAACAGGAAACGAACGCCAGCAATGCCATCCAGGCAAAGGCGAATGAATATCGTACTAAACTTGTGACGAGCTGGTAAATTCTTGTACATCATCATCAAGGAGTTGCGAAAGTTGAGGTAAGTTTTTCTTGGATTGTTGTAGTTTAATGTTGCTCCACCTACATGGTATACAGTTGAGAAACCACAATATTGAATGCGATAGCCTCTATTTTGAGCACGCCAACACAAGTCGATTTCTTCTTGGTGTGCAAAGAAATCCTCATCAAATCCATTTAAGGCTTGGAAAACCTCATTTTTAATGCACAGGCAAGCTCCACTTGCCCAAAAGATATCGACTACATCATCGTATTGCCCCTCGTCTTTTTCGATGGAATCAAAAATACGCCCTCTACAATATGGAAAACCATATTTGTCAATATAACCTCCTGCTGCTCCTGCATACTCAAAATACGCCTTGTTTTTATAATCGAGTATTTTGGGTTGTACAATCGCTAAGTCAGGATTAGCATCAAATAGAGCTGCAATGGGAGTTAACCAATCAGGAGTAACTTCAATGTCCGAGTTAATTAAAATGAGAATAGGTTCTGTTAAACCAGCTAGTCCTTCATTATATCCTTTTGCATAACCGTAGTTTCCGTTGTTTTGGATGATTTTTACCGAAGGGAATGCCTCCTGAATAAACGCTTGACTCCCATCTGTAGATGCATTGTCAACCACGTACAAGTTAGCTTGTGGTGAAAATTGCTCCATGGTTGGTAAAAATGTTTCTAAAAGTTTTTTACCGTTCCAGTTTAAGACAACTAGTGCAAATTGTTTTCCCATAATCCTCGTTTATTCAGTTGTAAAGGTAGTGTAGTTCGGTAGCGATGGCAAAAAGAAATAACTTTCTTTCTCGTAGTCCATCTGGCAGAAGTAGTGATTCAATCCATTGGTTACGTACAAATGCTCCGCGCGCAGTTGAAAATTGTAGCGGGCAATTTGGTCAAAGGTCTGCTGGGTGATGGCAACCGAAGGAGCTTTACATTCGATGAGAATGGCAATTGCTCCGTTGGGTTTAAAGACCACGACATCATAACGCTTGTTCATTCCGTTGATCTTGACAATCTTTTCGACACTAATGAGCGAAATAGGATAGCCTTTATGCTCCATTAAATCGTGTACGACATGTTGTCTTACCCACTCTTCAGGAGTTAGAAGAATAAATTTTTTACGGATCACATCAAAAATAGCTACCTTATTTTCACTATTTTTGAATCGGAAATTAAAAGCTGGAAAGTTTAATCTTTGCATAACACAAAGATATTTGTTTAAGCGAATAGTACAATTTTAAGTAAATTATATTTTGGAACAACTCAAAGAAATCGTAAAGAATATTAAGAATAAGACCATTGCCCCTGTGTATTTTTTGATGGGAGATGAGCCTTATTACATTGATAATGTTGCGGATTATATCGAAAGTAATGTCTTGACTGAAGAAGAAAAAGGATTTAATCAGATGATACTTTACGGGAGAGATGTTACCATTCAAGATATTGTATCGAATGCAAAGCGCTTTCCTTTGATGGCGGAAAAGCAAGTGATCATTGTAAAAGAAGCTCAGGATTTAGCCAAGACTATTGAACAGTTGGATGATTATGTCAATCAACCGCAACCTTCAACTGTATTGGTATTTTGCTATAAGTATAAAACAATTGACAAGCGTAAAAAACTATATAAAAGCCTGCAAAAACACGCTGTGCTTTTTGAAAGTAATCGCTTGAAGGATTATAAATTAGAAGGGTGGTTGCAGCAAACCGTGGCCAAACGCGGATATAGTATTGATCCTAAATCAGCCGCGATGCTGATTGAGTTTTTAGGGAATGACTTATCTAAAATTGTCAAAGAATTAGATAAATTGACTATTGTTCTACCTAAAGGACAGCCTATTACAGCTGAGGTAATCGAAAAGAATATTGGTATCAGTAAGGATTATAATAATTTTGAATTGATGAAAGCGATTGTCGATCGAAATCAATTACAAGCTTATAAAATAGCCAACCACTTTGCACAAAATCCAAAAAATAATCCATTTGTCGTGACAATTGGTATTGTTTATGCTTATTTCTCTAAGTTGCTATTGTACCATGGACTGCAAGATAAGTCACCGCAGAATGCGATGAGACAGTTAAAAATCGTACAGTACGCAATAAAAGATTACGAATTGGGTTTTAAAACATATCCTATGAAGAGAGTAAGTCAAATTATTGCTCACTTAAAAGAGGTAGATTTAAAAGGAAAAGGAGTAGGAGCAGCACAATTGCCACAAGGTGATTTGCTGAAAGAAATGTTGATGAAAATCTTTAATTAAAACAAAGGAAATGGCAAATAACTTGAATAAGAATAAAATATTAGGGTATGCAACCTTAATTATGATTTTGATGGGAATTGTATTGATTGCCCTAGGAACATTGAAATACTACGAAATAGCAGGATGGGGGTTCGCTGCAGTTGGAGTTGGCTTCTTGGCCATCGCTTGGGTATTTAATGCCTTAAAAGGACGCGTATAAGTTTTTTTGACCGATGTTTCATTCAACGTCAAAAAATAAGAAAGCGTGCTATACAATCTAGCTTGAATTAAAACTACAAAAGCTAGTTAAAAAGAAGAAAATAGTTAAAAATAAAAAATCTTGTAATTGATTGTTGTTTTTTTGTCAAAAACGAATAATCAGTTACAAGATCCTATGTGCTTAAATTCCAAGGTGCTCTGCGTACTCATCGTAATAATCTATTTCTTCCTCTTCTAAATCTACGTACAGTCCAGCTGGCATATCAGCCTCACCTAGTGGATAGTTTAAGTTTTCGCCTACAGATTGGTTTGTATCAACATCCTGCTCTTGTAGGTCTTTAAAACGGATCGTTCTAAAAAATCTTTCCATACAATTTCTGTGTTTTTTATTACTTTAAATATACAAATAAAAAATCGATTATTTTGGGTGTTTTTGAACGATTAATTACTATTTTTAAAAACTTTAACATATAGTGGATTTTCAATTGTATAAAAGGAGTTGATTTAACCGTTTTTAAGATTTGAACAATGAAAAGGAAGATGCGTTTAACTCTCCAGCTGGGGTATAATCATGTTTGATATTAAAAATAGAAGATACGTAGTTTGGGGATTGGTCGCCATTCTCTTTGCAGTCAGTATGGTTTTTGTCGATTTATTCTTGTTTCCCTATCAGGAGTCTGAGGAAACAATAGTGGCCTATAGCCTCATCAAACAAGGCAAAAGTGACACTGTTACTGGCTATCATTTTTATACTGATAAGGGAACGGAGTTTTCTTTAGAGCAGGATTTTGTCAAAGAAGATGTTGTTGTTTTAAGTCGAACGACCTTGTATAAACAAGTGGTCGGTGTGAAAACGGAAAAACGCGATTACTCCTCACTTTTGTCCTCTGGATTTAATGGATTTAGTCTCGTTTTGATTGTTGTATTGACTTTTTCAACGATTATTGGATTGATCAAACTCTCGGGTACTGAACCTTTGACCGTTAATCAGTATCAAAACTATGTTTTGTTTACGGGCTTTATGTTGTTTTGTGTGGTTTCCATCTGGCTGGTTTTTAATTAAAAATAGGGATAAAAAAAAGAAGCTACCAATGAGCTTCTTTTTTAGAAATAGATTAGAATCAACTTACATTTTTTTCAAAATCAATGCACTTGATTTTTGAGGGAATAAAACATATTCAAATAATGTCGCTTTGATTTCATTTGCATGGAGAAATTCCTCAACTGTTAAGTAATACGTATAGGCACCGTTGCGGTTTTCTAAAATAAGCGTATTAGCGGAATATTTTTCGTATTTACTCATGTACTGTACCGTTTCCATATTCGCAATTCCTGTGGTGTTCTCTGCTTGAATTACGGAACATGAACCATTATCGTTGAAGGTAATGGTAAAAACTTTTTGCCCATTGAGCTCTGCTTTCCAGGTACCAATCATTTGTTGTACATCTAGGGTAACATCTTCTTTTTGGCGAATTAAACGACCAGCTTGTCCTTGTTCATGGATACCCGATACGGTTAATAGTACATTCAATTCATTCGTAGAAATGTACTTTTTAACTTCAATAATAGAATAATCTGTCATTTTCATACCAGAAGAAATCACATCTAAGTGCACTTTATCTCCCAGTATTCTGTATTCTCCTTGCATTAACGTACCGAAGTATACAAAGTTGAACGTATCATCAGCATAAAAATTATAGATGATATCGTGTGAAGCAGCATTCTCTAACTTCCATTTTCCACGGATTAGTTGCGCTAGATCGTGTTGTTCTTGCTCTATTTGAATGGCAATTTCATTGGATTTAATGTTTGTTCGCGCTGCGTAAACTTTAAGATGAGGGACGTCTGTTGCTTTAACGGTGTAGGTATTACCTTCAATTGGTTTAGCGTTAACGTAAAAAATTACCTTGGTTGTTATGTCTTTTTGCTCGCTATTAAGAGCAGAGAATGTGATAGTATCATTAACCTTAGCTACTTCTTTGTTGGCTTTTATGGTTAACGTTTCTTCAGCAACAGTGATGCTAATAGGAGCACTGCTTTGGTAGTTTTTTTTCGTTGCTACCACTTGGTATATAGCAGCTGCGGGTGCTTTATACGTATAGCCTACAATAGCTTTGTTGTCAACTAGAATGGTAGCGTCTGTGATTGCTTTCCCCTTGTTGTCTAATACAACAAAAGAAACGTCTTCTCCCAGTAAAATGTTTTTAGTATTCGCTTCCAGTGTTAAGGTTAGTTCTTCTGTTGTTGAGTCGTCACTACTACAACCGAAAACAAAAACGCTAAGCAGTAAAATCACTGCGAAATTGGTGAATTTTTTGGTAAACATAATTGATTATTTAATGATGGGGCAAATGTAATACAACTTATTTTTATTTAGATTAAATATTGATAAAATAATATAGCGTTGTATGATGTTGTTTATCAGTTGCTTGTTTTGTTTTTTGTCTGGTTGAAGAAAAAAAGTGTACGTGAAGCTGTGGTAAAAAAGGGGAGGCGGAGGAGATGAGGCGGTGAGGTTTGCGCTTTGTGAGGTTTGTACTTTGTGAGGTTTGTACTTTGTGAGGTTTGTTGTTTGCTCTTTGTGAAGTCGTAAGATTTCTCGATTAAAGAATATGATTGCAAAAAAGCCTTTTGTAAAAAAACGAAAAGACGTTCCATAATTTTTCTTGTTACTTGTAAACTGTTTTAAAAACTCGTCGAAATAGATCCGTTGTTTCCATAATTTATCTTGTTACTTGGCAAATTGCCATTTGCCACTACGGGATTTTACCTCTCATCGCCTCACGACCTCACCGCCCCTCATCGCCTCACCCTCTCACCGCCTACCCCCTCACCCCAAGAAAGAACAAGATATTCTTTTCGCCCTATTGAAAATTATTTCTTATCTCCGTAATAATGTGTATTTTTGGGGTATTCGATGCCATTGTTCGTACTCAGGGTGAGTGATAACAAGAGCATTACATCATTATTCAATCAATTTTTTACTTTATGTCAGACGATAAAAAGGTAATTTTTTCCATGTCGAAGGTGAGTAAGACGTACTCATCAACAAACAAAACAGTTTTAAAAGACATTTATTTGAGCTTCTTTTATGGGGCTAAAATTGGTATTTTGGGTCTTAACGGTTCAGGTAAATCTTCATTATTGAAGATTATTGCTGGTGTTGATAAGAATTACCAAGGGGATGTTGTATTTGCACCAGGGTTTACTGTGGGGTATTTAGAGCAAGAACCAGAATTAGATGAAGAGAAAACGGTAATCGAAATTGTTAGAGAAGGTGCTGCAGAAGTTGTAGCTGTTCTCGATGAATTTAATCAGATTAACGATATGTTCGGTTTGCCAGAGGTGTATGAGGATGCTGATAAGATGCAGAAACTGATGGACAGACAGGCTGTACTACAAGATAAGATTGATGCAGTAGGTGGATGGGAGCTGGAAACTAAATTAGAAATCGCGATGGACGCTTTGCGTACGCCAGATCCAGATACACCAATTAAAGTGTTATCAGGAGGAGAGCGTCGCCGTGTAGCTTTATGTCGTTTATTGTTGCAAAATCCAGACGTATTATTATTGGATGAGCCTACCAACCACTTGGATGCAGAATCTGTGCATTGGTTAGAGCAACACTTACAACAATATGCAGGAACAGTTATTGCTGTAACGCACGACCGTTATTTCTTGGATAATGTTGCAGGATGGATTTTAGAATTAGATAGAGGAGAGGGTATTCCATGGAAAGGGAACTATTCTTCTTGGTTAGACCAAAAGGCAAAACGATTAGAACAAGAAGAGAAAACTGCATCTAAACGCCGTAAAACGTTAGAGCGCGAGTTGGATTGGGTTCGTCAAGGAGCAAAAGGACGTCAAACCAAACAAAAAGCAAGGTTACAGAACTACGATAAGTTGTTGAATGAAGATCAAAAACAACTAGAAGAAAAATTAGAGATTTACATTCCAAATGGACCTCGTTTAGGAACGAATGTAATCGAAGCTAAAGGGGTAGCAAAAGCTTTTGGTGATAAGTTGCTTTATGACAACTTAAACTTTACGTTGCCTCAAGCGGGTATCGTTGGGATTATTGGACCGAATGGTGCTGGTAAATCAACTATTTTCCGCATGATTATGGGAGAACAAACACCAGATGCTGGAACATTTGCTATTGGAGATACTGTGAAGATTGCTTATGTTGATCAGTCGCATTCCAATATTGATCCTGAAAAATCAATTTGGGAAAATTTCTGTGATGGACAAGAGTTAATCATGATGGGTGGTCGTCAAGTAAATTCTAGAGCGTATTTAAGCCGCTTTAACTTTGGTGGATCAGATCAAAATAAAAAGGTAGCTACTTTATCAGGTGGAGAGCGTAACCGCTTGCACTTAGCTATGACGTTGAAAGAAGAAGGAAACGTATTGTTACTGGATGAGCCTACGAATGACTTGGATGTTAATACACTACGTGCATTAGAAGAAGGGTTGGATAACTTTGCAGGATGTGCAGTAGTGATTTCCCACGACCGTTGGTTCTTAGACCGTATTTGTACGCATATTTTGGCATTTGAAGGAGATTCACAAGTGTACTTCTTTGAAGGATCTTTCTCTGAATATGAAGAAAACCGTAAGAAGCGCTTAGGAGATGTTGCTCCAACGCGTTTGAAATACAAAAAATTAGTTCGATAATTGCATGTGTTTTAAGTAGCAATCAATTGGTTGAATTAAAACTATAAAAAAGGGGCTGTCTCAAAAAGACAGCCCCTTTACTATTTTATTTATTTTTTAATTAATTTTTCTGTTGTGATTCGCTTGCCATCGGCTTCTAAACTTATTAAATAAGTACCTTGCGCCAGATGATTAATTTCAAGAGCAACTTCAGCTTGTCTATCACTGATTTTTTGTTTGTATCGCTGTACACCTAAAAGATCATAAACAATCAAATATTGAGCGTTTTCATTCGAAGTACCTATGTTGTAAGTCGCATAAGTAATATCCGTTGTAGGATTTGGAGAAAGCACAAGCGAGGGAGCCTCTAATCCATTTCGGTTTATTCCTGCATTCTCTAATTTTATAGTTACTAGCGTCGCACAAGAATCTCCAGTAGCTACAAACTGATCAGTGACTCCTGGTGCATAGTTAGCGTTGACAAAAAAGTCGACCATAAAGTTGTTGGTTCCATTGATAATTGTATGTACCGCAGGAGAGAAAGTCCCATAACCATTGAAGCTAGTTAGATAGATCATTTGGGGGCCTGAAGAGTTCGTGATCGTTACTTGATATCTTAGTCCTCCAGGAATCTTTTCTTTTAAAAGATAGGTTACCTTAAAGTTACATGCTTTTTGGACACAATTATTAGAATTGATTGCAATATTTGGTTTATTACTTACAAAAGTACATCCATTTTGAGTCACACTTAGGCTGTAAATTCCACCTGTTTGTATAATCTGATTAGGAATTACAGTGTTGTTCCCAGATTGTGTAATTGAAGTTGATCGTTTCCATTGATAATTTTCGTATCGTCCTAATGGTCCTAATAGATATGTATTACATACAGTATAGCATCCTTGCGGAACCACCCATAAAGAACGTTCTGGATTTTGTGGTGCTTGAATGTAACCTGTTGCGCTACAACCTGTAGTTGCTGTATAAGTTACACTATATGCACCTCCATGGGGTACTTCGATGATTCTTCCAGTCATACCATTGCTCCAGTTATAAGTACCTGTGATAGGACCTGTAGCAGTTAGGCGGATAGTATAAGGATTACAGTTAATGACATTAGCTGTAATTGTTGGTATAGTAACCGCTGGATGAACTTGGACAACTGCTTTAAAACTATTAGCACAAGAAGCGTCACTAGTCACACGAGTATGGAAAAAATATTCATAGGTTCCTTGAGCTAATCCATTTAATTGTAGTGTTTTATTAGCTGTAGCTGTTGACCAGTTACCTAAATTAGTAGGGACATTTGGTCCAGTCCAACGAAATTCTACATTAGGATCTGTTGTAATACCAGTAAGTACTGTATTCTCTCTAAAACAGACATCCATCTTTCCTTCAACACTAGCAAAAGGAGGTTGACGCAAGATGTAAGGTTTTGATTTTTCAACCATAATATGACTTTTACATCCATTTTGGTCGATTAATACAGGCCAGTAGTTACCACTACGTGTAGGTTGATATGTTAATCCAGTACCAACTTCTTCATTATCTTTCATCCAAATAATATTACTCAGGGTAGATGAAGTAGGTGAAGTTACTGTAAAGCTCAGTGGTGTTGCACTACTTGCACAAAATTCAGCTGGAGAAGGGTTAATAATTCCTACATTAAAGTTTGCTTTCCTTATTTGTACCTGTACGTTGTTTGTTGAGGTATAGCTACATCCATACGGAGTGGTAATTGTTAGTTTTATAGGATATGTTCCAGGTGCAGTAAAACGTACTGGTGTTTGTATACCAGATGCAGTAAAACTTGTACCGTTAAAAAACCATTCGTAAATATAATCAGAATTGTAACTAGCTAAATTTAATAGAACAAGATCCTCAGCACAATAGTTAAGTGGTGAAAGCGTAAAATTAGCATTAGGTTCAGCACCAATATTTACTGGTACTGAAACAGAACAATTAGGTTTACCTGGCGAACTTAGTGTAAGTGTATAGGTATGGTTACCTGGACCAATGCTATTGATGGTGTGATTTTGTCCTGATGTTGGGCCTGTAATACCTGGACCAGTATAGGTATAGGTGACAGGGATTCCGGCATAGGCAAGATCGGAGTTATTTAAAAGCTCTACTTTGTATGTGCCATCTCTATTACAAGTAACTCGTGTTTTCATTTTAGCTTGGTAGTCTTTAATGATTTCAAATTTTTTAGATATCGTACAATTACCATATTGCAATAGAACAGAAATATAATGACCTCCTACAACATCGGTTGTATATTTTACAGATTGTGGATTTTGTTGAGTTGGTGGAACTAAAGTTAGATGCTGAGTTGCATTCCAAATAATTTTATCTGGAGGGCGAGAAAAACTAACATTGGCTTCGAATTCTTCGCATTTTGTCCATCTGACAGATAGGTTGACATTAGGGTCTGGGCTGATGGTACAATTTGAGATTACACTACAATCATCTTGCACATTGACTTCTGGAGATTTTGTTGTACAACCATTTGTGAGATCTGTGACGTATGCCTGATACCTTCCTGCTGGATTAGGACCTGATACTGTATAGGTAGAGGTGGTTACACCTGTAGAAGTACCATTTTTATACCAAAGATAAGTTACGTTTGTCAGTCCTACAGGTACAGATGCATAGAGTGTAAAAGGAATGTAATTTTCAGAGCATAATGAAAAGTTATGATGTGGACCAACAGTAATCTTTAATGGAGGAAGAATTGTTACATCTAAAGTTGCTTGAACTTTTATGCCGCAAACCTCATAGTGGAATGTAATAGGTTTGGTGATATTAGAACTGGTATTGTTTCTAAATCGGTTTGCGACAACTAAAGGTGTGCCATTAGTAAATTGAGCGGTAGTTGTTGGTGCTTCTCCATGATAATCAATTTTCACTGTTCCCGAAGTCATAGGGGTAGATGTTAGGTTTACAGGAAAAAATGAAGTCCCTGCGCAAAGAGGCTGGATAGGTGCTACACTCAGTGTTGGAATTTTGATAATAGTGATAGGATATGTTTTAATTATTGTTTTTCCACATTTTGTCACAGCAGCTTGTAAAACGCCTGTTACCGAATTTGCATCAATAACATTGTTGAAGCTAACGGTAGCTAATTTGCTGTTTTTTCCATCCGTAATATTACCAAAATTAGTAGCTCCTGTACTACTTAGAATACTCCATTCGATATGATCAGGTTCGATATCACCTAAGTTTAATGAGAATTTAGATGTAGTACTTGGACAAAAAGTGCTTAATCCCTCTAGGTTGGTAATAATAGGATTAAGTACAGCAGGTTCAACAGCTAAGGTAATAGCTGGAGTCTTACAGGTTACCCCATTTACTGTTTTTTCCTTCACAACACTCACTGTGCCAGCTGCGGTAAATTTAATATCAACCTGTCTGCCTGAATTTGTGCCAATAATACTTCCATTAGTTACTTGCCAAGTATAGATATAACCTGGGTCATTTTCTGTTACGTTGTATGTATAAGGAGTATTGAGACACACTTTTTTCTGCCCTTTAATTTCCCCATTTATCACACCAGTTTTAATAACTTCTGTTATTAGAGGTTCTGTTATACAACCATTGTAATTAGCTGTTACAATATGAGTTCCACTATTAGGAAAGTTGTATTGTGTTGTGTTACCCGTAGCAGTATGAACAGTTGAGCCATTTAATGTGATCGTCCATTGTACACTTGTGTTATTACTGATACCAAAGGTTTTAGTTGTAGCAGGACATATCGTGTTTTCTGTTGGTGAAGTAATGGTAGGGCGTGCTCCTATGGTAAATTGTATAGAAGCTTCTCCACTGCAATTCCCGTTGTCTATTAGTGTGTTTCTATATTTCGCTTTTAGGGTGTATGTTCCAGGAGTAGTTCCATTGACCATAATCTCATTGCGTTGATCAGTACGAACTAAGAATGGATGGTTCGCATTGTCATTAATCATCCATTGAAAATCTGTTGAAGGCCATTGAGGTAAAGTGAATAATCCTTGACTATTTGTACAAATAACACCTGGACCAATAATTTTGCTTGTTGCTAAAATAACAGGTACTTTTACGGTACTCCATACTGGGCAAGTACATTTAGACTGATAAGATACATAACCAAAACCCTCTATAGGGTCAACATTATCCCATCTTACTTGAATAGAATTTCCTCTATTATTTATAATGGTACCTCCTTTCACTTTCCAATCTCCATTCTCACAATTGTCGCTGACTGTGTAGGTAGCGATGCTTTTTTCACAGACTATGCTAGGACAAGATATTTCAAAAGGGGCAGAGTCATAGATATAGATTTCTCTTGAGTATGTTGAAGAGCAATTACAACTATTCGTTACAGTAAGAGTAACCTTATAATATCCTGTCTGACTATAAGAGTGAGTTGGTTCGAAGGCATTTGTTGTTGTACCATCTCCAAAGTCCCATAAATAATTAATGATATCTGTTCCGCCATTTGTATGGGAGATATTATCAAAATTTATAGGGGTATCTAGACAAAATTTAGCTTGTCCTGGATCGATACCTGCGATCTGAAATTCTGAACTAGGGCTTTTAATTTTTTCGACACAGAGCGTAAGTGTTTCGGTCGTATTATTTGTATAAGTAACAAGAAGAGTAAGACTAGCATTTCCAGCAGCATTCCAACTGACTGTCGCGTGGTTATTTGAGCTGTTAGTAATACTTCCTCCTGAAACTTGCCAGGTTACTTGTCGTAAATTATTGGCTGTAAAAGTATATTTTACATTGCTGTATTCACAGACACGTAAACAAAGTCCCAAACGAATTTGCTCATAGAGGGTATAGTTTCCTACATCTTCTTTGTTATTGGTTCTTATTATACATCCAACTTCTTTATCCCATGTTAATACAGGATTGATTCCTTGTTGTGCCTTTATGCCTAAGGACCATAAGACCACCAGTAAGAGGAGCCAAAAGCCCCGAATACTAATTTGATTTGTAGTGTTTGTCATAAAATTATAATTTAAGTTAATAATGGTGTGATAATTTATTTTGTACCAGACTGTTTTATACTGATTTTGTTTAAAAAATGGGGGGTAAATTATAATTATCTAATTTTTATTTTAACAAACTTGTAAAAGGCTATAGTAGGAGGGATTTATATCTAGGCTTGTTTTTTATGTCTTTTTTAGTTTAAACGAAATTATTTTTGTTGTAAATAACTAGATATTAGGCAGATATTTTTTTAAATGTATATTCAAAAGAAAAGCAAATTTTTAACAAATCCAAATTTATTCTTAACAAAATTAAAATATAATGTGAAAATATGTTAACTATTATAGACGTGGTAATATTGTGAAAATTTTTTTTATGAAGATCTTTAGAGGAGGGGAGGTAACTTAATTTAGTTGTTTTTTTAAGATAAATGTGGTGTTGGGATAAAAAGAAATATACGCTATACAGCAAGATTGTCAATAGCTGAATGGTGGAAGAATAGTTATTCTCTTAAGTTTTTTAGGAATAAAAAAAGAGTATTGTTGTTCTTAGTAATGTAAAATTAACATCTTCACTATCTTTTAATAAAATAAAAAGCAAGGTTTCAAAAAAAATACGGATTAACTTTAAATAAAAGAAGTAAGTCTATGGAAATCCTTTATGTTATTATAGCGCTACATGCCGAGAATAAACAAGCTTTTACCGCTGAATTGAGTGCTTTATTTCCTTTTGCAACGATGGATTATGTCGTGCATAAAGATGATTCTTTGCTGTTGTTAACTGTTAATCTTGATGAAATATGTTGGACGAATTTTGATATTTCGGTGTTGTTCTTGGAGGATAAAATCACTTCTTTTAGTCGTAAGCATCCCTATCTGAAAGTAGGTGTAATCAATAAAATAGGACAGTTAAGCACGTGTTTTTACGATGGATATATCATGAAAAATAAGCAAATTGTTTTTGAATATGCTGCATTATACCAGGGATATGCTCCGATATTGAAGCAATTGTTAGAGCAAAGTGATGATGCGCCACTTGCTGTTTTTGATGCAATTTTTTCCAAGCAGTAGCAGGACAGAAAAATTTGGTCATTTTTCTGTAAGAATCTCTTGAGAAAAGGTTAAAAAAGAGCAATTTCAAAGTTTAATACTTACCTTTGTAGGATTGAATACAATCAAAAAATATACTTATGCTATCATTTAATAATGAGACTAAACAACTGATTATTCAGGATAATTACAAAGGAAGGTTAACCTCTTCTCGATTGATGTCTGCTGTTATTTTGGCGATGTCTTTGGTGCGCTTATTTATGGCGAATTGGGAGAGTCCAAAAGAAATGGATTACGTTTTTTGTATTATCGCAGCAGTGTTTTTGTTTTTAGTTTATAAGAATTTCCTTACTAAAACAGCAGCTGAACAAATAGATAAAGTAGCAATTAAGTATGTAAAAATGCCTAAAGGTTTAGCTACAAAAGCAGTAGTGAAATTGAATAATGGTAAGGTAAGAGAGATTTTCAACTTGAAGACGAAAGACCAACAAGGGGTATTGAGAAAAATTTTGACGAATGCCAAAATAACAATGAAATAAGGCTGAATAACAGCGTATGATTGATAACGTACAAAAGAATAAAGAAGGGATTTTATCCCTTTTTTCCTTTTAGGAGCATTAGGGTTTGGTAAAACCTATCAGAAAGTTTACTTTTAATGGAGCAATTCTTTTGATTAAATAAGAACATAAATTGATGAATAAATCATTTGATTTAAGAAGTGTAGTGGTTACACGTTATGTTACTCCTTTGAGAGAAGGAGGATCTTTACCTGCCCTAGCGGATGCGGATGATGGCTTTAAATATGTCATTAAGTTTCGCGGTGCTGGACATGGTGTAAAGGCTTTAATTGCAGAATTATTAGGCGGACTATTGGCTAAGACCTTAGGTTTACCTGTGCCTGAACTAGTTTTTGCAACTTTAGATGAAGCATTCGGTAGGACAGAAGCAGATGAGGAAATACAAGACTTATTAAAGTTTAGTCAAGGGCTGAACTTGGGGTTGCATTTTCTATCAGGGGCTTTGACATTTGATCCACAAGCTTATGAAGTAGATGAAAAATTGGCTTCTCAGGTGGTTTGGTTGGATGCTTTTATCACGAATGTCGACCGTACGTTTCGCAATACCAATATGTTGGTTTGGCATAAAGAATTATGGCTGATTGACCATGGTGCTTCTTTTTATTTTCATCATTCTTTTACCAATTGGGAAAAAAGTGCTTTGACTCCTTTTGCCCTGATTAAGGATCATGTGTTGTTGGGTAAAGCATCTCAATTAGATGAAGTAAACGAAGCGTTTACTCGTATCTTAACGGATGAGGTCCTACAAGAAGTGGTACAGCAGATTCCGGTAGATTGGTTAACCTGGGAAGAATCGGAGTTGAATCCAGAAGAAATAAGAGCTGTTTATTATCAGTTCTTACAGCTAAGACGCGATCATGCATCGCTATTTGTTAATGAAGCAAAAAAGGTACGTCATGTTGGTATATGAGTATGCAGTGATTCGATTCGTTCCTCGTGTGGAACGTGGAGAGTTCATTAACATTGGACTTTTGCTTTTTTGCAAACAAAAAAGAGCATTGCGTGGGCAGTATTTTTTAAACCGTGAAAAATTAGCTTGTTTTGCTACAGAAATCGATCTGGATGTTTTAGAAAAACACATCCAAGCCTTTATCGCTATTGCACAAGCGGAAGCAAAGGCAAGCCCTATAACGGGATTTGATGCTGCTGAACGCTTTAGATGGCTAGCCGCGACAAAGAGCTCGTGTATTCAAGTTTCGCCTACTCATTGTGGTTTGACCGCAGATGCAGAGCAAACGTTTAATCAACTTTTTGAAGAACTAGTCTTGTAGCTATGCCGTTATTTTACCTCAAGGATGTCGTTGTGAATAAAATAAAGTACTTTTTAGTTCGCTTGCCGTTCTTGCTTAGTTTTATTTCTTTATTTGTCCTAATTTTTGATTTAGGTTTCAATACGTTGAACGATTATCACAGCCATTTGCACCATTTGTACAATGTGTGTTTGACCTTTGGTATGGTGATTATCATCTATCGGTATTACAGTGCTTTTCAGAAAAAGAAATTCCCCAGTTTAGGAGTTAAGATCTTCGATATTTTTAGCGTGCTTTTATTTTTGACGCTGGTCGTTGTTCGTTGGCAACCGGAACATACCATTCGTTTTTTTGATAGTAATGCGGTCATTTTCTTTGCTGTATTTATCATGCTTGTGCGTGAGTTTTCCATGTTGCAGCTCAACTTGAAGAAAACAAAGCTAACGCCTCCTCAGTTGTTTATCGTCAGTTTTTTGCTGATTATCTTCATTGGGGCCTTTATGCTTTCTTTTCCAAAAGCTACGGTTACACCAGGGAGTTTGCGTTATATTGATGCGCTATTTACCGCTACAAGTGCCGTATGTGTTACGGGATTATCAACGGTTGATATAGGGAGCCAGTTTACCCTTTTCGGGAAGACGGTGATGATTTTTTTGATGGAATGTGGAGGATTGGGAATCATGACTATTGCGAGTTATTTTAGCTATTTCTTTAGGGGAAAAGCATCGTACGGCAATCAATTGGTTTTAAAAGATGTGTCGTCTATTGATAAGTTAGGGGATGTTTTTGGAACCTTGAAACGCATTATGATTATCTCGGGTATTATCCAATTGATTGGGATGATTGCTATTTTTATCAGTATTCGAAATCAAGTATTTGATTCTATATACGAGCGAATATTCTTCGCTATTTTTCATGGAGTTTCTGCTTTTTGTAATGCGGGATTCTCCACTTTACCTGAAAATTTATATACCTTAGAATATCGATTCAACTATCCGTTGCAATTAATTATCGCTGGTTTATTTATTATGGGTGGTTTGGGCTTTCCCATCGTCTATAATGTTTATAAATACGTCAAGCACCTTATCGTGAACCGAATACTTCCTTTTAGTTTGAAGGAAGCAAGTGTATACGTACCTCGAGTAATTAATTTGAGTACAAAGATTATTCTTATTACAACAGCGGGGTTAATTGTAGGAGGAACACTTTTGGTTTATTTATTAGAATATAACAATACTTTATCTGAACATCACGGGATTGGAAAAGTGGTAGTGGCCTTTTTTACCGCTACTTCACCGCGTACTGCTGGTTTTGCTTCGGTAGATAATAATTTGTTTACTGTGCCTACGTTTTTAATTCTGATGCTTTTGATGTGGATTGGAGCGTCTCCCATTTCTACTGGAGGGGGAATTAAAACGACGACATTTGCTATTGCATTATTGAATATATGGACGTTGATGAAAGGGAAAACGAGAATCGAAGTCAACCGTAGAGAAGTAGATGAGTCTGCTGTAAGACGCGCATTTGCCATTATCTTTTTATCGTTGTTTAGTATTGGAGTTGCATTATTTGCTTTGACTTTTTTTGAGCCTAAAATCGATATTATTCGGTTGGCTTATGAAGCATTTTCAGCTTATAGTACAGCAGGATTGAGTACGGGTATTACAGCAAAACTAGCGGATCCTAGTAAAGTAACACTCATCATGTTGATGTTTGTAGGACGCGTGAGTATCTTGACGATTTTAATTGCAATTAGCAAAAAAGAAACGATAACCAATTACAGGTATCCAACAGAAGAAATTTTGATTAACTAATAGAAAAGTTAGGATGAAATATATAATTATCGGTTTAGGAAATTTTGGTGCTTCTTTGGCTCAAAAATTAACCGAACAAGGAAATGAAGTCATCGGAGTTGATAAAAATATGGCTCGCGTAGATGCAAATAAGGACAAAGTATCGCATACGATTTGTTTGGATTCAACGGATCAGTATTTAGTTGCGGGTTTACCTTTGGCTAATACAGATATTGTTATTGTTGCCATTGGAGAAGATCAAGGGGCTAATATTATGACCACTGCAGTTTTAAAGAATTTAAATGTCAAGCGTTTAATTAGTCGTGCGATTACACCTTTACATGAAAATGTATTACAGGCGATTGGCGTTGATGAAATTGTACACCCAGAAGAAGAAACAGCAGAGCGTTGGGCGAAGAAATTATGCATCAAAGGAGTGGTCGATTCGTATGAAATTAATGGACGTTATAGTATTGTTGAAATCACAATATCGGATCGTTTTGCCAATAAAACACTTGGGGAAATTGGCTTTAGAACCAATTATAACTTAGTTGTATTAACTACGTTGAAGGTGAGAGAAGAACGCAATTTCTTTGGTGCACAACGAAAAATTCACGAGGTACAAGGCATCGCTTCTTATGATACTGTTTTACACAAAGGGGATATCATGGTATTATATGGCGATAATAAAGATATTAAGCGCATATTGAATGATTAGTGAGGTTTGTACTTTGTGAGGTTTGTACTTTGTGAGGTTTGCACTTTGTGAGGTTTGCACTTTGTGAGGTTTGCACTTTGTGAGGTTTGCACTTTGTGAGGTTTGCACTTTGTGAGGTCTGCACTTTGTGAGGTTTGCACTTTGTGAGGTTTGCACTTTGTGAGGTTTGCACTTTGTGAGGTTTGCACTTTGTGAGGTTTGCTCACCGTCTCACCGCCTTACCCCTCATTGCCTCGTAATTCACACCCAGTATGTATCCCTGAGGGACGAAGGGTCGCATCCCGTGCTCACACCATGCTGTGGGGTATTGTTTTTTTGCAAATCGTCTTTAATCGAAAATTTACTTCTTTCCCTTTTCTCATTTCCTCTTTCCCATTGGTTTGTGAAATCTAAGAAATCACTTGTTACTTATGATTTATCATGAGCAAAAAAAAGAGTTGTAATTTACATTACAACTCTACATTTCCGACAGGATAATCTCCTAAATAATGAGATAAATCGATTGTCTTATACGTTAATTTCGAATACTTGTTTGAAAAGAGAATGATACAAGCATTAGAATCAGCTAAGCGAATATAAGAAGATGTATTTCCTCTCCACCAACCGTTGTGGTAGGTATAGTTTTTATTGTTCTTCATTTTGATTAAACGCATACCTAAGCCGTAGTTACGTGTGCCTTTGCTCTCAAAGCTATATCCTTCTGTCATTTGCGCTTTTAAATCAGCACTTAAAAAGTCATCCGAATACATTGCTGTATCTAATTTGAGCATATCTCTTGGGGTGGTGTAAATATTTTTATCCCCATAGGTACCATCCATATAATCCCAGTGCATTTCGCGGTAGTTTGAATTATAAGACTGAGTTACTTCATTTTTGTGTGTAATATCGTCAAAGACAAAGCTGTGGTTCATTTCTAGCGGATCAAAGATTAAATCGCGAACCACTTGTTTAAACTTTTTACCTGTTACTTTTTCAGCAATAGAAGCAAGAACAACATAATTGGTGTTGCTATAAGTAAAACGCGTGTTGGGTTTGAAATCCAAAGCAACGGTTTGACTCTTGATTACTTCTAGGACTTGGTCATTGGTAATTACATTTTGGCTGGTCCATTTGTTTGGGTAGTAGCCATAATATTTTAAACCACTGCGGTGACTTAGTAAAGTACGCACCGTAATATTCTCATAAGGAAAACCTTCGATAATTTCCGAAACAGGTTGATCTAAGCTCAATAAATCCTCTTGTACCAAGCGTAAAATAGTTATTGCTGTAACTACTTTACCCACTGAGGCTACGTGAATAGGCGTGGTTTCGGTAATGGCTTCATTTTGTCTTTTATTCGCATAGCCGGAATAGTTTTCATATAAAATTTTACCGTTTTGTGCTACTAAAAAGCTTCCTGTATAACCGCTTTTTTTGATATATTGATTGTAGAAATCTTCGATTTGTTGTCCTTTTTCAAGGATATATTCTGGTTTTAGTTCTTGAAATGAAGATTCATAAGGCTTATCAACAAAGACATTGTGCTCTTTGATGATGGGCATATTCAAGGCTAAATCCATAGTAGCTTCCTGTTGCTGTTTGCAAGAAGCGAAAGCTAATAAGCTAACTAAAGAGATTGCGAGTTTGGTATTCATTAGTCTTACTGTCTTTGTAGGGATTTTTTAAAGAAAAAACCAAATTAGTAAAAGTTATCGAATATCAAAGAAAAATCTCGCTAAACTTTCAGTTTACAAATGAAAAAAATAGGAAGTACGCAATCCATCTTCTTTTTTAAAGCGATAAATGCAAGATTGGTGATTTATTTCTACGGATAAGAGGAAGGCGTAGATTCTCTTGGTCTTTGTTTAGATATGAAGTAAAAAAGCAGTAATTTTACTCACAAATAGTAAAAGATATGAGTAAAATAGAATGGAAAACGGCGATCGAGTTTGAAGACATTACCTATAAAAAGTGTGATGGAGTAGCTCGTATCGCGTTTAATCGACCAGAAGTTCGAAATGCTTTTAGACCAAAAACAACGAGTGAGTTGTACCGCGCTTTTTATGATGCGCAAGAAGATACTTCTATTGGAGTTGTATTGCTTTCTGCAGAAGGTCCTTCACCAAAAGATGGCGTGTATTCTTTTTGTAGTGGAGGAGACCAAAAAGCGAGAGGGCACCAAGGGTATGTAGGAGAAGATGGAATGCATCGTTTGAATATATTAGAGGTACAACGTTTAATTCGTTTCATGCCTAAAGTAGTGATTGCTGTAGTACCTGGATGGGCTGTTGGTGGAGGACATAGTTTACACGTAGTTTGTGATATGACCTTGGCGAGTAAAGAACATGCTATTTTTAAACAAACAGATGCAGATGTAACTAGTTTTGATGGTGGTTATGGTTCTGCGTATTTAGCTAAAATGGTTGGACAGAAAAAAGCGAGAGAGATTTTCTTTTTAGGAAGAAACTATTCGGCTCAAGAAGCTTTTGAAATGGGGATGGTTAATGCAGTAATTCCACATGCTGAGTTAGAAGATACAGCGTATGAATGGGCACAAGAAGTATTAGCGAAATCACCAACTTCTATTAAGATGTTGAAATTTGCGATGAACTTGACAGATGATGGTATGGTGGGGCAGCAAGTATTTGCTGGAGAAGCTACTCGTTTAGCTTATATGACAGAAGAAGCGATTGAAGGACGCAATGCATTCTTAGAAAAACGCAAGCCGAATTTCCCTAAGAAATGGATTCCATAATAGATATAAAATAAAGTAAATAGTTTGTTCGCCTTTTCGCGGAAAGCTGTACTTTTGCAATCTTATGCAGATCGCCTTATCGCTGGTTTAGTAATAAACGAGAGGAAAGTCTGGACACCATAGAGCGGTATAGTGGGTAACACCCATCCGCGGAGCAATCCGTGAGGACAAGTGCAACAGAAAGGATGTACAGGTAATGCTGTAGTGAAATCAGGTAAACTCTATACGGTGAAATGCCATGTATATTTAGCGTTCGAGGGCTGCTCGCCCGATGCTTTAGGGGTAGGCAGATGGAGTCATTGAGTAATTGATGGCCTGGATAAATGATAAGGGTGCATTTCGGTGCATACAGAATCCGGCTTATAGATCTGCATTTATTTTTAAATCAATGTATAAGAATAAAAAAATCCACACCTAGGTGTGGATTTTTTTTATTCTTCTTCGTCTGTATCTTCGTCTTCTTCGTCCGATGCGTATTCAAAAAAAGTAAAGACAGATCCTCCGTAGTTCTTTTCAAAAGAAAAATGAGGGAGGTGTTCTAATTTTGTGAATTTAGAGTGCTCTACCACTAACATTCCCTCTTCATCTAAGAGGTTATTGTTTAAAATATCTGTTACAATTTTTTCAAATTGCTCTTGCGTGAAATCATAAGGGGGGTCAGCAAAAATAATGTCATAGGTTCCTTGATGTTTTTCAAGAAATTTGAATACATCCGATTTGTAAGGAACGATATTTAAATCAAAATCCTTTGCTGTTTTCTTAATAAAATTGACACAACCATAATCAGCATCAATGCTGACAATATTTTCCACGCCTCTTGAAGCAAACTCGTAGCTAATACTTCCTGTGCCTGAAAATAAGTCTAAGACTTGTAGCTCAGAGAAATTGAAGTGATTGTTTAAAATATTAAACAAAGCTTCTTTACTCATGTCTGTAGTAGGGCGAACAGGTAAGTTTTTAGGTGGACTTAGTTTTCTTCCTTTTAATTTTCCTGAAATAATTCTCATAGATGGAATAAAATATAATGTTGTTTGGGTACTTGATAATGTAAGAGGAGGGAAGGGGCAATAGTTGCTTGTTCCTCCAAAATTTCTACGTGTCGAATATACGTATAGGCCTGTTCAAACAAGCTGTCGTCTTTTTCGATACGACTTAACAACTTCAAAGGAACTGTTTCTGCATCCAGTTTGAGCTGTTCATATACGAATAATAAGTAGTAGATAAAATCTTGTGCAGTGTTATATAAGAAGGAGTTGAATAAAATTAATTGTCCTTCTTGTGCAACGATGAGTTCGAAGTGATCTTTTTGCACGTAGGCATATACTTCGATTTCTTTATTGTTTGCTGAAAGATCTAAGATGCGATCAACTAACGCCGTATTAATATGTTGATACGTAAATGCCCCAAGTTGATCTAACAATACATTATTGATTTGTACATAGGGAATATACACATTGTTGATGTTTTTAGCTGATAATTCATCAAAAGCAAAAAAATCAGTAGAAAATACTTTGGTGTTGTATTGTAAATACGATCCTAATGCCTGCTCGTCAAATAAGGCAGTTGGTACAAACGTATTGAGATTACTATCGTGTAAAACTAAAATATCCTCAAAAGGAGTGGATAAAATTTCATGTTTAGCAAAGAGGCTGTGCAACTGATCTTCAATTGGTCTATTTTGGTTGAACCCTTCCGAAGCAAAATGGTGAATTTGTTTCGATTCAATTTCTTGAATGATAAACGTAAATTTCTGAAGGGATACCTGAATGATAAGTTTGTTTAAGCTTTGCTCCATCGTTTTTGCACTAAATTTCTAACTGCGAATGCGAGAGACAAATTTAAACAATTTTAAGGGAGTATATTAGTCTTGGGGTAAAAAGCTTAGTATCTTTGGTGTTTTAGGTGTATTTAGGAGAATAATAGCATGAGAGGAACTGAATTTTACAAGGTATTACGACATCAATTTCCGTATGAACTGACGTTAAAACAAGATATTTTTTTACAGAAGATAGCCGAATTTATTACGGCAGATCAGCAGGATGAGTTGTTTGTTTTGAAGGGATATGCAGGTACAGGAAAGACGACTTTGTTATCTGTAGTAGTGAATCAATTGCGTTCGATTCAAAAATACGCCGTGATGTTAGCACCAACGGGACGTGCTGCTAAAGTGATTAGCAGTTATGCTCAGCGTTCAGCCTTTACCATTCACAAGTATATTTACTATCCTAAACCATTAAAAAATGGCGGAGGGATGCAGTATACTATGCGTCAAAATAAGCATAAAAACACCATTTTTATTGTCGATGAGGCTTCGATGATTGGCGATGGTTCTGCAGGTGATAGCAGTATGTATCCACATGGTTCTCTTTTGGATGATTTGATTTACTATGTGTATACAGGACAAAATTGCAAGCTAATCTTGATTGGGGATGTTGCACAGCTTCCGCCAATTAATATGACAGTAAGCCCTGCTTTGGATACGGACCAATTGGGGTTTCATTATAATATGCCTATTCACCATATTGAACTAGACGAAGTAATGCGTCAAGAAGAAGATTCGGGAATTCTCTATAATGCGACAGAATTGCGCATGTTGTTAGATTCCCATTTTATGGATACGTTTCAGTTTAATTTATACGGTTTTAAGGATATCATTCGCTTAACGGATAGTTATGACATTCAGGATGCAATTCTTTCTTCCTATTCTAATGCGGGACCAGAAGAAACGATGTTTATTGTGCGTTCAAATAAACGTGCCAATGCGTATAATCAGCAGATTCGAATGCGTATTTTAGATCGTGAAAGCGAAATAGCAGCGGGGGATTTGTTGATGGTCGTGAAAAATAACTACTATTGGTTGAAAGATTCTACTGTAACTGACTTTTTAGCTAATGGGGATATCATTGAAATTCTTCAGATTTATAAAACGGTTGAACTTTATGGTTTCCGTTTTGCTTCTGTGCGTATTCGCATGATTGATTATGAAGAGATGATTCCGTTTGATACTGTAATCCTTTTGGATACGTTAACGAGTGAATCTCCTGCTTTGACGTATGAGGAGAGTAATCGATTGTATCAAGAAGTATTATTGGATTATGAAGATGAAATCTCAAAATATAAAAAGAACCAGAAAGTAAAGGAAAACGAATATTTTAATGCTTTGCAGGTGAAGTTTTCTTATGCGGTAACCTGTCATAAATCACAAGGTGGGCAATGGGATACTGTTTTTATTGAACAACCTTATTTACCTGAGGGGATTAATCAGGACTATGTGCGTTGGTTGTATACAGCCATCACACGTGCGAAAAGCAAATTGTATTTGATTGGTTTTCAAGAGGAGTATTTTGAAGAACAATTTGATTAATCACCAGTAATAAATCAGGCATTTCTATGGTAGGAAAATCTTGAAATCCCTTATCTTTGATTGAAATTAATACAACCGATATGAAAGTAATTGCGGTAATTCCGGCTCGTTATGCCTCTACGCGTTTTCCTGCTAAATTAATGCAAGAATTAGGAGGAAAAACCATTATTCGTAGAACCTATGAAGCTACGGTAGCAACAGGGTTATTTGATGATGTTTTTGTTGTGACTGATTCACCTTTAATTTTTGATGAGATTCAAATGCATGGAGGTAAAGTAGTTCGCAGCATAAAAGAACACGAAAGTGGTAGTGATCGTATTGCAGAAGCCATTGCGGATATCGAAGCTGATATTGTGATTAACGTTCAAGGAGATGAGCCTTTTGTCAATAAAGATAATCTGGAACAGTTGATTGAGATTTTTAAAGAAGATACCGCAAAACAAATCGATTTAGCATCTTTAATGACGCCTATTCACGATTGGGCTATTATTGAAAATCCTAACAATGTGAAAGTAGTAGTGGATGAAAATAAAGTAGCGTTGTATTTCTCTCGTTCTGTTATTCCTTATCCTCGCGATAGAGAAACAGGGGTGCAGTATTACCAACATATCGGAGTATATGCGTTCAGAAGAGAAGCGTTGTTAGAGTTTACTACTTGGCCGATGAAGTTCTTGGAGGCGACAGAGAAATTAGAACAATTGCGTTATTTGGAATACGGTAAGCGCATTAAAATGGCGATTACGCACCACGTGGGAGTAGGTATTGATACGCCAGAAGATTTAGAACGAGCTAAAGCCTTATTGGCTAGTGGATTATAATAAAAAAAGAGAATCTATTTAGATTCTCTTTTTTTTTATCCGTTGTTTTCCTCTTGTCCTGTTGTTGTGGTTGGAGGAGTATCTGTTGTTGTACTGTTTTCTTTAGGTATTCCGTAAGGACGAGTATAAGGTCGTCTTATGCTGTCATATACTGTTGTTGGTTGTTGATTTTGTATAATCGGAATCAAAATTGTTGTTTTCCAAGAAGATGGTAAACGGTTATTGAAAGAAGATTGATTCAATTCAATAATCATTTTTCCTGCTGGATTATTCGTGAATACTTCTGATTTACTGATGATCGGTCTAATCTCTCTCAATGCTTTTGGTAGATGAGAATAATATCCCGAAACAGTGCTTTCAAAGTAAGAGCTAGCTTCTAACGTAGCTGTTTTAAATAGTTCTTCTTCGTTCAAGAAGATTGAATCGTGTAGTTTAAAACCATATTGAAAGGACAACGTCTGTGTTAATGGAGTGTTGTCAAAAACCAACAAGGGAGTAGTATCTACTTTAATATTATTTGCTGTACAAAACTCTGTTAATTTTGCGTGTAGCAATTCAATGGATGGTTTGATATCCGTATAGTCAGCAGTTCCGTCGAGGTAGATATAGTTCAACGGTGCTTTCTTAACCGATCCCGTTGTGGTTAGGTCATACTCTTTGTATTGTTTAATAAAAAATACAATAAGTCCATTGATGCTATTGTCAATCGCTTCTCCAACAACTTTATTAGGAGACCCTGAAAAGAACGTAAGGATTTTCGTTCTGAGATCAATCGAGCCTTCAAAAGAGAAATCTACTTTTGTTTTTTGCCCTTGTGTAGAGAAACGCCAAATGATGTTAGACAGTTTATTGTCATATAAGATATCTTGAGAGATACTATCATTGAGTTTTTCGTATTCTTTTCGAATTTGGTAGGTACCTATATTTGGTAGGTCAATGGCGTATACACCATTGGTTAATTTTTCTGTTGCAATCCAGTCGTTCCAGTTGTTTAAATCTTGAATGTATTGGTAAACAATAGGTTGAGGTGCATCTAATTCAAAGGATTTCGTTATTTTGAAATTACCACTTTGTGTCAATACAAAAACAATAAGCGAAACGCATAATAAGGTAATAAGCAGTAGGAAATACTTGAGAATTTTCATAGTAAGCAGTCGACAACCTAGGATTAGAAATTATTTAAGCACATTCTTTAGGATGAATAATGAACCAATGAAGGCAAGAAACGCGAGTAGAATCCACAATCTATTTTTGTAGTACTTTCTATGAAGGTTAAGATCTTTACGATACATGATGATCAGTACAATCGTAAAAACAACAATAAAGAAAAGCGCGAATTGAATTTGCCCTGGTGTAAACATAATAAAGATTTTAGCAAAAATAAGTAAAAACCTTCAATATAGCGCATAAAAAAACGGCAGGATGCCTGCCGTTCTTGAAATAATATCCTTTTGGGATACTTATATTTTTTCTGTCCAGTTGAAAGTATCTTCAATTGCTTTTTGTTGAATACCTTGTAGGTTTGTTTTCAACATGATAGCATAAGAATCTTCATCTTTTACATTTGGTAATTCGTAGTATTTTTGTTGGTAAGCAAAACCTTCAATTTGTCCGATAGTTACTGCAGTTCCAGCACCAAAGATTTCTAATAATTCACCTTTAGCATGTGCATCCAATAATTCTTGAACAACGATAGCGCGTACTTCAACGTTGATTCCTTTGCTTTTAGCGATGTCAATTAAACTCTTTCTTGTAACACCATCTAAGATACGCTCACTAGTAGGAGCTGTAATTAAAGTATCTCCAATTCTGAAGAATACGTTCATTGTACCAGCCTCTTCTAATTTTGTATGTGTAGCATCATCAGTCCAGATAATTTGTTGGTATCCTTCTTGTTGTGCTAATTGAGTAGGGTAGAACTGTCCACCGTAGTTTCCAGAACATTTAGTATAACCTACACCTCCGTTAGCTGCACGGCTATAGTGCTCAGCAACTTGTACTTTTACTTTTCCTGAGTAGTATGTACGAGCAGGAGAACAAATAACACAGAACATAAATTCGCTAGATGGTCCTGCAACAACACCTTCGTGTGTACCAACCATAAATGGACGTAAGTATAAAGAGTTTCCTTCTCCTTTTCTAACCCATTCTCTATCTAAATCTAAAAGTGCTTTTAAACCATCAATAAATCTTTCTTCATCAATATGTGGCATAGCCATACGTTCTGCAGATTTATTAAAACGAGCCCAGTTCTCGCGTGGACGGAATAACCATACATCGTCATTATTATCTTTGTACGCTTTCATTCCCTCGAAAATAGCTTGCCCGTAGTGGAAAACATTAATTGAAGGTGCGAAACTCATCGGTCCATAAGGTTTGATTTCCACTTTTCCCCATTTACCATCTTTATAATGACAAACCAACATATGATCCGTGAAAATAGATCCAAATTTTACATTCTCGAAATCAATTGAATCGACTCTAGACTTTTCTATTTTATCAATAGAAAGTTCAAATTTTGTTTCTAAACTCATTTTATAGTGTTTTTTTAAAAGTTGTTGTTGTATTAAATAAAACGTTCAAGCAGCTTTTTTTTATTCAACTGCCTTACAAAAATAGCAAAAAAAGTCGCTATTTCTCAATTTAATTTAAAGAATATTTATGTAGCTGAATAAAATATTATATTATCAAAAAAAAACTTGAGAAAATTTAGAATACTTTGAATTTGTTTGTGTAAACCATTCGTTTTTAGTTTATTTTTTTGATTTACTTAGACCTGTCTTTATTTGCTACTAAAAAGGATGTTTTTTTATTTCTAGATAGTAAAATGGAAGAAACTGTGGTTGTTTTTTCTTTCTTATTAATAAGGAAGAAGAAATCGAGTTGAAATGGTATACTACAGTTAATTTTCATTTTGTTTTTTAATTATCTTTGATGCAACTATATTTTTAACACAATCAAATGAAATATCTCGTATTAAGCCTAGGATTACTTGCTTTAGCAACGACTAGTTGTGCAAAGAAACAAGAGCAGCAAGCAACAGAAGAAGTCGCAACAACACCAACGAAAGAGTATGAAACGTTTGGACAAGATTTAGATGCTCAATTACCTGTTTTATCGAAAGAAGAAATGTGGAGTAAATTTGATCATTTAAAAGAAGGGGATACCTTACAAGTTGCCTTTACGTCTACGATTAAAGAAGTATGTCAGAAAAAAGGATGTTGGATGCAAGTGGATTTAGATCAAGACAAAAGTAGTTTTGTTCGCTTCAAGGATTATGGCTTTTTTGCACCAATGAATGCTGCAGGGCATGAAGTGGTGATGCAAGGAAAAGCTTTTGTATCTGTGGTGTCTATTGATGAGTTAAAACATTACGCTAAAGATGCAGGTAAAAGTGAAGCTGAAATAGCTGCGATTACGGAACCTAAAGTGACCTATGCATTTGAGGCAGATGGGATTGCAATTGCTAAATAAGGAATATATGATACGTTTAGGCGTTGTGATGTTATTTCTTTGCTTGTGTGTGAGTTGTAAAAAGGAATCCAAAGCAGAAACGCAAACCAAGACCGTAGAAAAAGAAAGTGCGTTTCAATTGTATGAAATGTCTGAAATGGCGGCATTAATGGAACAGATGTATGTTGATAATCAACGTATTCGAGCACGTATTATGGAAGGATTACCCATCGATAATACAATGCCTAGTTTGCATCAGCGTCTATTTTCGGCAGTAATGACGGATCCTTCAGATAAAGATTTGTTTTTTGAAACACAAGCACAAGCCTTTATTCAAGTTGAAGAAGAATTTTATGCTGATCCCAATCAACAGACAAAAGAAAAATTCAACGCTATTGTTGAGGCTTGTTTAAGTTGCCATCAAAAGAAATGTGGCGGACCTATACCGAGAATAAAAAAATTATTGATTCCTTAATAGTATAATGAAGAGAAGGATTATAGTCACTTCAGATGGTTCTCATTCGCTAGAAGTAGAAGAATGGGGAGAAACGTATCATTCGATTCACGGGGCGATACAAGAATCTAACCATGTTTATATTGAACAAGGACTGATGAAGTTTATGGATCGAGACGAAATAAAAATACTTGAGTTTGGTTTAGGAACAGGATTGAATGCCTTTTTAACTATGGCTAACGTCGTGCCAAAAGGCAAAAAATTAGTTTACCATACTATTGAAGCGTTTCCACTGACAGAATCAGAATATAGTGTATTGACTTTTCCTTCGCTGGTATCTGACTTTACGGAAGGAGAAGTATTGTTCAAGGCTTTACATCAAGCATCTTGGAATGTTGAAGTAGATGTACATCCACAAGTAAAAGTACAAAAGCTACATGCAACATTCGAAACTGTAGCTGTACAACAATCTGAGTTTGACCTCGTCTACTTTGATGTTTTTGGCTATCAATTTCAACCCCATTTATGGTCTGAAGCTATTTTTAAAACAGCCTATGACAGCTTAAAAAAGGGAGGGATGTTGGTGACTTATGCTTGTCGAAATCCAATTAAAAGAAACATGAAAGCCGCTGGATTTACTATTGAAATTGTAGCTGGTCCACCTGGCAAAAGAGAAATGCTTCTCGCATATAAAAATTAGAAAACTTTCGTTTTGAAAAACCACTAGCAAACCACTGGGTATCTAGTGGTTTTTTTATGGCCTAAAGTTAAGTTGTTGATTTTTAAAGCCTCCTATTTTAAAAAGTATTGTTTTATTATTTTTTTAAAAAAAATAAAATTATCATAAAATTACTTTTTAAATGAAAGGATTGAAAAATGTATTAAAAAACAATTGTTGTAGTTCTAATATTTCTTTTTTATGTTAAAAATGTATTATTTATCAATGTTATTATTAAATTAATTTTACTTTAATATTCTGTTGTATTTGGTTTTGATTTAATTTTTTATTTAAATTTATGTGAATTTTAATATATGTGTATTAAAATTAAGATATGTTTTAGTGATTCAATATATTGGGTAGTATAGTGATACTGGGCAATAGAAAGGAATACCAACCATTAAATAAAACTTATATGAGTCAGAATTATTTCAAATTAACCTCCTTGCTGCTTGTTTGTGTTCATACCTTATCTTATGGTCAAGACGAATCGGAGCATATTCAACTAGTGAATACGGGTTTATTCAGTGTTCGTCCAGAAACCATATTATCTACTCGGTCCGATTTTACAAATACAGCTTCTGGTACTTTTGTGAATGATGGGAGCGTGTATTATTATAAGGATTTTACAAATGATGGTTATTATGGAATTTCTTCTTCCATGAAGAGTTCTTCTACTTTTTTTATAGTATCTAATTCTTCCTTAGCAAAGAGAATCACTGGAAATAGTTTGGCTTCTTTCTACAATATTGAATTTGACAGCGAACTAAATGGAATTGCTTTTGACTTAAAGAACAATATTGATATTTCAGGTTTGGCTCACTTTAAAAATGGTATTGTACAAGTAGATCCAACAAAAAATGCTAGTACTTCAGTTTCTAATGGTATGGTTACTTTTCTAGCAGGAGCACGACATGAGAATGTTGGCAATCACAGCTTTATTGAAGGAGCAGTAGAAAAGAAAGGAAATGATCGTTTTGAATACCCTATTGGATATAAAAAATATTTTCGTCCAGCAGTGATTAGTGCACCAGATGACATTTTAGCCACTATTGTGGGGCAATATTATTTAGAAGATGCTCCGTTTTTTGCAGCACACAAAAAAACAGCAGGGGTAATTAAGGTGTTAAATGAGAAAGAATATTGGCGATTGGAAGGGAATTTAAAACAACCGAATATGGTTGTCTTGAGTTTGGATTGGCACGAGGAAACTACCCCTCCAGAATTACTTAAAAATCCAGAAGAGGAATTACATATTGTCCGCTGGGATGCCAAACAACAACTATGGGTAGATGAAGGCGGTGTAGTGGATATGTCTCTCAATAGGGTAACGACAGTCGCAGAAATTAAAGATTTTGGTTATTTCACGCTAGCCACAGTAAAAAAGGATTGGATTATTGAAGGTGATGTAGTGATTTACAACCTAGTCACACCAGATGGAGATGGTAAAAATGATTACTTCATTATTGATAATATCAACAAATATCCCAATAACCGCGTAGAGATTTACAACCGTTGGGGGGTAAAAGTATATGAAACTACCGGATATGATCCAAAAGGAGATGGAAGTGCAAATGTATTTAGAGGCTATTCAGACGGTAAGATTAGAGTGGATAAAAATAAAAAATTACCAAGTGGAACGTATTACTACGTAGTGACTTATGAATACAAAGACGCTAATGGTAGTCGTATGATTAAGAAAGCGGCCAATTTACACGTAGAGACCAATTAAATCCCAAAATAGATGAGACTAAAAAACACAATAAAGACTTTTGTTCTTGGAGGAGTAGGCTTGTTTTGTATGGAACAATCCTATGCACAACAAGATCCACAATATACGCAGTATATGTACAACCACTCGAACATCAACCCTGCTTATGCGGGAAGTAGAGAAGGGTTGAACATTTTTGGTTTGTATCGCACCCAATGGGTGGGATTAGAGGGAGCTCCTAAAACAGCAACTTTGTCTGTCAATACTCCTTTGGGTGAATCAGGATTGGGATTAGGGGTAAGTTTTGTCAATGATCATTTAGGTGTGATGGATGATAATACTTTAGCGGTTGATTTATCTTATGCTGTGAATCTGAACTACAACTATAAGTTAGCTTTTGGATTGAAAGGGTCTGCAAATTTACTAGATGTCAATTACAGTAAGTTACATATTTACAACCCGACAGATCCTGTAGCAGAAGATGATATTAAAAATGAATTTAATGCCAATATAGGGGCGGGATTATTCTTGTATTCAGACCGGGCTTATGTAGGTGTTTCGGTACCCACATTACTAACTCGTTCACGCTATGACGATAATAATGTCAAAACAATGCGTGAAAAAATGCACTTGTATGTGACTGGGGGGTATGTGTTTGACCTAAATCCAAACATCAAGTTTAAACCAGCTGCTATGGTGAAAATGGAACAAGGATCTCCTCTGCAAATGGATGTGTCAGCCAACTTCATGTTTGTAGATAAGTTTACCGCGGGAGTTGCTTACCGATGGGATGCTGCCGTGAGTGGTTTAGTTGGTTTTCAAGTGTCAGATCAGATTATGGTTGGTTATAGCTATGATGCTGAAACTTCCAAATTGGCTCGATATAATTCAGGATCTCATGAAATCTTTATGCGATTCACTTTGTTTAATAGCTACAAGCGCGTTGCTGCGCCAAGGTTCTTCTAATGGGTACAAGTATGGTGAAACAGATAATACAACTTGGAATATTAAGTATAGCCTTGGGCTTAAGCACAACAGGTTATAGTCAAATTAAAAAGGAAAAACAGGCTGATAAAAGCTTTGATCGATTGGCCTATGTTGATGCCATTAAAGTGTATGAACGCATGACTAATCAGGGATATGTCAATACCTCTATTCTGCAAAACCTCGCCGATGCTTACTATTTTAATGGAAAATTAGTAGAGGCAAATACCTGGTATACGGAACTTTTTGAGGGGAATTATGAAGATAAAGAACTGGCCAAACTACCTTCAGAATATTACTATCGCTACGCACAAACTTTAAAGTCAGTGGAAGATTATACAAAATCGAAACAAATGATGGATCAGTTTGCAGTATTAGAACAGCGAGATTCTAGAGTAGAGTTATATAGCAAAAACCGCGATTATTTGGCTCATATTGAAAATCGATCCGATCGCTATGATATTAAACGCTTAGATTTTAATACAGCCTATTCAGATTATGGCGGAACCCTGCTTGGGGATCAATTTATATTTACATCAGCACGAGCTACTGATCAGCAAAAGGATAGTAAAATCCATGCTTGGACAAATGAAAGTTATACCAGTTTATATCGTTCAACGATTGGCCAAAGTGGTTTTGGAGAACCAGTACTTTTTGCACCAGAAATTGACTCTGAGGTCAATGATGCAACAGCTGTTTTTACGCAAGATGGCAATACCATGTATTTCACGCGTAACAATTCCAAAGCAAGTGGAAAAAGCAAACAAAATAAAGAGAAGAACTCTTTGTTGAAATTGTATAAAGCAGTAAAACAAGCGGATGGAAAGTGGGGGCAAGTAGAGGAATTGCCTTTTAATTCGGATAATTTTAATACCGCCCATCCTGCATTAACACCAGACGATAAGTGGTTGTACTTTGCTTCTGATCGACAAGGTACAAGAGGGCAATCCGATTTATTTCGCGTGGCGTTATATGAACATGAGGGATATGGTCCGGTTGAAAATTTAGGTTCCTCCATCAATACAGAAGGTAGAGAAAATTTTCCTTTTATAGCTTCTGATTATCAGTTGTATTTCTCTTCTGATGGGCATCTAGGTTTAGGAGGATTGGACATATTTACCGCTAAGATTTATCCTAATGGAAGTTTTGGTCCTGTCGTGAATATGGGAACCCCTATTAATAGCAGCATGGATGATTTTGGGTTCTACTTGGATCCCAAACAAAATAAAGGATTTGTTAGTTCAAACCGCGCAGAGGGTAAAGGATCAGATGATATTTATTTCCTTGCTGAAAAACCATGTAAACAAACGATTGAAGGAACAGTATATGACAAAGATACCAATGAAATCGTCGCGAATGCCTTGATTGTTATTTCAGATGCGCTTTATCAAAAATCAGATACACTTTACACCGATGCGAAAGGATATTATATCACTTCACTTTTAGATTGTGGATATAAGTACCGCATTAAAGCAGAAAAAGAATCCTATAATACCGTTGAAGTTGCTTTTAATGTAAATCGAGAACCTGGGGTAAAAACAGTGAATATCGGCTTAGAAAAAGCGGAGAAACCGCTAGGCTTAAACGATGATTTATTTAAAAGACTCAATTTACAACCGATTTACTTTGATTTTGACAAATCGAATATCCGCAGAGATGCTGCGATTGAATTGATGAAAGTAGTAGAGGTAATGAAAGAATACCCTGCCATAAAAATTGATGTTCGCTCTCATACAGATAGTAGAGGAAATGACGATTACAACATGAGTTTATCTGATCGTCGTGTGAAATCAACCATTCAATGGATGATTGAACAGGGAATCGATCCGAGTCGTTTGACTGGACGAGGATACGGAGAAAGTCAGTTGCTAAACAAATGTAGCAATGGTGTACCATGTACTACTTCGGAACACCAAGAAAATAGACGTAGTGAATTTATTATTAAAGAAATTTAATTGAATAACGATGAAACAAAAGTTGCTATGTAAAAAAAATAAATTTATTTCAAAATATGATTTTAAAAAATAGATAATATTTAAAATTCATAATCAATTATTAATTAAATAGACATTCATAAATCCAAGAATCTAATAATTCAGATTTTATTCAATATTTTGTAGAGTTATTAGATTCTTTAAAAAAACTAAAATTATGAGAAAAATTATATTTTTTGTAGTTGTGTTGTTCGCAAATATTATGCAAGCACAAACAGGAATCAATACGCAAAATCCAAATGCATCTTTAGAAATTGCAGCATTGCCAGATCAAGCTAATGTTGTAGATGGTCTTATTGTACCAAAGTTGACAGGAGATCAACTTAAAGCAAAAGACAATTTATATGGAAACAATCAAGAGGGAACAATGATCTATATCATTAGTCCATCTTTAATAACTACACCTAAAACTATTAATATAAAGAAAGAAGGGTATTATTATTTTGATGGAACCGTATGGGTAGGTATTACTCCGCAAGGAGAAGGAGTAATACCTGATTATAATGATGGTATTGCTAGAGTTGCTTTAGTCGCTATTAATAACAATACAACAGGTCCTGCATCAGCAAATACTTTTGTTAAGTTCTCTTATCCTTTAGTTAATAAAATAGATAATAATTTGATTACTAAATTAAATAATACAACTTTTTCAGTAAATGAATCTGGTTATTATTCATTTACATTTTATGGTGTATTACGTTCAGGGTCTAATCAAGGAGGTACAGGAAGTGTACAAATAAAATTAAATCAAGGAGGGACTAGTAATGTACCTATAAATATAAATATTGGTTATGGAGTAGGTAGTAGTAATATGAATTTAGGCATGAATGGACTACTTTATCTTAATGAGGGTGATGAATTTTCATTTGAAGGAAGGTATACTCGCTCTATTACCATAGGTGAAAGTAATTTAGGAATTGTATATATGGGAAATTAAGAATTATGTTCAATAGTAAGTATTTATATTTAAAAAATAAATTAGATTCCAATAACTCTACACTAGAAAAAACTTAAATTCTAAATTATACTGATTTTGAATTAAAACTTATTAGAAGAGATACAATTCATGAATAGATTAAGATAAAGAAACTATTAAAAAGAAATATCTAATTTATTAAATACAGAAGTATCTCTTCTACTTAAACGACAACTAATAGTGAAATACATAAAAAAAAAATCATTGATTTAAAAATAATGTAAAGGCCTGCGAAATTAATAAATTTGCAGGCTTTTTTATATTGTAATAATAGATTCAAAATATTTAAAAGTGTTCAAAATATAAATACCTAATTCGGGGCTACATCTTACTGAGTCCTTTTTTTCTTCTTTCTCCTCATTTTCTGCTCAAACATTAACTCCTCATAATCTAATTCTTGATTATTATCAAAGAGGTTAAATAATGATATATATTCAGTAGTACTAAAGCTCATTGATTCCGAATTCAGATACTCAAACATAGAATGCAATTCAGTTTCATTTGAATCAACATATTCATTAGATATTTCTAGGTTTTGTGCTGTTGTCGTTAAATTAAATTGTTCCTCTGTCCTACTCCACTTTTTACTTAGTGTATTAGCAGAAAGTTCTTTACTTAAATCAGAGCCCTTATAGACACTTTTTGAATTATGATCGATAAAAGTTACGCCATAGATACGATTGTTTTTGTTCTGGAAGATAACAACGTTTATTCCTTGGTTTAAAAGTTCTTCTTTGAATTCTTGTAATGAAGTTGTTGTATTTAAAGCTATTTCAATAGTTTGCTTTAGATTCGTTTTACTTGATAAGGTTTTTAGATTCTCTTTTGAGGATTTAAAGTGGTTTTCAAGCTCTTTATTGCTTACATTTTTTCCAAATAAAGATGCCTTAAACGGATTACTTACTTTCTCTCCTTTTCCATTTAAAGCAAAGTACACTAAACCTTGTTTGGTTTGTCCATTGTAAATAGCTTCCACCCTTTCAGCTCTGATATTAAATAGAGATAATAAGGCATTATAACTTGTTAGACTATCATACTTATAATACTTGGGTAGATATCTTATTACTGAGGCTATTTGAGCTTTTAAGTTATGCTTAGTATAAGCAACTAGTGTAAATTGAATTTGTTTAGATTCCTCATCTGTTTGACTTATAGAAGAAGTCAAATTGAATTTATTTTCAATTTCACGACAAGCTTTCATTGATTTTAGATGATCATATTTATCATCTATTTTCTTTCCTTTTAAGTCTGTACAAACGGTAACAATATGGATATGCTCTCTTTCTATATCACTGTGCTTATAGACAATATAGGGCTGATTTTCATAGCCCATAGTATCCATATACTGCTTGGCTATTTCGTTTAAGGTCTCATCAGATAATTTATCATTAGGATTCGTATTTAAAGAAATATGCCGTACAACCTTTTCTGTCTTGTTATTTAGAAGTAGATAGGGTTCAAAGTGGTTATAGAGTTGAGCAATATAATTTGAAAAGTCGTTGGGTTCCGGTAGATTGTTTGTAAACAAAACAGAACCTTGTCCTTTATCAACTTTTAATTGATTGTAGGACAAAGCTCCTATAAGATTACTTCCTTTACCAATCTTAGCTATCATAACTTATAGATTAGTATTAAGATACTTGTCTTCAAACTCCTTGGTTAGCTTGATAATGTAATAACAAAGCTTTGATAAGTCCTTTGTATACTCTTCAAGTTTTGAAATAGAACGTTTCGCTCTATTTTCAGAGAAGTACTGGTTACATAACTTTACCATTTGATTATAGTTCACTCCTACTACTCTAAATTGATTAAATAGTTTAGTTAGTGTAGCATGATATTGCAGTGCTGCTACATCGACCTTGACTGTTTTAATTTGTCTATCAAAAAGCATAGAAACAAGAAAGCTTGCTTTGTTTGTCATTCCTGATGATGTAAACAAAGCAAGCAATCGTTGGTCTTCAGATTCAGTAAGTCTGAAAACATGTCTGTATTTTTTAGGATCGGATTTTAGTTTTCTTCCTCCTTTGTTTTTATTGGTAGTTTGCATAGTTTCTTATTTTTAATACTATCAAAATAAGACTCTCTTGAGCAAACTCCTTTAAAATGACCTTGAGAGGTCTAATTTGGAAGTTATGTAATCCTCAAAAATATCAGGATGTACTTTTAAAAGGATATTATAATATGTTGTATCTGTTTCTTCTTTAACCAAATTTTCTAGTCTTTTGGCAATTGTTCCTTTCTTATCCATTCTTTCTAATTCAGCACCCAATTCTGTTTTATTTAATACATATACAAAATAAGAATGAAGGTGTTTATTTTTATCTACTATTGGAGTAAGATATTGAACCCAAGTTTTAAGGTTTTTTCCAATTATCTTCATCTTTTTAGCAGACTCAATAAATAAAAGGAAGTCAAGTATATTTCGTACTTTATCTAATTCTTCTAACTTACTAAAATTAGAATAATACATCCATTCATAATACTTTGAATCCCAAAACTTTCCTCCTTTTAAAATTAATAAATCTTTATCCTGTTCAGTAGGTTGATAACCACGATAGAAAATAGATTTTTCAACCTTATAGAGTCTTTTTAATAAATACTCATTACCATAGATATAATCCATTACTCCCATTCCTAAGTTATCCTTTAGGTTTATATCAAAATCAAAATTTGTCGTTATAAGTAAAAACTCAACTATATTCATTGAGCTTTCCTTTTCTTCTTTACCGAATTGATATTGTTTTATATAGAATAAAAACAGAGGAATCCCATCTATTGTTTTATTCAAGTCTACAGCAGACTTTAGTGCATCAATCTCAAGATAACTAAAATTATCTACCTCTTTTTTCAGTGAGTAAAAGTTCCATCCCCTACTTCTATAAGCTTTCATCCTCTTTAGTAACGAAATAATCTTTTCCTTCGCTTCTCCTTTCTTTAATGATTTGATCTCCTCCTCTTCCCTAAGTTCTAAGTTTCTTTTTATGTAACTAAGTTCATTCTCTTTCCGCCCCAACTCAAAGTTAAAATGATAATAAAAACAATAATACTCTTGAATATTAAAAATCAAATTATCTAATGAGATTCTAACATTATTCCACCTATTATGGATTACTTCATCCTTGTAAATAAATGGTTCTTTAAAATAACATTCCAAAACAAGTTTGTCATCCTCATTGTCATCTAAACTTAATAAATTTTGATGTGACCAAACGTATTTAATATCACGTTGAAAATTAGATAATTCTGTAGGCATATTTTTTAAATCAATAATCCAGATTAAATAAATACCGTTATTTTTATAAAAGTCATATCTATGTTTAATATAGTGTAATGGTAAACTAGACAACTGTATTTCAAAGGCTAGTTTATATCCTTTATACTCACAATATACATCTGGTCTTCTTTTACCTCCACTTCCAAAAATAAACTTTGAATCAATATCAATAGAATTAATATCTACACTAGGTTCTTTCATCAACAATTGTCCAATTTTATGCTTTAGTTCTTTATGCCTCGGACTTTCTTTACAAATTGCAGAGATTTTATAGGCTTCTAATAAATTGTTGTCTGGATTTAATAGTTCAGAATCAGATAACACACAATATGTTGCTTGAGGCAGATGTCTAAAGTAAACTTTGTCTTTACTACTGTTTGCGCAAACTAGATTTTGCCCACATTCTACACATGAAAATCTAATAGTATTAGAATTATATTGGTTTCTTATTTCAAAACCATCCTTCTGAGACGTAATAGTTTCATTTAAATCTATTATTCTCTTTTCTTCATTATCATAAACATAGTCAATACTTCTCTCCTGTTTACTCATCCTTATGTATCCTATTGATATTATACATTAGCAATTTAATTAAAATAAAACTATCAATCTAATGTAGCCAAACAAAACCACTGCATTCCATTACAAGGTACTTTCTTTAATACAATTTTACTTTAAATCGTTAATCTTAATTACATTTATTATGCATTCGGAAGACGATTTAAAAGCGCTTGCTAAAAACTTAACATTTATGCGAGCAGTAACTATTATAATAATGCTTATTCACTTATACTGGTATTGTAATTCTTTCTTTTTAAATCTTGGAATAACACATACTGTTGTAGATAGAAAACTAATTAACTTTAATCAAACAGCAGGACTCTTTTCTCATTTACTTTATACTAAACTCTTTTGTTTGGTTTTACTTTCTTTAAGTCCGTGGGGAGGCAAAGGCGTAAAACATGAAAACTCTTTTAACAGCAACAGCTTGTATTTTAGTACACAATCATCCATCTGGGAAATTAAAACCTAGTGAGGCAGATAAGCAGATTACTGCTAAGATTAAACATTCAGCTTTTCGAGAGCCATAAGATTGCGTTACTAATCCAAGTATCACAACCAATAATAAAACTACTCTCATAAGCGCTTGATTACGGATTTAGCGACGCTTTTTTAATAGTCAGCGTAATTATCCGCAGTTGCATATCCAGCCTCGGCAATCTCCTCAAAGAAGCGATTATAATCCCCTCGAACTTCCCAAGCTTTAGCATAACGTTTATTCTCTTGAAAGAATAAAGCATGGTCTTGGAAGCTTTGTTCCAGTGTATCGTATTTTCTAAAGTAATCCTTCACCTTATACACATATTTTCCATCTGCACGCTTTGTCATAGACAGAACAACTGGAAACTGTACATTAGCACTCCAAAGGATTTCAGTCGTTGTAACGAGTTGTTTCTCCCCTTTTCCCGTCCATTTAATACCAAAGAAGTTATTTCTGACAACTATCTAGAAATGTTGCTAAAGATCACTGGAGAATCAAACTACATATCGACCCAATGGAATTTTGTCATTATGAACCAAGAAGAAGGCGTTATTGTAGAATGCATCATTGATCATGATGTTGACTCAGAAAATATCACCATTCACTCATTAAACCCTCTGTTTGAAAATAAAGTGTTAAATTTATCACACATTGATAAACTTTTTAACGTTGTCAAAGTAATGAGAGATAGAAGAAGATAATTAAAACACCTTGCTGACTATGAAAAAAATATTACTAGTTATAAGTTTTGTGCTGACTACTATTGCATGTGAAAAAAAGAATAACAGCCATGAATATTCACAAGAAGAATACAATACAATTGAAGCATTTATGCAAAATCAAATAAAAGATTTTGATAGAGAATTGTTGAATATAGAAGTACTCCAAGTAAATAAAATTACTTTTTCAAATATAGATTCTATTCAAACAAATATCCCAAAACTATCATTTTTGGTAGGGAATCTAACTTTGGTCAAAGGAGAACCCACAGACTCTATATTAAAAATGTATAATGAACTATTAAATATTTCTTTGATAAACAAGGACAAATCAATAGGCAAATTGTTATTTGTAAAAGTAACTGTCTTGGCTCCTAGTAAAATTGAGGAAAGCGCTTATTTCCCAATTCCTCTAAACAAAAGAAACAACATACCAATGGATATAAATGACTTGCTCAACGATTAATTTAAGCACTCTCAAAACAATGAGAGAAACACACTGAAAAACAATGTTATCTCAGAATTCAGAATGTATACCACTGGCGGGTATATTGATTTTCAAATGAAGAAAAAAGCTAAGAAAATAGTACAGGAAACGTTTAGATGGACGGTTGATAAATTAAATGATATACAGTATGGATAATCCTATAACCAATAACGGCGAGGCCTATAAAATTAAGCTAACAGAAGGTCAGTTAGATATATTATACAAACATCAAAACATTGCTAATCTTCTATCTGATTTTTATATCAATGCTCCTTTAATTGCAAATGAACTTTTAAAAGCATTTGACAAAACATCACCACTTTATAACTCAACTGCTATCCCTTTGCCTGAATTAGCCTTAGAATTTAGTATTCCTCATTTCAGTGCAGGGATTTATGTGAAAAACGGACTGACCACAAAAGAACCAACACTAATGTTTATAGAAGCAATAGAAATAAATATGTACAAAAATACACCTGTAAAATTTATTGCAGGAAAATCTTTTATACACCAAGCATTTTATGATGTTTTCGTTGACTATTTTAGTTTGTATTAATAAAGGGATGTATAAACTCTACATCCCTTTATTGTTTATTAGTATTTTTTAAATATAATTACAAATCATCTTCATGCTCAAGAGAGATATTTTGCTTCATTTGGTGAATTAACATCTTCCCCCCAGGCTAATGGATTTTATAGCTATTCATTTATACAAACAATGCTTATCTTATAACATTACTATTTCTATCAAACAAATATTCTCCATTCACTTAGTAAATCCTATATTTGAAAATAAAGTATTAAATTTAGCTTGCATGGGTAAGTCAGAAGAAATACAGTAATAGAAGCAAACAAGATGAATAACTCAAATTTTAACGATCCTTCTAATTGGAAATGGGGCATGTTTTATTTTAACACCAAAGATCAACGACTAATCGTACCGAAACGAATAGCTAGTATGGGTATCACAATTAACTTTGCCAATCCTTGGTCTATTTTATTTGTGTTTGTTTTGATTTTACTAATCACAGTCATTGTAACTTCTTAGTAAAATTTCTAAATTAATTATAGTGCTTAAACTAGGACTAGTTCCCTGCGATGTCTTTTAAACTTTTCCCTATATAACTCAAGAACATCATTTTTGTGTTCGGCTCTTCTCTGCCCTTTCATCAAGTTTTGCTTTTAACTCATTCCTTGTGCGATGGTTATAGATGGTTTGATATAAATACAGTAGTTTTTGATCTCGTTCAATACAGTGAAACTACATACTTTGTTAATTATCAGGGTTTTATTTTTAATAGATATTAACATTCTATATATTTAGAATAACCAATTAAAAATATTTATTATGAAAAATTTACTTTTAGTATTGGCTTTTATGCTATCAATTGTAGCTTTTGCTCAAAATCCCATCGGCCCACCAACAAAACCAGCCATTCGCTGTACATTAGATCTTGAATTTGAGCCAAGATGCTCTCCTAAATTATCTTTTCGAGGCATATATACTATTCAAATTTGCAGTAGTCGTGTCGGAGTTGATCCGCATGAAACAATTTTAGAGAGTATTCACAACTACATGTGTTTGTATAATGAATTTCCAAGCTATGTAACTGTTAAAGGTTTTGTACCTTATTATATTGTTTCTGCTGATTAATTTTAGATCACATAAAACATTCTTAATCTGTTAAGGATGTTTTTTTTTAAAACGGTGTATCATCTCCAAAAGCTTCAGCAGCACTCACTATAGGAACATAAGCTTCCGAATTACCAGTTGTGCTACAATCACAAATGGTTTGACATAAACACAATAATCTTTGATCTCGTTCAATACAGTAAAACTATATACTTTGTTAAGTGTCAAGATTTTATTTTTAATAGATATTAACATTCTATACATTTAGAATAACCAATTAAAAATATTTATTATGAAAAATTTACTTTTAGTAGTAGCTTTTATGCTATCAATTGGAGCTTTTGCTCAGGATCAAACATACCCAAGAGATCCCAATTTGGTATTATGTGAACAAATGCCCAATTTCATACCAGAATGTCACATAAAACAAGGTAATGTATACACCCTTCTAGGAGAATACGTTTTAGAGATATGCCTACCTGAAACTTTTCGTGGTACTAATGTAGAGAAAATGATTCAAGAATATATTTGCTATTACAATAAATTCCCTGATTATGTAACTGTTAAGGAGTTTAGACCTATAGGGATATAATTTTTTTAAAACGGTGTGTCATATCCAAAAGCTTCAGCAGTACTTACTATAGGAACATAAACTTCCGAATTACCAGTTGTGCTACAACACAAATGGTTTGATATAAATACAGTAGTTTTTGGTCTCGTTCAATACAGTAAAACTGTATGTTTTGTTAAGTATAAAGATTTTATTTTTAATACATATTAATATTCTATATATTTAAAATAACCAATTTTTAAAAATTATATAGTATGAAAAAATTAATGTTAATTGGAGCATTTTTGCTTTCAGTAGGAACATTTGCTAACTCAGGTGAAATTATTAAAGATGATCTAATTTCTTCTCAACAGATATTGAGGTGTTATAAGTTTGAAGTTTATATAACTAAAGTGAAAAATAACAATCCTACACCATACAAAACAAGTTATACTGAGTATGGCATATATACAGAAGCTGGAGCTTATCAAAGATCTCTTGAATTGTTTCAAATGTATCCAACCGAAACTGATTCAAATGGCGATGGATATTGGTCACTACATTCATATAATACTTCAAATTTATCAAACTGTTTTGGAGAAATGCCACCACCCACGTTTTCTGAAAATTAGACATATTATTACCACAAATATTAAAGAATATCAGGGTTTAACTACTCTGATATTTTTTTTATAATATTTTAATCATCTAATCGATTCTATTCTGAATGGTTCCATCTGTCTTTTCCTCCTTACGTTGTAATTACTACTTTCAATTTTTAGTTACATTTTAAAACGGTGTATCATCATCCCCAAAGGCTTCAGCAGGACTCACCATCGGAACATATTCACTAGGGTTACTATACACGTTCGCTTTCTGCTGATTACTTCCATTTTCGTTGCTATCTGTTGGAGCAATAAACTTTGTTTTATAGCTAATTCCTTTTAAGAATATTGAGCAAAAATGATTTATTTCACTATCCACATCTTTCACACTGAACCTCATAGTATTACTTCTCTCTTATTCTAAACCTAGACAAAAAGAGTTAGCGTTTAATTCTGCTATGAATTACTCCGTCATCTTCTCGGTTAAATAGCTTAGATTATTTGTTATCTTTTCTATATCCCAGTTCCACCACTGCATTTCTATTAATTCTTGTATTTTTTCTTCAGAAAATCGCTTTTTTAATTCCTTTGCAGGGTTACCGCCCACTACACTATAAGGGGCTACATCCTTAACAACTGTAGCATTAGCAGCAATAATAGCTCCATCTCCTATATGTACGCCTGGCATAATTGTTACATTTGTTCCAATCCATACATCATTGCCGATTACAGTATCGCCTTTATAAGGCAACTCCGCTAAGGTAGGCTCTACTTTTTTCCAATCTTTTCCAAAAATATTAAACGGATAAGCCGTAATACCATCCATCTTATGATTAGCGCCATTCATGATAAAAGTTAGACCCGAGGCCAACATACAGAATTTACCAATAATCAACTTATCGCCAATAAAATCAAAGTGATACTTTACATTTTTCTCAAAGTTTTCTACGTTTTCGAAATCGTCATAATAGGTATAATCTCCAACGATGATATTCGGATTCTTTATGATGTTTTTTAAAAAACACAATCGATCATAAGGTGCTAAAGGAAAGGTATCATTACAATCTGGTATATTCATAATTCTGTTTTATTTTTAAATGTCTTCTATTAACGAGTAACTGTTCTTGTACAGGCGTATGCTTTCACCGTAATCAACGGTTGTCTTGTATCGTGTTGGCGCCTTTGGTCAAGTGTAAAAGAGCACTTACAAAGCTAAAGCATAAACAATTCATCATCTTTTTCAATTCCAGTAAATCTGAACCCACATGATTCATACAATGTTATTGCAGCTTTATTACTTTCATGTAATCCTAAAAAAATCTGATTCACCACCTTTTTAGTTCTCATTTGTTCAATAAAGGCTAAAAATGATTGCTTACTATATCCTTTTCCCTGAAACTTATAATCAATTATAAATCTAAGAATCCAATAATTATAATTATCATTTTCATAAGGTCCTGACATTATAAAACCAATAGGTTGATTATCGAGATAGATACCTTGAGGTAAAAGTTCAGGATAAAATTTAGATTCTGCTATTGAAACTGTATTCGCACAAATATATTCTTCATCGAAGGTAGGCATCCCACTAGCATTAGTAGTCAACAGCCCGACTTCAAAGAAATTGTCTTTTGTAATCTCTCTTAATTCAATTGCCATATTAGATTCTTTTTAAATCATTAGAACAAAAATAGAAATATCTTTCTGCTCTATTTCACTTGCAAATCATGTAAATGACGAATGGCCTTTAGCATTTTCTATAAACAATTAATCCATAGCACAGATTGATACAAAATAAGGGAGTACCATTATCACTAGACATGGGGAATTCGCTAATCAATTTGCCCTAATTTTTTGAGGTTTTTCCATTTTCCATTTTTAGAAGCCTAAGTAATAATAAACCGTACATTGTTTGAAACAAATGCAACAATAGTGCAAATAGTGGTAATAAAATAGATAAACCCTGTCTTTTTATGGTTTATTAGTATATTTGTATGGTGAAGATTTTACAAAATATAGCCTCCCTAATTATGCTAGTTCTAATATTAGCCTTATCTCAGTACGCTTGTATGGATCGCTATGTTGTGTCTCACTCTACTCTTGAAAACAGCACCGCTGAACAAAGTGAAACTAGTATGGAACTAGATTTGTGTTCTCCTTTCTGTGTATGCGATTGTTGTGCAGTACTAGATACTGTGACAATTTTTAATACACCCTTTGCCTCTCGTTTAGATTTAATCATTCGCGCTGTTCCTCAATATTGTTCTCCAATATTTCAAGGTATCTATTTCTCTATCTGGCAACCGCCTCAACTTGGATTTTAATTTTATCGACTTTATAATTGATAGCTTTTTAAAGGTAACAGACTTATAATACGAATAAATTTTAAGTACATCTATTTTATAAAGATCACAACACAAGATCCTATTTACAGCAACGGATGGATTGCGTATTTAGAATAGGAATACGTTTAATAAAATAAATTTAGTATGAGGATAAGACAGTTTTTGTTGCATGTAGTTCTTGTATTCACTGTTTTTCAGGTCAGTGCCTATCAGCAAAAGCTTGATTTCGAAGACAAAAAGAACAATGCCTTTTATACCATATCCGATTCGCTTTTTCCAAAGTCAATTTGGAAAAATGAAACGATTAAAATGACTTTTGTTCCAACGATTTTCTTTGGGGCTACTGCTATAACTTGGAACAGTAGAGAACACATTCTCGAGACGAGAAATAAGTATATTCCTGAGTTTGCCAATACGTTTGATGATTACCTCCAATATGCTCCAGGAGCCTTGGCCTTTGGTTTGAAAGCAGCTGGAGTAAAAGGTAGAAATAATATGAAGCGAAGTATGTACAATTATGCTGGAAGTATGTTATTTACAGGCATCTTTGTAAACAGTTTAAAATATTCAACCAAAGTCATGCGACCTGATGGAAGTACGGCTAATTCATGGCCTTCGGGCCATGCGGCTACAGCGTTTACCAATGCTGTGTTTTTAGATAAAGAATACGGATTGGTTAATCCTGCTTATTCCATTTCGGGTTATGGAATGGCAATCATGACAGGTGTAGGTCGAAGTATGAATAATAGGCACTGGTCTCCTGATATTTTAGCTGGGGCCGGATTTGGTATTTTATCCACGAATCTAGCTTATTTTTTTATTGATAAAATATATGGAAATCAAGGAGATAATCTCAGTATTTTATCCAAATTTGAGGGCAATGAAAATCCTTCTTTCTTGGCAATTAAATTTGGGGCTAGCTTTAATAGCAATAACTTACTTGAATTCCATAAAGATGGACCCGAAGCTAAAATTGGTTGGGAAGCTGGGTTCGAAGGGGCTTATTTTTTTACAAAATCTATCGGGATTGGTGGAGAATTTACAGTATCAGGGTATCCTCTATCATTGAGTAGTATTAAAAATCTAGAGCAATCAGAAGCTTTTGAACAATACAATCTTACTTACCAAAGTTCTGCTCTTGGGTTTATGAATGTGGGTGTAGGACCTTATTATGCTTTCCACTTTTCCTCAGATTTTAATCTAATGCTTAAAGCTACAGCAGGCTATTCTTTTGGAGCCATTGGAAAAATTGAAGCGAAACAAAGGGATACAGATCTGTTTTTACCCGTTAGTATTCAAGATAATATGACTGTGAGCTCTTATAAACCACACAGTTCGTTTCGGTGGTCAGCAGGTACAGCTTTTACGTATAATATAACAGATCAATTGGGATTGTCCTTGTATATGGATTACTCTAGTACCAAACCCATGGTACGCTATACACCAGAAAATCCGCTGTTAAATGGTCCTAGTGCCAAACCTAGTGCTACAAAAGCAGATCTGCATTATGTAGCAACAGGAATAAGATTAACGGCCTATTTTTAGGTTATACATAGGTAAGTAAGACTTAAACAATCGAAAGATAGTTGATTTTGCATAACTTAAATCCCTACCTCATTGATGATAATGATTTAGGGAGGACTTTATTCTATGCTATTGAACAAAATGCTAAAACTAATGGATCAAATTTTATGTAGTTAAACTATGTATTTTGTTAATTTCTAGTGTTTTAGTTTTTATCTGGATTGACATTCTTTATATTTAAGATAATCAATTTTAAAATATTTATTATGAAAAATTTACTTTTAGTATTAGCATTCATGCTATCAATAGGAGTATTCGCTCAAGATGTATCCCGTTTAGATTCAGAGCCTTCTATTGGTATTTCTAGGTGTTATCTATTAGGGTATGAAGTAAGTCCTATACAATCAGCTTTTTGTTATTATCAAAAGCCGGGAAATTACACCTTAGAATTATGTCCACCCTTTTTTAGCGAATTTCTTACTGCTGATTGGGGGAAAATGGTAAGAGAATATTGGTGTGAGCATGGTGAATTCCCTGAAGGAGTGCGTATTAAATCTTATTATCCAAATCATCCTCTAGAGTGGATGCCTTAAATAAAAAAAAGTTGCTTTTTTAAGCAACTTTTTTTTATTTTAATATAGTTATTTTAAAAAACTAATATAGTTACTAGAATAACTGCTTCGCTTCCGTTGTCTTTATAGTACAACAATAATAAAAAGTATGTACTTCTATACCTTGTAAATAACTATTTGCAAGAAAGTTTTTAACTTGTATAATCTATCTCTTAATTGGTTTGTTTTACCTTCATGATTTTATTAATGACAAATAAACCAGCATTAGGATAATAAGTAGGTGAATCTGCAAAAGAAACACTAATCTTTTTAGTTTGCGCATTATAGGATAAGGTATGCCCCGATGTGGCTGTACAACCCGTTGCTTTGGCTAAAGTTTCTAGTGAGGTGCCAAAAATACTTGCTGTTGAAGTAAGTGTTACGACATCATATTTAGTCTCTCTTGAGGTAGAAATACCATGTAAATCTGAAAGAGGGGCTGTTGTGCCAATTCCTGTTTTTTGTGCATAACTCAATAAAGAGATTAAAAACAGGCCGATAATCATGTTGTATTTTTAAATCCATATCTATTCTTTTTTAAGAAAATCAAGACTAGTCTCTTTTGCCAGCTGATTTTAGGTTTGTACTAATTGTCTGCTCTTTTCGGATGTTTTTCCTTTAAAAGAAACGAGGGGCATTAATTCTACTACCGCGTTTGAATAGCTCAAATCGCAAGAAGACTTCATGTGATCCGGAATTGTAATGACGGAGTTGGGTGGTTTCAAAATCATAAGCGTAGCCTACAAATAAGTCTTTGGTTACTTGAAATCCAGCTAAGGCACTTACGGAAGCATCCCAACGATATGCCGCTCCGAGTGTGAATTTTTCATAGAATAAGAAGTTCGCTGTTGCATCTACTTGTAAAGGCGAACCACTAATTGCTTTGGCCAATACAGCGGGTTTGAATTGCACGTCTCTTCCTAATTCAAATACATAACCTCCCATCAAATAAAAATGAGCCTTTTGACGCATTGTATTGACTTCATTATCATCGTAGCGATCTTGTGTTAAGAAGTTGGGAACTGAAATTCCCAAATAAGCTCGATCAGAATAAAGGTACAGTCCAGCTCCTATATTGGGATTAAACTTGTTGCTGATATTTTCTTGAGCAACAGGATCTGTAGGGTGATAAATTGTTAATTTGGTATAATCTACGTTGAGTAAATTAGCCGTTCCTTTTAATCCAAAGGCCAACTTATAGTTGTAGCTTATATTGATTGCATACGCCAAATCCACAGCGATATTATTTTCTTCCATAGCGCCTAATCGGTCATTCATAAAGTTAACCCCTAATCCCAATCCGCTATCTCCTAGAGGCGTAGATATTGATATATTCGCTGTTTTAGGAGCTCCTTCTAAACCCACCCATTGCGTGCGATACATCCCAAATACATTCAGTGTTCCTCTACTTCCTGCATACGCTGGATTAATCATCGTGGTATTGTACATATATTGTGTATACTGAGGGTCTTGCTGTGCGTAAAGGGGAGGAAGAAAGCCTACACCTAGTAGGCTTAATCCCCAAATTATAATTCTCTTTTTCAATTCCATAACCTTAATTCGTTTCTAAATGTAAATACCCAGATTTCTTAACCTTACGAGAACCACTTGAATCCTCATATTCATAGGTGATGACATAAAAATAGGTTCCACTTGGTAGTTGCTCTCCTTTTTTCAGGGTAACTCGCCCGTCCGAATATCCTTTGAATACATTACCCGTACTATCATAATTTGTTGTATCAAATACTTTTATTCCCCATCGATTGTAAATCTCTACGGTATTATTGGGAAAACGAGTGATATTGTCAATCAAGAAATAGTCGTTCTTGCCATCTCCATTGGTGGATACAAAATTGTAAATCACGAGATCTCCTTCTAGGATCAGATTGGTTTTTACAGATGCTAAAGTAAAATACCCGTACCCTTTAACTTGGGTTGCTGTAGTAATAGTGCGTCTGGACATATCAACGACACCTCCTTCATCCACCCACAATTGTTGCTTTTCATCCCATCGAACGATATGTAATTCCTTCTCTGGATCTTTTAACAATGCAAGATCAGTAATGCGTTCGTCCCAACTCAAAGTCAATAATACATCCTTCGTTTTGTTATCCGAACGGGTTAATTCCCAGTATTCTTTGGTATTTAGTGTTTGAATAACACCTGCTAGGTTGGCTTTTTTCTCAAAGAAATCACCAGTAGCTAAGTGGTATCGACTCACAAATACATCCATTTCTTCTGCTGGAGCTGAAATGGCAGCAGGACGATGATATCCGCTATCTCCTATGGGAAAATCAAAGGCTTGTGAACCTTGTTTTTCTACTGGTCCACTCACATGGCTGAGGTCTGAGGCATTGATCGCTGTCGATTTGGATAGAAAAGTAAACATCCCTCTCTCCTCCTCTACTTGAATAATACCAGAAACGAAGTTCGACTCTCCTTTGACTGAAATTTCATTCGATAAGCTAAAACCCAGGTCTGAAAATGCATGATCAAATTCTACATTTTGGAATTCAGTGAGTTTATTTCCACTAATTTGGATTGTTTTTTTTGCATCCTTAGGTGAAAAAAAGACTTTAGCATTTTTAGTTAAAGTTCCTGGATAGAATAAATTATCATTATTAAAAGAATTGTAAAAATAAATAACCCCATTATTCTCAACAATTCCTGTTTCAGTATTGTCAAACGTGTAATTTGTAGCTATTAAAGCAGATTCACCTACAAATATTCTATCTTTATTAACAAATACTTCTTCTTCCTTATTTTGCCCATAAATTGGCAAAGTTCCAAGAAAAATCCAGATTACTTTTCTATAATTCAATACCATAATACTTCCTATTTTTCAAAAATTTGTATTACTACATCTTTAACTTTATAAGTAACAGCTTTGTTAGCTCCCGATCTAAATGAGCCATCACTAGTACCAACATTTTTATTAAATGTACTACTAGCAGGTCTAACCGTTATTTTAACAGTATTATTATTGGATAAATTAGTTACATTATCTAAGGGGATAAGTGCAAAATAGGAATCATACGCCCAATTCATACCAAAATTGTATCCTCCGTATCTATAAAATCTATCAACAAATCGTTTTACTTCAATATCATTTACTAATACTCTAAATTCTACCTTTGCGTAAACTTCACTATTTCCTAGAAAACCTCCAATCGTAGTGATATTAGACTCTACATCAAAGATAAGTTGCAGATATTTAGTATTTGCTGGTTTTGAATTTGTAGCTATTGGCGCCCTGAATACTTCTCCTGCGATTGCATTTGTATTAGAAAAAATCCCTCCTGTTGCTTGATAAGTCATGGTAGAATAATCATAACTTTTCTCGGTATAAGTACCAGATGAAATAAATCCAGTTAGTATATGTGAATTTATATTGGGAACTTTAAAAGTTACTCCTGCATTTTCTATAGGAAGTCCAGTTGCATCTATTCCTGATTCATTATAGTATGTGTAAGTACCATCGGTATTATCAATAAGCTTTGTCACTGTTTCGCTTGACTTAACAAAACTTGTAAGATTTAATGCTTGCCTATCTCCATTTTCATCTGAATATTCTAACACAGTACCGTTAAAGTATACATTTCCTCCTCCTATTGAAGTAAATAAATTTCTAATTTCTGTTTTTACATTATTATCTGCTATAATAGTTTCAAACGTCTCAATTACAGATTCAGGTACATTTATTATAGTTTCAGTTCCATTCTCTGATTTATATGTGTATTTACCACTACCATTTGACAATAAGGTCGTAACGGTT
>NZ_JBQZGD010000006.1:0-200167 GCF_052691955.1 Myroides sp. TSA_177.3
TAAGTCTTTTCTTCTGCTTTTCTATGAACGTCTGCTTGTTTAATGCGGATGCAAAAGTAGCACCTTTTTCACCACTTCCAAACTTTACGCAACCTTTTTTTAAAAGTATTTTCGATAATTGTCGCAACTACCTATTATCATACACGTTACAACTCAAAGTTTTTTTTGACTTTTTCATGGATTAGGATCGTGTGAAGCCGTGATGCTGCTTTTTCGCCTTTTTGTAAGGGGCGTTTTTGAGGAATGCATCAAGCAAAAGAAGGGTTTCTTTTGAAAAAGGTGGTTCGAACATAGGGGCACATTGCCATGTGCCCGTACGGGCGGGGGAAAGATATTTTTGGTTTTGATGCTCTCCTTATATATATAGGTAGGGGCACATGGCCATGTGCACCTCTAAAAAGAAAAGATTCTTCAAAAAATAAAAGCACAAAAAAAGGAGAGCTGTGCTCTCCTTTTTATACAAAAACAAAATAATAATTCTAAAATTCTAAAATCTTAAAATGATGTTGTGATACCAAATGTCAATCCAGCAGCCTCAGTCACGTAACGACATACCCCACCTACGCATAATAGTCCTCCACGTTGTCTACCATAACTTGCTGAAACGCGCGTTGTTCCTTTTGTAAAACTAGCTCCTGCATTATAGTAATGGATACGTGCATCTTTATCGTCATTACCATAATTATACATATCGTTCACAAAAACAGCCCAATTCGCATTGTAAGCAAACTCCAATGTTCCACCTACCCAATTTTTTTTATCTTCTTTTGTCCATAAATGTTGAGCTTCTAAGCGGACTGATTTATCACCCATAAATTGATACGTTGATTCAAACGCCAAAATATTTATCTTATAGCTATCTACTCCTACTTTATCTTCTAAAACTTTAGGACTGTAGTATTGATTTAAAAACATAAAAATAGAAGACCAATCACTAGACCATTTTTTTCGCACTTCAAGACCTAAATCAGAATAACTTTTTTCTCCAAACCCCAGAAACTCACTTTTCGTTCCAGATTTGTCAGATTTTTGAGTATTCTTCACACTAGCCCAATACGCACCATTCACAACAACATTAGTTCCATATTCTCCACCTAACAAACTTCCTTTAGGAAACTCATAATAAAAATCAAATTGTCCACCAATCTCACCTAGCTTACCCTGCATTTCCATATCGAAATTAGGTTGTGCTTGATACACATAAATATTTTGTAAAGAATAGTCATACTGTTTAGTAAGTCCTGGAATATAATTCAAAGTTCCTTTAAAATAATCATTCCCAGCTAAATCTCTTTGAGAATAAAAACTCATATTTTCCATTCTTCTCATATTGACATCAATAGCCATTCCTTTTTTAGCATATCCCGTATTAATCAAGATAGCATTCCCAGCTTGAAGAACTCCAGGTTTAACACGCTGTATCTCTACTAATGCATCTTTATCTTTATAAATATATTCTGCACCAACATAAAAACCTCCTTTTCCAAAATTCATTCTTCCACTAAAACCATTTGTTAACTTATCTAGATCTTTATTGTATAATCTAGTATTTTCAAATCGTCCTAAATAACTAAATCCTGCAGACCACTCAAAATCAGAATTATCTGTCAATCCTGCCAAGTCAACATTAATATCACCTCCTAATATAAACGAATTAGCCAAGTCAAACCCCATTCCAACACGCTGTTTTCCTCCTAACAAAGTTACATCAACATGATCCAAAAAAGAATATTTCGCATTCAATCCCAGAATAGCATTATTAATTCCTAATTGACGATCTTCCCATGAACGAAATAGCAACCCACTTCCAAACTGATCATAAAAATGCCCAGCTGTAATATCCAATCCTAATTCTCTATTATTATATCGTGCATAAAGCGTTCCGATATCAAACCCTTTATAATCTGGAGAATAATTCAATATTGCTTTAGGTTCATAGCCTTCTACTTGAGCTCCAAAGCTCCAATTTTTCCAATCGTAATCAACTTTTAAATAAGAATTCGATCTAAAACGATCTTCCGCCTCTTTTTCGTCGATTTTAATTTTTTTATCATCCACATACCATTGTGAATTATTTTCAAAACCAACACGTACTTGCGCTTTAGCACCTATAAATAGGAATAACCCACAAATTGTAAAAAATATCTTTTTCATTTATTCTATTTAACTAAGGCTTTTACCTCTTTAATCAATTGTTTTTCTACTCCAGGGGTATAACTTGTATGTTTATAAACAATCTTTCCTTTATATACAACGGCTGTAAAAGGTACATTGATTACATTCATTGCTCTTTTTAAATCATGATTTGTATCTAATAGCACAGTATAATCCCATCCTTTTCCATTCACTAATGGTTTTACTCTTTTTACCGATTTTGCATCATCAATAGATACAGCTATTAATTTCACACCCGTTTCTTTTTGCCACTCATCATAAACATCATGTATTGCTGCTAATTCCTTTAAACACGGCCCACACCAAGTTGCCCAAAAACTTACAATAATAGGCTTCTCCTCGCTAGCATAAGAAGAAAAATCAATTTTTTTACCATCCAAATCTGTAAGCGTAACACTAGGTAAATCCTTTTGTTGAGCGCTAACTGCAGAAAAAACAAACAGTAACATAAATGCATAAAACACTTTCATAATTTTTTAGTTTTAGTTGTAAAGTTCAAAAATAAGAAAAAAAACAGATATTTAACTTTTTATTAACCGAAATTTATACATATTTTTACGAAAACAACTTTAACAAATTATTTTATGAAAACAAAAAAAAATTATTTCCTACTTCTAATGCTTACACTAGGAGCAGGTTTATTTACAGCTTCATGTTCTTCAAGTGATGACAATAGTAGTAATGAAGACAATACTCCTCCTCCTCCAGGAAAAAAAGAACTATTTCTTTCTGCGGATGAGACTTCTATTGTTCTAAATACAACTGTTCACTTTATGGCTAAATTTAATGGTGAAGCAATCAAAGACGTTCAGTTTACGGTAAATGAACAAAAGCTAGAAGAAGGTATAAATAGCTATACTTTTACAGAAGTTGGCGATTTTAAAGTGCAAGCTAAGAAATCTACAGGTGAGATCAGTAATACGGTTAACATCTCAGTATTCAAAGATAATGATGAAATTGAAAATGCAACAAAATTCAAACATCGTGTACTTGTTGAAGATTTCACAGGTGCTTGGTGTCAATACTGCCCTCGTGTAGCTTATAAAATTGAACAACTCGAAGCAAATCACCCTGAAGACATTATTGCAATAGCTATTCACAACTCTCAAAGCAGCAATGCAAACAATGGAGGACATGATCCATTCGATTTCTTTAGATCAGAGCGCAATACATTTGAGAGAGAAGTTGGTGTTGGAGGTTATCCATTCGGGATGATTAATAGAAATGACGACTTTGAAGACAACTATGATCAATTTACATCTTATGTTAAAGAATCATCTACAATTGGTATTAAAATAGAGTCAGAAATCTATCAAAATGATGGTATCATTAAAATAGGAATTAAATTTGGTGAACATTATACAAGTGGAGTAAAATATGCTGTATTTATGTTAGAAGATCATCTATTATTTAGACAATCAAATTCAACAAGTTATTATTCACATCTTCAGAGAAATGGTAATTTCTCCTTAGACTTTGAACACAACAATACTTTAGTTGGTATGTTTAATGGATTTAGAGGAACAGAAATTTCATCGTCAATAGCGAAAGAAGGTTCTGAATTTACTAACAACGAAATTTACATGAGACATAAAGCACAAAAAATAGAAAACACAAAAATTGTTGTTATTGTAACAGATATGCAAGGAAAAGTATTAAACGCTGTATCGGCGAAAACAAATACAAAAATGGACTATCAAGTAGTGCGTTAATAAAAACAAAAAAGCCTGACAATTACTTGTCAGGCTTTTTTTGCTCCCCCTCTTGGGCTCGAACCAAGGACCCTCTGATTAACAGTCAGATGCTCTAACCAACTGAGCTAAGGAGGAAGGTATCTTACCTTAAATGCAGTGCAAATATAACATCATTTTTTATTTTTGCAAATACATTCGCTTTATTTTTTATTTACTTGAATATCGCTTTGTAAATATCATTTCCATTTGCAAACAACAGCAACCCTATAAGTATAAAGAAACCAACCATTTGTGCATTTTCCAGGAACTTATCGCTTGGCTTTCTTCCTGTAATCATTTCATATAACAAGAACATTACATGTCCTCCATCTAAAGCTGGAATTGGCAATAAGTTCATTACCCCTAACATGATAGATAAAAGTGCCGTAATATTCCAGAAATACTCCCAACTCCAAACAGAAGGAAAGATATCATAGATTGCTTTGAATCCACCTACTCCTTTATAAGCACCTGTTTCTGGTTTAACAATTTTCTTTAATTGATCAAAGTAACCTCCTACTTTTTCAACCCCTTTTCCTATTCCTACTGTTATAGATTCACCTAATGAATATTTTACCTGACTAATGGTATATAACCCCATTTTTTCAATGGTATCAATAGACAAAACTGGGGCAAAGAAAAGATTTAATTTTCCGTCTTGATCAACTTGTATATCAACCGTCATTTCTTTTCCATCTCTTTCGATTACAGCTGGCACAATCTTGCCTTTATTTTCTGCTAATACAGCTTGTACTTCATCTACAAAAGGTGTATTCACACCGGCAATGCTTTTGATTTGATCTTTCACTTGCAATGCTTTTGCGTTTGTTTGATCTCCTTCTTCATTAAAGGCCACCACTACAAAAGGAACACGTAAAGAAATTAATCCTCCAGCCTTATTTCCTTCACTTATTTGTCCAAGCAAATTAACTGGTAAATCAATATTTTCTTTTACTCCATTGCGTTCAACTTCTACTTGATGTCCCATCATGATAGCGTATCCAACATCATTAAATCGCTCAATTTCCTTTCCATCTACAGCAACAATTTTATCTCCTGTTTTTAATCCTGCTTCTTGTAAGATAGGCGATTGTACCCAAACTCCGTGATCCATATCCTTATTCGAGATATACAAGTCACCATACGCATAAGTCATTCCGATATAGATAATAAAAGCTAAAATGAAATTCACTGTAACTCCACCTAACATAATGATTAAACGTTGCCAAGCGGGTTTTGAACGAAACTCCCAAGGTTGTGGCTCACTTTTCAATTGCTCCGTATCCATACTCTCATCCACCATTCCTGATATTTTCACGTATCCCCCTAAAGGTAACCATCCAATACCATAAACGGTATCACCTATTTTCTTTTTAAACAAAGAAAATTTCACATCAAAGAATAGGTAGAATTTTTCTACGCGAGTTTTAAATAATTTAGCCGGAATAAAATGTCCTAACTCGTGTAAAATAATCAAGAAGGATAAGCTCAATAAGAATTGAGAAAGTTTAATCAATATTTCCATTGTACTAATTTCGTTTCAAATCTGAATAATAAGCAAAAATAAAATTTTAGTTTAACTAACCGCCATTTTTTTATTAAACTATTCTTTTTTAAGCCATCGCTTCTCTTTTTAATCTTCTTTTAGTGGTTTCATCTCACTGTTTATCTCACTTACAGCTTACATTCAGCTGTTACTTATTCTAAATGTTTACTAGGAGATTTACAGCATCTCCTTGTTAAACGTTGTTTTTCTATTCCTTTTAGATCTTTTCATTCTAAGAATTAGGATGAAAAGCAACAAAAAGGCAAATAATAAAAAAGTATTTTCTAACTTTGTTATCTTAAACCATTATTTATAATATGTTACAGATAGCTTTTATTAGAGAGAATCAAGAACAAGTGATTAAAGGCTTGGCGAAAAGAAATCTTGATGTTACGGAAGTGCTAAACGAAGTGCTTGCTTTGGATGAAAAAAGAAGAGCAACACAAGTTGAATTAGACAATGTCTTAGCAGAATCCAACAAGCTATCCAAAAGTATTGGCGAGTTAATGAAGAGTGGAGAAAAAGCTAAAGCAGAACTCATCAAAGAAAAGACATCTAATTTACGTGAGCAAAGTAAGGAATTAACGGAACAGTTAAACCAAGTTTCTACAGCGCTTACGGATCTATTGTATACACTTCCAAATGTACCTACAGCTATTGTTCCTGCAGGAAAAGATGCAGATGACAATATTACGGTTCACCAACATGGAGAAATCCCAACGTTACATGAAGGCGCATTACCTCATTGGGAATTAGCAAAAAAATACGATTTAATTGACTTTGAGTTAGGAAACAAAATCACTGGCGCAGGTTTTCCTGTATATAAAGGTAAAGGGGCTCGTTTACAACGTGCTTTAATCTCTTACTTTTTAGATAAAAATACAGCAGCAGGTTATAAGGAATACCAAGTACCGCATGTAATCAATGAAGCTTCTGGATTTGGAACAGGACAACTACCAGATAAAGAAGGACAGATGTATCATATTGGTGTGGATGATTTATACTTAATTCCAACTGCAGAGGTGCCTATTACGAATATGTTTAGAGATGTGCTTTTACAAGAGAGCGATTTTCCAATCCTTTGTACAGGTTATACACCTTGTTTCCGTAGAGAAGCAGGTTCATATGGTGCACACGTAAGAGGATTAAACCGTTTACATCAATTTGACAAAGTAGAAATCGTACGTATTGAGCATCCTGACAATTCATACCAAGCGTTGGATGGCATGGTAGAACACGTACAAGAATTATTACACGAATTAAAATTACCATACAGAATCTTGAGATTGTGTGGAGGAGACATGGGATTCACTTCTGCATTAACGTATGACTTTGAAGTATTTTCAACGGCACAAGATAGATGGTTGGAGATTAGTTCAGTGTCTAACTTTGAAACGTTTCAAGCAAATCGTTTGAAATTGCGTTTTAAAGATAAGAGCGGAAAAAGCCAATTGGCTCATACATTAAATGGTAGTTCATTAGCATTACCGCGTGTATTAGCTGGTATTTTAGAGAATTATCAAACTCCTGAGGGCATTGTGATACCTGAGGTCTTAAGACCGTACACAGGATTTGATATTATTGATTAATTTTACACGACTCGTATAAGTATATGAAAAGCACCAAATCCTAAAAAGACATTTGGTGCTTTTTTTATCTTTGCATAACTCAAATTCAAACTAGATGATTATTTACAATATCACGATAAACATTCACGAAAGTGTACACGATGAGTGGATGGCATGGACCAAAGAATTTTATATTCCGGGTATCTTAAACACAAAGAAATTTAATAAAGCTCGAATGGTAAAGGTTTTAGTAGACGAGGATATGGGCGGGATTACCTATTCTATTCAATTCGAAACAGCAAGTGCTGATCTATTACAACAATATTACAACGAAGAGCATGATTTATTTGAAATGGAATCGCGCAAGAAGTTTGGCGATATGATGCTTACTTTTAAAACAGAATTAGAGCTTATAAGCGAATACTAAACCGAGAATTAATGGACAAAGTTAGAGCAAAAAAACACCTGGGACAGCACTTTTTAACGGATGAAAATGTTGCGAAGCGAATTGCCGATACGCTTACCTTAGAAGGGTATAACAAGGTATTGGAGATTGGTCCTGGAATGGGTGTATTGACCAAATATATTTTGGAAAAACCCATCGAAACCTTTGTCGTAGAAATCGACACAGAGTCTGTGGATTACTTACACAAGCATTATCCCAAACTTCATGGTCACATTTTTGCACAAGATTTCCTAAAATTCAACATTGTACAAGCTTTCAATCAAGAGCCTTTTACTGTTATCGGAAACTTTCCGTACAACATTTCAAGTCAAATTGTATTTCGCGTTTTAGAACTTCGCGATTTTGTTCCAGAATTTTCAGGAATGTTCCAAAAAGAGGTAGCAGAACGCATCTGCGAAAAGAAAGGGAGTAAAACCTATGGGATCCTCTCTGTGTTGACACAAGCCTTTTATGATACGGAATATTTATTTACCGTATCTGAACATGTGTTCAATCCTCCTCCCAAAGTAAAATCAGGAGTGATGCGCATGCGTAGAAAAGAGAATTACACCCTACCTTGCAATGAAAAACTATTCTTTACTGTAGTAAAGACGGCTTTCAATCAACGTCGAAAAACCTTGAGAAATAGCTTAAAAAGTTTTGGTTTACCAGATGAAATTAGAGAAGAAGCTATTTTCAACATGCGTCCAGAACAATTAGGTGTGGAAGAATTTATTGATCTTACAAAAAAAATAGAAATACATGGAGTTCAAAATCAGTGATGAAACTATTTTACAAATCGAAGACCTTATTGCTACAGGTAGAGAAGCTGAATTACTAGCGTTTCTTAAGGATATCCACGCTGTGGATATAGCAGAAATCATGAATGAACTTCACTCAGAGGAAGCCATTTATATCTTCGATATATTAGATAGTGAAGTTACTGCAGAGATATTACTTAATTTAGATGATGATTTACGAGAAAAGATTTTAAAAAGTCTTTCTCCTAAAGAAATTGCCGAAGAGCTTGATGAACTAGATACCGATGATGCCGCTGATATCATCGCAGAATTATCGGAAAAGAGAAAAGAAGAAGTTCTCTTAGAGCTAGAAGATTTAGAACACGCCAAAGACATTGTCGAATTATTGCGCTATGACGAAGATACGGCAGGAGGATTAATGGCAAAAGAGTTTGTATCGGTCAATGAAAATTGGTCTATATTAACTTGTGTCAAAGAAATGCGCAAACAAGCGGAGCACGTTTCCCGTGTCCATTCAATCTACGTTGTGGATGATGAAGGCCGTTTAAAAGGACGTCTATCACTAAAAGACTTACTAACGTCTTCTACAACGACACACATTAGTGATGTTTATATTCCTAAAGTAGACTATGTCAAAGTAGATACGGAAGATACAGAAGTAGCGCGTATTATGCAGAAATACGATTTAGAAGCTATTCCTGTAGTGGATGAAATGGGGCGATTAGTAGGAAGAATTACAATTGATGATATTGTTGATGTTATTAAAGATGAAGCAGACAAAGATTATCAGTTGGCTGCGGGTATTTCACAAGACGTTGATACCAATGACAGTATCTTAACCTTAACTAAAGCAAGATTACCTTGGTTAATTCTCGCCATGATCGGTGGTTTTGTAGCAGTAAATGTATCGCGAAGCTTTGAAGATGCCATGGAGAGGTTTGGTGTACTTTTCTTTTTCACTCCATTAATTGCCGCTATGGCTGGAAATGTAGGTGTTCAATCTTCTGCCATTATTGTTCAAGGACTTGCAAATAATACAATCTCCGGGTCCATTTGGAAGCGCTTAGGTAAAGAAGTATCCTTAAGTTTATTAAATGGCTTCTTATTGGCTATTTTATTGATGATTGGGAGTCACGTACTACTAGGTGTGGATTATATTATTGGAGTTACAGTATCCATTGCCTTAATCAGCGTAATTATCATTGCTAGTTTGATTGGTACTTTTGTACCCATTCTATTAAATAAGTATGGCGTCGATCCAGCTTTGGCTACGGGTCCTTTTATTACCACAAGTAATGATATTTTCGGTATTTTAATTTATTTTTCCATTGCCAAAGTCATTCTTGGCTTCTAAATTTCACAACATGGAAGCAAAAAAAGTATTACACCTAGATAGTAATCACCCTTTGATGATAGAACAACTCACTCAAATGGGATATACCAATGTAGAAGATTACACATCGAGTAAAGAAACCATAGAAAACACAATACACGAATACGAAGGTATTATTATACGCAGTCGATTTAAAATTGACCAGGCTTTCTTAGAAAAAGCGACACAACTTAAATTTATTGGTCGTGTTGGTGCGGGCTTAGAAAACATTGACTGCGACTTTGCAGTATCGAAAGGAATTGCTTTGATTGCAGCACCAGAAGGCAATCAAACAGCTGTCGGAGAACATGCCTTGGGTATGTTATTGACATTATTCAACAAATTAAACCTTGTTGATCAAGAAGTAAGAGCTGGTATTTGGATTCGCGAAGGCAATAGAGGCCATGAAATTGAAGGAAAAACAGTTGGAATTATTGGATATGGCCATATGGGAAATGCTTTTGCTAAACGTTTACAAGGCTTTAATTGCGAAGTTATTTTTCACGATATCCAGGACAACTTATCCAATCAATATGCCACGCAAGTTTCTTTAGCCACCTTACAACAAAAAGCAGACATCATCAGCTTACATATTCCACAAACACCAGAAACAATTAACCTCATTGATCAATCTTTTATTGAGCAGATGGCTAAACCTTTTTGGTTAATTAATACCGCACGTGGTAAATCTGTACATACTGCTGATTTAGTTGCTGCATTAGAAAATGGAAAAGTACGAGGAGCTGCCTTAGATGTGCTAGAGTATGAAAAATCTTCCTTTGAGCATATGTTTGCTGACGAAACACTACCTCAACCGATGCAATACTTGATTCAATCAGAAAAAGTCTTACTATCCCCTCATATTGCAGGCTGGACCTTTGAGAGTAAAGAGAAACTAGCTCAAGTAATCATCGATAAGATTCGATTAAATTTTAGTTAATCGAAAGTATAACATATAAAAAAAGGTACCTCATGAGGTACCTTTTTTTATATGTTTATTTTTTCTTACCCGCTTGAATCACTACTGTAGCATTTAATGATTCTCCCAAAGCAAATGCTTCTTCAACTATTTCACCATCTAAGGTAACTTTAATCTCCATTTTTGACTCCTTACTACCTCCTAAACCTTGTGCAGTAAAACTTATTTTTTGCTGTTCTGTTTTATGATATATTTTAGACCATGTTGTCTCCTTCAGGTCATCAATGATATCATTTTTTACATTCTTGCCATCATAAACTACTCCCATGATTTTATTAATGGTAGCATCTTCTGTTACCGTAACTGTCACCAAGTATTCTTTTCCTTCTGGAACCACTACTGATGCACTATCATCTGAGCTGCAACTTGAAATTCCAGTACCAAGAACAACAGCCAACAGCATAAATTTTATTTTTCTGAACATATGGTTTATTTTTCATTAAATTTTTTAATGAACTAAAAATTCATTTCTAAATATAAGTCTTTCCCTTTTACTTCTTTCTCTTTCAAGACAATACCATCTTTACCAGTTACTGTAATAGTCAACTTAGAAGATGTACTTGCACCCACACCATTCGCTTCAATACTTACACGTTCAGCAACAGTAAGCGTATACGATCTTTCCCATTGTGTTATTTTCGGCTCTTGCCCTTGTTCCCCTTCTTCATCCTCATCTACTACAGGAGCAGGTTCAATAAATTTTTCTTCCGTTATCTGAACACCATCATAGTAATATGCCGTAATCTGTTCCATTTCAACATCATCGGTAATTTCTATTAACACATTGTATTGTTTCTTATCTAATTTAAGTACAGGATTGCCATCATCTGAACTACATGCAGATAGTCCTAATGCAATAATTGCACAGACTACAATAAACTTAACTTTTCTGAACATCATTTTTACTTTTATTTAACAATTCAAAAATAGGATTTTTTTTGTCTTATTCAAAAGTTTAACTACTCATTTTAAGTACCTGAACGTTAAAGTGTAGGGTAGATAAAATTCCGCAAGTGCCTTTGACAATCAAACCATTCGTTTTTATTTCAACAAAAGTTGAAACTAAATGGCTCCAAGTAAACTTTTACTTAAAAGATAACTTCTCCGTAAAGTGATTTTCCTTTCACTACAAACTCAGCTTCTTTAATAATATTTTGGCTCTTTTTTACACGAATTTGAAGTTTAGATTCTTCATTTTCACTTGAAGCGAATACCATAACAGTAATTTTTTGTTTTACTGTTTTCTTGAAGTCTTTTGTCCATTCTCTTTTACCCTCAAACTTGTCTTTAATGAATGTACTAACTTCTTTTCCTTCAATTGTAGCCACTTCAATACGTTGAAATTCTACATCCCTTGTTCCGGCAACCTCTACCACATACTCCTCATTCGAAACTCGATATCCTGATCCAGATTTTTTAGTGGAGGTGGAACTATCATCAGAACTACAAGCTGAAGCACTTATAGCTATCATTGCGCAAACTAAAAAAAACTTAACTTTTCTGAACATTGTTTTTTACTTTTATTTAACAACTCAAAAGTATACGTTTTTTTGAATTATACAAAAAATACTGAATTTTTTATTTACAAAAACAATTATAATCAACAAAAACAAAAGGATAAGCAATTAAATTATCAAATAAAAACACAAAAAACATATTCCAAAGCAATATGTCTTTTTATTTTCATCAAATCACAAAGTGTTTAGGACGGATTTTCACATTCAAAAGACGAAACTTTAGAGTTAAAAAAAAGGATGTCGTTAAGAGACATCCTTTTTTTTTAAACTTAATTATATTTATTCGCTTCTTCTTGTATTTTTCGTTCAAGTTCTGCTTCAAACTCTTCCATCACAGGCTTTACCGTACTTTCTGGTAAATCGGCAATTTTGATATACATTAATCCATCTATTGCATTATTGAATAAAGGATCCACATTGAATGCAATTACTTTTGCATTTTGCTTGATGTACTTCTTAATCAATACAGGCACTCTCAACTTTGCAGGCTCAACATCTTCGATAATCTTATCAAATTTATTTAAATCTGATTCCGTTTCATTAAAAATCAAATCCTTATCAGCATCTTTTAAGTTTACCTTATATTCCATCTTAGGTGTAACATATTGTGCAATAAAAGGATCAAAATAATGCGAGCGCATGAATTCAATCATCAACGACTTAGAAAAATCAGAAAATTGATTACTGATACTCACCCCTCCGATTAAATACTGATGTTCTGGAAAACGCAAAGTAGTATGCACAATTCCCTTCCAAAGAAGAAACAAAGGCATTGGCTTTTGCTGATATTCTTTGACAATAAACGCGCGTCCCATTTCAATTGATTGAGCCATCATCGGGTAAAGTTCTGATTCAAAACGAAACAATTCGTTCAAATAAAACCCGTTAATCCCATATTTCTTGTAGATCTCTGATCCCAATCCCATGCGATACGCTCCACATATTTGTTCTGCTTCGCTATCCCATAAGAACATGTGATGATAATACTTATCATATTGATCTAAATCTAGCTCATTATTAGTCCCTTCTCCTACTTCGCGAAACGTAACCTCTCGAAGTCGACCAAGCTCTAATAATATTGTTGGAATCAAATCAGATTTACACAAGAACACTTCATAATTTTTGCTTTGCAGCAATCGAAAGTCTTTTTCACGTAAAACTTCTATTTCTTGTTTGATTCTATCTAGGGGTTGTGGAGGGACAATGTCCTTTACCATCTTTGGAAATTTAAAATTAAAAGACGGAACTTTAATCCACTTTTGGGAGTCTTCGTCTTTATAAGCGTTAGATAACAAATACGTTTTAAAACGCAAAAAGTTACCATAATCACTTAAATCATAATGTTCATTTTGTTCCTCAACCGATATTGGACGACCGATGCGAATCTTGATTACGCGATCTTTTTGTGTCAATAGCTCTGAAGGCAACTTCGCTGTACGCAAAGTTGGATTAATCTGCGATAAAAAGTAAAATAATTTACTGTTTTTCGCATGAAAATAAATAGGTACTACAGGTACATTCGCTTTTTTAATCAGCTTAATAGCTCCCTCTTCCCACGGTTTATCAACCACCAATCGATCATCCTTATAAGTAGATACCTCACCCGCAGGGAATATCCCTAGTGGTTTACCATCACTTAAATGTCGTAATGTATCTTTTAACCCCAATACACTTGACTTTACGTCCTTGTTATTCTCAAATGGATTAACAGGCATAATATAAGGTTTCAAAGGCTCAATACGATGCAATAAAAAGTTGGCAATAATCTTAAAATTAGGATCATGCTCCAACATTAATTTTAGAAGTAAAATTCCATCAATTCCACCCAATGGATGATTAGAAATGGTAATATACGGTCCTTTTTTAGGCAATCGTTTTAATTCCTCTGGATCTATTTGAAATTCAATCTGAAACTCTTCTAGAATAGAATTTAAAAACTCTAATTCTTCTAAATGTTTATTTCTATCGTAAATCTTATTTAATGTGGTAACCTTAAGCGTCTTCATAAGCAACCACCCCGTAAAAGTACCCAAGATACCATACTTGTCCACGTTTATCGCCTTCGCTACTTCCTTAGCTGTTACTAACCCCATCAATTTGAAAATTTAAGTAAGACAAATATACTAAAATCTTTAGGTAATCTATTTTATTTTATCATCCTCGACTGCATATCCCTAGCATTGTCAAAGATATTGACCTAAATAACTGATTAAAAAAAAGATATATGCTGTAAAAATTATTTATTCTTCTTTACTATCATCTCATACAAATATTTCATTTTTTATCTTTTTTAACTATAAATACAGTAAAACCCAACCTAAACAATGAACAAGAAGACTGGTTCTATGTTGAACAAGTTTAGAATGCTAATTAAAAATTAAAAACGCAACTCTCCTTTTCTTTTCACGCATCGGAATGTTTATTTTTTCTACTTTTGATTTTCATACAAAAACCAGGCATAATGAAAAAAATTATATCCTATAATGTAAATGGAATTCGTGCAGCAATCAAAAAAGGGCTTTTAGAATGGATGCAAGAAGAGAATGCTGATATCATTTGCTTACAGGAAACCAAAGCGAAAGAAGATCAAGTTCCAACAGATGAAATTACTTTAGCAGGGTATCCTTATCAATACTATTTTTCTGCTCAAAAAGCGGGATATAGTGGTGTAGCTATTTTTTGCAAGGAAAAACCCAACCATATTACGTATGGAACAGGTATTGACTACATGGATTTTGAAGGAAGAAACCTACGTGTAGATTTTGATACATTCTCTGTCATGTCTCTGTACTTACCTTCTGCCTCTAATATTGATCGACTAGATTTCAAATACCAGTACATGGACGATTTCTTTACCTATATTACGGAGCTTAAAAAAGAAATTCCCAACTTAATTATCTGTGGTGATTACAACATCTGTCACAAAGCCATTGATATCCACGATCCAATTCGCAATGCAAAAGTTTCGGGATTCTTACCTGAAGAAAGAGCTTGGGTAGATAAATTTGTTGATCACGGATTTATTGACAGTTTCCGTGTGTTTCATACAGAACCTCATCAATATAGCTGGTGGACGTACCGTGCAAATGCGAGAAACAACAACAAGGGATGGAGAATCGACTACAATATGGTTGCAGAACCGATGAAAGACCGAATTCTAGGGGCTTCTATATTGCAAGAGGTAAAACACTCCGATCATTGCCCTATTGTCGTAGAAATTAAAGCTTAAACTCAACCTAAAATTTATCCTTATGATAAAAAGACTGTCCATCGGTTTATTAACACTAACACTACTATCCTCTTGTGTAACAAGAAGACTCTACAATGAACTTGACCAAGATTATCAAATGACCTTGGATGATAACCAGCGCTTAGCAGACGAGTTAGCTACACTCAATAGTTCCATGAGTGATTTGGAGCAAGCCAAAAAGCAATTGGCCCAACAACTGAAAGACTTACAGCAAGAACGTCAAAATTTAAATGCAGAGATTTCAGCGGCTCAAAACAGATTACAAGACTTACAGCATTCTTATACCAATCTAGAAAAACACAGTGAGGAATCACTACAAGCAGAAGCGGCAAGGCTAGCAAAAGCAAAAGCTGAACTAGATTTAAAATCTAAACGTGTACAAGAGCTTGAAGGTATTTTAGCGGCGAATGACAAACAAATGAAGGCGCTAAAGGATAACTTATCACAAGCCTTAAATGCCTTTGAAGGTAGAGGATTAACCATTGAACAGAAAAATGGTAAAGTATATGTTTCCATGGAAAATAAGCTACTTTTCAAATCGGGTAGTTGGTCTGTCAACGATGAAGGGCGAAATGCAGTAGTAGAATTAGGTAAAGTACTCGCTACAAATCCGGATATTTCTGTCTTGATTGAAGGACATACAGACAATGATAAGGTTTTGGGTAATTTAGGTGATGGAGTTCAAAATAACTGGGATCTATCGACCAAACGCGCATTGGCCATTGTTTCTATTTTAACGGAGAATGCATCAATCGACAAAAAGAATCTTACCGCAGCTGGACGAAGCGAATATGCACCTCTTATGAGCAATAGCACAACCGAAGGCAAAGCTAAAAATAGACGTATTGAGGTCATTCTTACGCCTAACCTAGATAAGATTAATGATATGCTAAACCAATTATAATGGATATTCAAAAAGCTCTATAATTAAATTTATAGAGCTTTTTTTAAAACAACAGCACTTTCTTTTAGTTATTTGCCATAGCCTTAACATAAAAAGCGTTTTTTATTGTTTATCTTGCATAATCACATTCAAACACATCCAAATACAATGTATTTTCTATCCCTTGATCCAAAGGACATCAACGATATTATTAATTTGAGTGATTTAAATATCATTTACAAATGGTTTTTTGATTCCCTCCATTTTTTACAACTAAACGAACAAGAAACTCACGTTGTCACCACAGGTGTACTGCTTTTAGCCTTTTCACTCTGTATGGTTGTGCTCGATTATATCTTAAAAAATATCGTGATTGTCATCGCGAGGAAATATGCTGCAACAAGCAAAACCCAATTAGATGATATCATAATAAACAATAAGGTTCTGCACAATATCACGCATTTGATTCCTGTAACCTTAGCGCGTATTCTATTCCCTATCTTTTTCATCGGGTTTCCCAATGTCATTAGCTTTGTACTCTCACTAACCAATATCTTATTTGTTGTGGTTGTAACTTTGCTTTTGCGTTCTTTGATTCGTTCTAGTAGAGATTATGCCCGAACAAAACCACGATTAGCAGATAAACCCATCGATAGTTATTCTCAGGTATCAAGTATTATTTTATACTTTTTCTCTGCTATCATTATCTTTTCTATTATTACAGGAAAAGACCCCGTTACTTTTCTAGTATCCTTAGGTGCGGCATCTGCTATTCTTATGTTGGTCTTTAAAGATACCATCATGGGGTTTGTGGCGAGTATACAAGTTTCTACCAACGATATGGTTCGCGTAGGAGATTGGATTGAAATGGCCAAATTTGGTGCGGATGGAACGGTATTGGAAATCAACCTAAGTACCGTAAAAGTCCAAAATTTCGATAAGACTATTACGACAATCCCAACCTATTTATTGATTAGTGATTCGTTTAAGAACTATCGCGGCATGCAAAATTCAGGAGGACGCCGAATCAAACGAAGTATTAACATCAAAATGTCGTCGATTCGCTTTTTAGAACCTCATGAAATCAATGAATTAAAAAAGATTCAATTACTTAAACCTTATATAGAGGAAAGACAAAAGGAAATTGATGAATATAATATCAGCACCAATGCTGATCAATCCATGCCTGTGAATGGACGTCGTATGACGAATATTGGTTTATTTAGGGCATACGTATTACGCTATGCACAACAAAATCAAAATATTCACAAAGAATACCATTTAATGGTACGTCATTTACAACCAACAGAACATGGTTTACCTATTGAATTGTATATGTTTACGAATAGTACTGTTTGGGCTTTTTATGAAACTGTCATGGCTGATATCTTTGACCACGTCTTAGCGGCTATCGATTACTTCCATTTAGAGGTATTCGAATTACCTTCTTCTGATGATGTTCGACAGTTCATCGCCAATAGCAATGACCTATCTAAAAACCCACATCAACCATAACAAAGTAGATCCAATAGTTGCAATCACTTTGCTTGCAACTATTGGTCTAACTTATTGATTATTTTCTCTATCTTCTCTTCTGTTGATGTAAGTTTTTTCTTACAAAAAACAATCAACTGAGAAGCGCGTTCTACTTTTTCAGCTAATTCATCTACTGTAACTTCATCGTTTTTTAATGCCGTAAGAATCTGATCTAATTCTGCTGCGGCTTTTTCATATGTAAGTTTTTCCATGCTGTTACTTCTTCTATGCTTGCTAGCGTAATTTTATATTGTTTGTTATATAAGGTCAATTCTAATTCATCTCCTTGCTGTAAGACGGTCTGTTCCGTCACTACCATCCCTTGATGTCGGATTATAGCAAATCCTCTCTTCAATAGATGCTCTATATCATATAAAGACAATAAAGCTGTCGTTTGCGTCAATTGAAGATTCACTCGCGTTAAGGGATGTCGCACTTGAGTCGTTATCATCTCCTGTAAAAGGTGAAGCTGCTGCTGTTCCAAAGCTACTTTTTGTTTCCCCCACAAACTCAATCGTGCAACGTGATCATATAAAACATTGTTTCTCTTCTTTAATAGGGTCGTAGTTTCAACGGCTATGGCTTGTTCCTTCCATCTCAAATCACTCTTAGCTACTTGGGTCAACTGTTTTACCAAATACCCCAAGGCTGTAGATTGTTGCGTTAATTTAGCTTCTTCTTCCATCAAATGAGAAGTACTTAAATTCGTTACTCTTTCCTCTACTTGCTGAAGTGCTGTTTGGTAGTAGGTTACAACTCTTTTTGCATTTTCTCTTATTCCCTGTTCCATCTGCTCTAAGAATACCTGAAACTGAAGTGCTCTTTCAATGATAAAGGCGGCCACGGCACTTGGGGTTTTAAAATAAGTATGGGCAACATAATCAGCCACTGTACTATCTGTTTCATGGCCAATTCCCGTGAAAACGGCTTGAGGCATTTGTGCAATTTGCTCTGCTACACCTATGGCATTAAAGACATCCAAATCAAATTTCGATCCTCCACCTCGAATCAAAACCACAACATCAAATACTCCTTGTGCAACAACCTCCAACTGTTTGATGATATTGGTACTTGCTTCTTCCCCCTGTACCTGTGTATCAAAATATGTCAAGTTAAAAGCAAAATGATAGGGATTCTGTATCAAATGCTGCACAAAATCCTCATATCCCGATGTTCCAATAGAACCTACAACGGCAATATTTTGAAGGACCAACGGATGCGATTGATTCTTATTGAGCTGAAGCAATCCCTTTTGCTGTAATTGCATCAAGGCCATTTGCTTTTTGCGTTCAATCTCTCCTAAACTAAAAGCATAATCTACGTGAATAACATGTAAGGAAAAACCATATACAGGATGGAATATAGCCTCACCATAACATAAGATCTCAGCACCTTCTTTGACAACCTTATCTAATTCTTCCCCTCCATCAATCACGCAGCGTTCCACATTGCGCTGCCAAATCGTAGCTCGACATCGTGCCAAAACCTGATTATCTACCTGCTCCACTAATTCTAAATAGTAGTGTCCGCGACGATCTTTATTCACTTTGAGTACCTCTACTTTAACCCAAAAGTATTTCCCCAGCATAAGTTCATCAAAAACTTGCTGAACGCGATTTAGGATAGCGTGTAGGGTAAATATTTTTCTATTTTCTAACATAAGATACGAAATACGAAAGTACAAAATTAAACGGGTTGATCTTTCTTTTTTGAATTTCATTCACAATGCTCCTTGTACTTGCTCTTTCAAAAAACTACATAGGAAAACTAAACCTCAATTATTTAATTGTCGGAACAAACCTTTATATTTGTCGCTGTATTTTAATATTATTCTGTATGACATCTGTAAAAATTATAAATAAATCTCAGCATGCTTTGCCTCATTATGAAACAACGCAATCTGCTGGAATGGACTTAAGAGCCAATCTTACTGCGCCTATTACATTAAACAGTTTAGAAAGAGCGATTGTACCTACTGGATTATTTATCGAATTACCTGAAGGATATGAAGCGCAAATCAGACCAAGAAGTGGTTTAGCAGCTAAAAAAGGAATTACCTTATTGAATTCACCAGGTACTATTGATGCAGATTATAGAGGAGAGATTGGAATTATTTTAGTCAATCTATCGAAAGAGCCTTTTGTTGTTGAAAATGGAGAGCGCATCGCTCAAATGGTGATTGCAAAATATGAACAAATCCAATGGGAAGATGCAGATGCACTTTCAGAGACCACGCGTGGTGCGGGAGGATTTGGAAGCACAGGAACGAAATAAAAACGAAAAATAAATAAGCTACAAAATGAAAATCATTGTACCTATGGCTGGACGTGGATCGCGTTTACGCCCGCATACCCTTACTACACCCAAACCTTTAATTCCAATTGCAGGAAAGCCAATTGTACATCGATTGGTGGAGGATATTGCCAAGGTTTTAAATGACAAAATTGAAGAAATCGCATTTATTATTCACGAAAGCTTCGGTAAACAAACAGAAAAAGACCTGATTGCTATTGCTGAAAAGTTAGGAGCAAAAGGAACGATTTGTTATCAGAATGAAGCTTTAGGAACGGCACATGCTATTTTGTGTGCGAAAGAAAGTATGTCTGGTCCTATCGTAGTAGCTTATGCTGATACGTTATTCCGTGCAGATTTCAATTTAGACAAAACTGCAGATAGCGTAATCTGGGTGAAACAAGTAGAAGACCCAAGTGCATTTGGTGTGGTTCAACTTAATGACAAAAATGAAATTGTCGATTTTGTGGAAAAACCAGCCACTTTTGTCTCAGACTTAGCGATTATTGGAATCTACTTTTTCAAAAGTGGAGAAACATTGCGCAAAGAATTAGAATTCTTATTGGATAATAACATCATTAAAGGTGGAGAATACCAACTGACAGATGCATTAGAAAATATGAAACAAAAAGGGATGCGTTTTGTTCCAGGACAAGTGGATGAATGGATGGACTGCGGAAACAAAGATGTTACGGTTGATACCAACAATCGCATGTTAACCTTCTTAGAAGCAGAAAACAGCAACTATGTTTCATCATCTGTTCAACTAGAAAACAGTACCATTATCCCTCCTTGTTATATTGGAGATAACGTCGTACTAAAAAATGCAACAATTGGTCCAAATGTATCATTAGGTGATCATTCTAAAGTAGAAAATGCTACGATTAAAAATAGTTTAATTCAAACACACGCTTTTATTGCAAATGCTAATTTGGACAATGCTATGATTGGAAATCACGCCAAATACAACGGAAATCATACCAATATCAGTATTGGTGATTATTCTGTTTTAGACTAAAATACTATTAAATCCGTTTTAAATTTCTTTAAAACGGATTTTTTTTATCTATATTCGATGTACTAAACCATTTAGCTACAAAAACTATGAAAAAGATTGCGTTCCTATGCCTTACAAGTTTATTATTTATCAGCTGTAAAAAAGGAGGAGAAGGGTTTTTATTGCGAGAATCAGATGCAACAAAATCAAAAACGGCATTGGTCATTTTGAATGATCACGCTAAAAATGCACAGAATTTCGAAACCGTTACCCTAAAAGGAACAGCACAGTATAAAACGGAAGAAGAGAACTACAAAATTGGGCTTGAGGTTTTAATTGAAAAAGACAAACAGATCCAACTCAATATCCGCTATTCGGACATCCTCGTTAGTAAAGCATTAATCACACCTGACGGCATCCAATACTATGAAAAATTCCATGAAAATGCTTTTCAAGGTGGATATGATGTTTTAACCAAATTCATAGGTGCTGATGTAAACTTCAACCGCTTTCAAAACCTGTTATTAGGCCAAGTCTTAGACAGTCAAAATAGCGGAGAATATGTGGCTAGTATTGAAGATGGGTTACACAAAGTAAGTTCACCTGAACAAGAAGAACTACAATCTACTTACTTTTTCGAAGATGAAAATACACTTTTGAAAAAAGAAGCGATTACAGAACGCAACTCCAATCGAAAAGTAACTATCTCGTATCCAGGTTATCAAAAAGTAAAAAACTTTATTGTCCCAACAGAAATAAATATTCTAGCGGAAGAAGAAAAAACCATAAATTTGGATATTCGTTACAGAAAAGTTTCGTTTAACGAAGATTTACAAATTAATTATGCAGTTCCTAAGGGGTACAAACTCATTAATTTGTAAAAATTCCGTAATATTGTATGGCTTAAGAAGTACACCGCTATGAAAAAAACCTACTGCTCTATATTGTTCATTTTAATGGCATTGCCTTTGTGTGCTCAACAAAAAGAGACACAAGAACAGTTAGAACGCAGAAAGCAACAGATTGTGATTGAGATCAAGTCTGTACAGCAGTTACTACACAAGGAGCAAACCAAAGAACGCAATATTTTAGCTGAGATTGACGAAATTAACCGTAAAGTCACCCTGAACAGACAGTTAATCAGCAATGTTCGCAAGCAGATTAATATCACCACAAACAATATTGCTAAAAATCAAAAAGAGGCGAATGCTTTAGCTAAAGAATTAGATCAGCTTAAGCAAGATTATGCCAAAACAATTGTAAAAGCGTACAAGAGTAGATCCAATCAGAGCAAAATGATGTTTATTCTCTCTTCTGAAAACTTCTTTCAGGCTTATAAACGCGTACAATATTTAAAGCAATATGCTGATTTCAGAAAACAACAGGGAGAAGAACTGAAAGAAAAAACAATATTGCTTAATGAAGCTTTGGCTAAACTTGAAGTTGAAAAAGAAAAACAACGCAAGCTTTTAGCAGAACAAGAAGCGAACGAAAAGAACTTAAAACAAGATTTAACGGCACAACAAGAACTTGTATCTATTGTGAAGAAGGATCAGAAAAAGTTCAACGAGCAAATCAAGAAAAAACAAGATGAAACCAAAGCAATTGATCGCAAAATACAGCAATTGATTCGCGAGGCCATTGAAGAAGCAAATAGAAAAGCCCGAGAAGCAGCTGCAAAAGCGGGTAAAACCACAACTAAATCAACAGCAACTAGTTCTGCTGCGGCTACTTTTGAACTAACACCAGAAGGAAAATTAGTAGCTGATAATTTCAAAGCCAACCGTGGAAAATTACCATGGCCAGTGGAGAAAGGTTATGTATCTCTACCTTATGGAGATCAGCCACACCCGGTACAAACACACTTAACTGTCCACAACAGTGGAGTGGAGATTACCACAGAATCCAATGCTAAAGCAAGGGCTATTTTTGAAGGAGAAGTATTACAAGTACAAGTTTTATCTGGAGGAAATAAAGCCGTGTTAATTCAGCATGGAGATTATATTACCGTATATCAAAATCTACGTGATGTTACCGTTCAAAAAGGCGATAAAGTAAGTTTAAAGCAAACTATCGGAACAATTAACACAAACAGCGCTGGAAAAACTGTTTTAAAATTCTTACTTTCGCACAACTCCAATATTGATAACCCTCAAAATTGGTTGAGTAGAAGTAACTAAACGCATTTTTATCCTATGAGTAATGCCGTAGCCTTTAATCTTTTACAGTGGGTGAATGAAAATAAAGACCTACTGAAACCACCTGTATCAAATAAGAATCTTTTTGTCGATTCGAAAGATTATATCATTATGGTTGTTGGAGGTCCTAATAATCGCAAAGACTTTCACTACAACGAGAATGAAGAATTTTTCTTTCAATTAGAAGGAACAATCTATATTGATATCCAAGAAGATGGGCAGCGTAAACGTATTACACTTAACCCTGGAGACATCTATCTCCTACCAGCTAAAATGCCTCATGCCCCTATTCGCACAGCTAATTCTGTAGGCTTAGTTGTAGAAACAAAGCGAAAAGAAGCCCATGCAAAAGATGGTTTGATTTGGTATTGTGAAAACTGCAACGAGAAATTACATGAAGTTTATTTCGAATTGACGGACATCGAAACGGATTTCCTTCCTCATTTTAAGCATTTTTACCAATCCGAGGAATTGAGAACCTGCTCGCACTGTAATTGCGTGATGGATGCAGTTCCATAATCTCCCTCAAACAGGCGAAAACACACCGTATTTTTTTGTTTCAAAGCAATCTAAAGCTTCTGACTAACAACCTAATTAGAATTTTACAATTAGCACAAAATAAACGTTGCTTTTATTCCAAATAATTGACAACAACTTAATAATATAGCAAAATGAAGTGTTTTTATTAACACCTCTTAGCTAAAATTATTTTTATATCTTAGCAAAGAACTATCTTATAAACTATAAAAGAAGAATAATGGCAACAACAAATGACCAATTTGGAATTTTGGATGCGATGAAGCATTTAGGACTTGAGGAAGTAAACAATGGTACTTCAACAGGTTTGAACTCATTTTCTAACGGAAGAATTATCGAATCATACTCACCTGTAAATGGTGAATTAATAGGAAAAGTAAAAGCTACAACAGCTGAAGATTACGAAAAAGTAATGCAAACAGCACAAGAGGCTTACGAATCTTGGAAATTAGTTCCTGCACCGAAAAGAGGAGATATCGTTCGTCAAATCGGAGAAGAATTACGCGCCAATAAAGAACACCTTGGAAAACTTGTTTCTTATGAAATGGGTAAAAGTTTACAAGAAGGTTTAGGTGAAGTTCAAGAAATGATTGACATCTGTGATTTCGCAGTAGGATTATCTCGTCAATTATACGGTTTAACTATGCACTCAGAAAGACCAATGCACAGAATGTATGAGCAATGGCATCCAATCGGAATTGTAGGTGTTATTTCTGCTTTCAACTTCCCAGTGGCTGTTTGGAGCTGGAATACAATGATTGCTTGGGTTTGTGGAGACGTTTGTGTATGGAAACCAAGTTCAAAAACACCTTTGTGTGCAGTTGCTTGTCAAAATATTATCGCAAAAGTATTCAAAGCAAACGACATCCAAGAAGGAGTATGTAACTTAGTAGTTGGAAACGAATGTGGAGATTTAATGAACAATGACCACAGAATTCCATTAGTATCTTTCACAGGATCAACTCGTATTGGTCGTCACGTATCAAAAACAGTTGCTGAGCGTTTTGGAAACACTATTTTAGAATTAGGAGGAAACAACGCAATCATCGTTTCTGAGCATGCTGATATCAACATGGTATTAGTTGGAGCAGTATTCGGAGCAGTTGGAACAGCAGGACAACGTTGTACATCAACACGTCGTTTAATTATCCACGAAAGCGTTTATGATAAAACAATCCAAGTACTACAAAGTGCGTATGCACAGTTGAAAATTGGAAACCCATTAGACGCAGCAAATCACGTTGGACCACTAATTGACAAAGGAGCTGTTCAAGATTACTTGAATGCTATTGAAAAAGCAAAACAAGAAGGTGGAAAAATCATCGTTGAAGGTGGTGTTGTAGAAGGAGCAGGATATGAAAGTGGTTGTTATGTAAAACCATGTATCATTGAAGCTAAAAACGAATTTGAAATTGTTCAAGCAGAAACGTTTGCACCAATTTTATACGTAATGAAATACAGCAACATTGAAGAAGCTATTGCAATGCAAAATGGTGTTCCTCAAGGATTATCATCATCAATCTTCACAAACAATATGCGCGAAATGGAATTATTCCTTTCACATGCAGGTTCTGATTGTGGAATTGCTAACGTTAATATCGGTACTTCAGGTGCTGAAATTGGTGGAGCTTTTGGAGGTGAAAAAGAAACAGGTGGAGGACGTGAGTCTGGATCTGATGCTTGGAAAGCTTACATGAGAAGACAAACAAACACAATTAACTACGGAAGTCAACTTCCATTAGCACAAGGTATTAAATTTGATTTTTAATCGAATACAACCATAAAAAAAGACGTCTAATAGACGTCTTTTTTGTTTTTATCTCTTTTTGATTAAAAGCGGTAACCAATCATAACTCCTGCATTGAATTCGATAGCAGAGAAACGATCATTTACTTCACTACTAAAGTTTCGAGCAATATTTGCAAAAGGTTCAATAGCGAAAGAATCTCCCATCGTCCATTTATATCCAACCCCGAGACCTAGAATAAAGCTATTCATATCCGTTTTTACACGCTCTAATCCATCAATTTCTGCATTAAATCTATCTTCTTTAAAGTTACCAAAACGGTACTTGATAAAAGGAGAAACAGAATACCCACTTCCGTTGGCATCATTTTTACCTCCAAAATAGAATTTATAGTTTAAAGCTAAACTCGTTGTATTAAACTTTTGGTCTTTGCTTTTACTTTCGTGATAGTACGAAAAGCGATCCATAAAATGCACATCTAATCCAACAGATTGATTATGGTCAATAAAATGCTCATAACCCAATTCAATTGAAGGCACTGCAATGGCATTAAGAATATTTACCTTAACCTCATTCACAGCTTGTGCTTTGGCGCCTAATATTCCACCGATTAAAAAAGCAGTTGCGATTATTTTTTTCATTTGTTCTAAACTTTGCCTACAAATATATAATTTTTTACCATTATTAATGATTTCTTCCCTCTTCTGTTGGATATAAATCAGCTACAACATCACTTTGCCAGTATTCTTTTGTCTCAATATCCATGGCGCTTATTTTTCCTAAGAAAGCAGCTCCTGTATCTATATTCCAAACATTCGCGAAATTAACTGGTACATCAAAGCCAAAATGTGTTACAGGGGTATGCCCTATATAAATCTCCTCATGAAACTTCAAGCGTTTAGGATATAACGGACTAGATGCATCTAAGTTTGGGTCCATGGCCATCACCATTTCCCATAAGGTACGATCCCAATACAGGTACTCTTCAAAGAACTCTGCTTCTATTCCTCTTGGATTGGTAAATCCAGCATGTACAAACAATCGATTTTTCGCGTCGATATAGTAATTTTGCAAACGCTGAAAAAAAGCTAAATGTCGGGCAAACTGTTCTTCAGGTAGCTGACGATAAGCCAACACAGAAGCATCTCCCCCATTCCTAAACCACTGTGGATTTTCTTGCTTTGTCAGCATCCATTTTACTAAAAGACTCTCGTGGTTTCCTCTTAAAAACACACAAGAATGCGTTTGTTCTAGGGCTAATAAAAATTCAACGACCAAATGGGGCTCACTCCATCCATCTACATAGTCGCCTAAAAAAATCAATTGATCGGTTGGTGTTATTTGGGCTCGTTCAAAAAGTTGTTTCAAACCTTTAAATCCTCCATGTATATCTCCTATAACCAATGTTCTACTCATAACTTTCAGTTTCGTATTTCAGTTTTCGCAAGATACGCATAACTTGCTTAAAGCCTGTAAACAACTGGGGGTCATTGGCGAATTTTAAATAATCTTTAACCTCAATCAGTTCTTCTTTCGCTTGCTCAAAACCATTGAGGTAACACAACATCATATTGTAACACAATTTACTCAGTACGCGTTCTTCCTTATTCGTTAACCGCTCTCCCGTTTTTAATTTTTGAATAACCTTTAAGCTGTTTCTATAAATGTGCTCCAGAATATTCTCATTGTACTTAGGAGGCTCAAAAAGCATCTTACTCTCGAGGGCATAGCTACCGTTGTCGTAAAAATTTAAGCGTACTTCTTCAAAGGGATAATAACTTGTTCCGTCATTTAACCCAAGATTCAAATATTCCGTCAACACAAATGATTCGGTATCATAAAATAAGGTCACCACATCTAAAGAAGAGTAGAACAACTTAATTTGTTCGTTGACAAATTCAATATCCATACGCGAATAGAACGGAATACCGCGAATATTCATCTTCTTTCCGATCCAACAGATCACAAATTGCTCTTTAAATACGCTATAATTAGCGTGAATATCCTTAGAAGATTGCGTCATATAACGCACAACACTCTCCAATACGTGATTTAAATTGTTTTGAGAACTTTTTTCAATGCTCTCTACATGACTTTGATTTCCGTTGTAAACGAGTGCTCCATTGGGTACGGATGTACTCCCAACACGGGAAAAATAAGAGCCGGCTTGAATCTCACCTATAGGCCGTTTGAAAGTGGTCAAATCGGAATTTGGCGCAATGGTTACCAACCCAATCACCTTATCATCAGTAAGATCCGTAAAAGTAACATTGTCATACGTAATACTCGGTGGATTGGCAAAATAGGCATTTACTAGATTTTGAATCTTACTATCATCATAAAAATCTACACCAACTAATTCGTTATTATCGTCGTCTACTCCTACAATGATAAATGAGTTATTTTGAGGATTTGAATTAGATAAGGCACAAATATGTTTTAAAAATTTTGCTTTCCCCGATTTGGTATGTAAATTTAGCTGCCGTTTCTTATCATAGAAACTATTCTCATCATATTGGGCCAATAGATTTTTAATAAGTAATCGCTTATTAATCATAGCAAATTATTTTTTGTTCTTAAATTTATAAAAAGAAACCCATAAATCATGCCCAAATGTTGAACGGCCACTTTAGATTTAACCATCTATTAACAACTTAATAGAGAATATTTTTTGAATTTGCATGAATAATTAAATGAGCGTTATTTTCAGACAAAACTTTTATTATGGAAACACCAGGATCAAATTACGATATTCGAGAATTAAATGAACTTATAGAAAGAGAAAGTGCTTTTATTGATATCTTAACAATGGAAATGAACAAGGCTATTGTTGGACAAAAGCACATGATTGATCGATTGTTAATTGGATTACTAGGACAAGGGCACATCTTACTAGAAGGAGTACCTGGATTAGCAAAAACACTCGCGATTAATACATTATCAAAAGCTGTACACGGTAGCTTCAACAGAATTCAGTTTACGCCAGATTTATTGCCTGCCGACGTAATCGGTACGATGATTTACAACGTAAAAGAAAATGATTTTACGATCCGCAAAGGACCCGTTTTCGCTAACTTTATCTTAGCGGATGAGATTAACCGTGCTCCTGCAAAAGTACAATCTGCTCTTTTAGAGGCGATGCAAGAAAAGCAAGTAACGATTAGTGATACGACTTATCCGTTAGACAAGCCTTTCTTAGTTATGGCAACTCAAAACCCGGTAGAGCAAGAAGGGACTTACCCATTACCGGAAGCGCAAATGGACCGTTTCATGTTGAAAACAGTCATTGACTATCCAAAATTAGAAGAAGAACGCTTAGTTATTCGCCAAAATTTAGCTGGTGAAAAACAAACGATAAATCCAGTAGTAACCTTGGATCAAATCAAACGTGCACAAGAAGCCGTTAAAAAGGTTTACATGGATGAAAAAATTGAAAAGTATATCTTAGATATCATCTTTGCTACGAGATACCCAGAACAATTCAAATTAGAGAAATTAAAACCACTCATTAGTTTTGGAGCATCACCTCGTGGTAGTATCAACTTAGCCACTGCTGCTAAATGTTATGCTTTTATCAAACGAAGAGGATATGTAATTCCAGAAGATGTACGTGCCGTAGTCATCGACGTATTGCGCCACCGTATTGGAGTTACTTATGAAGCAGAAGCAGAAAGTATCACTTCTGTTGATATCATCAATCAAATTGTAAACGAAATAGAAGTGCCATAGTAGTTAAACACTGTGGATTACAACTATTTATTTCACGATTATTCCGCTCATTTAAGGAATAGTTATTTTGAATAATTCTTTTACAATGGAAACCAAAGAGATTTTAAAAAAGGTCAAAAAAATTGAGATCAAAACCAAGCGTTTAAGTGATCATATTTTTTCTGGGGAATACCACACTTCCTTTAAAGGGCGTGGTATGACTTTTTCTGAAGTGCGTCCGTATCAATTTGGCGATGATGTTCGTGCCATTGATTGGAACGTCACTGCACGTTACAATGAGCCTTATATCAAAGTTTTTGAAGAAGAAAGAGAACTTACCTTAATGCTTATGGTAGATATCAGTGCATCTGAAAACTTCGGGTCAACCGATGCATTCAAACAAGATATCATCACAGAAATAGCCGCAACTTTAGCGTTTTCTGCTACGCAAAACAACGATAAGATTGGACTTATTTTATTTTCGGACCAAATTGAATTATTCGTTCCTCCTAAAAAAGGAAAAATGCATGTATTGCGCATTATACGTGAATTGATTGATTTCAAGCCCAAGAGTCAACAAACCGATGTTGCTTTAGCCCTCGCTTACTTATCGAAAGTAATCAAGAAAAAAGCCATTGTTTTTATCCTATCTGACTTTGTTACACCTCCTTATGAAAGCACCTTAAAGATATCAGCTAAAAAGCACGATATCACAGGAATACGTATTTACGATGAGCGAGAAAAAGAACTACCTAATGTAGGGATGATTAATGCTTATGATGCAGAAACAGGACAAGAAATCATAGTCAACACAGGAAGCAAAGAGGTTAGAAATCAATATACCGCCCATTTTTTAAAACAAGAAGATCAGTTCAAGAAGACCTTTCAAAAATGTGGTGCAGGTGTAATCAACATGCGTGTAGATGAGAGTTATGTAAAAAAATTATTAGGGTATTTCAAAGCTAGATAAAATGACACTGAATAGAACAAAATACAATCTTTTAGGCGTACTTATTCTTTTGTTATCATCTCAGTTGATGTTAGCTCAGTTACCTCTTGAAACAAAGGTAGATACCACCAATATTAAAATTGGGGAACCTATAAAATATAGCATTCGCGCTATTACATCTAAAGATAGTAAAGTATTATTTCCCGAATCGGAAACATTAGGACCTTTAGAAATCTTAGATTCCTATCCTGTTGATACGATTAAGAAAGACAACTTCATTGAGTTAATTAAAATCTATGAATTAACGCAATTCGATGAAGGGAATTTTACCATTCCTGAATTACCAGTTATCATTGATGCCAAGTTATTTAAGACAGATTCTATTCGCATCAACGTTCAAAATGTTGCTGTAGATACTTTAAAAACACCTTTATACGATATTAAGTCTATTTCAAAAGCAGGAGCAGCTCCTTCTACGAGCTGGTATTACCTTGCTTTTCTTCTTTTAGCGATCGTAATTGGAGTTGTTATTTACTTTATTATTAAAAAACTACAAGATAAAAATCTTACAGAAGACGATAAGTACAGTACTCCTTTTGAAAAAGCAGTAACCAAGCTTAAGCAATTGGAAGAGAAACAGAATTGGACACGTGGAGATGCAAAACCGTATTATTCTGAGATGACGGATATTGCGCGTGCCTTTATTGAAGATACCTTTGGTATTTCTGCTCGTGAGTTAACCACTTTTGAAACAGTATCTATTTTAAAGAATACGTTACGCGATAAGGATGTCAAAATTGATCCTAAAATTATCAAAGAATTTAAGCGTGTCTTGGATACGGCTGACTTAGTAAAGTTTGCTAAATCACAACCTGCAGATAATGAAATTGTTGCAGATACGTCTAAAACACAGAATATCATTAATGAGATTAACACGGCTTATCCAATCTCTGCTGCTACTCAAACTGAACGCATTCGATTGAGAGAAGAGCGAAAAAGAAAGAGAAAGAGAGTGCGTTTTGGAATTCCAACCGCAATCTCAGCGGTATTAATCTTGTGTATTGGTATTGTTTATGTCATCAATATTACTTCAGAACAGAATCTGAGCTTATTTACGTTCAACTCTTCTAAGCGTCTCCTTCAACAAGAATGGATTAACAGTACATATGGAAGTGGTGTGGGACTAACAGTGAGTACACCAGATGTATTGGTAAGAAAGAATGACCCAACAGTTGGCGATAGTGGAATTGATGGGATAGACAATATACAGCAATTCAAAAGTGGTGAATTAGGTGATCCTATTTACATCACCCTGAGTACAATACAAACAGGTAAAGATTTCAAATACACGGAAGAAGAAATTATCGATCATTCGTTGAAGTTAATCATCAAGAATTACGACGTGGATAATATTGAATTATCTCACGAGAAATTCGAGAATGCTTCGGGCTTAACAGGATTAAAAGCCAAAGGGGATTTCACGTTGAAATTAGACAAAGGAAAAAATCAAAAAATAGCTTTTACCTGTGTATTAACACACGAAAGTAAAACCGTTTTAAATCAAGTATGGGTATTCCACCATACAGAAGATCAATATGCAGATGAGATTACTGAAAAAGTTTTTGATTCGATGCAATACAAACAAGAACAGTAACTATGAGAAACGCAACCTTTTTACATCCTGAATTCTTTTGGTTGTTTCTACTATTACCTCTTGTTATCTTCATTTGGTATAGAAACAGAAAGAGACAAAAGGCAACTATTAAATTCAGTTCGATAGCACCTTTTACAGGACATTCATCGCTTTTAGTTCGCTTATTGCCCCTGTCTATTGTACTAAAAACAGTAGCTCTGAGTGCGCTTATTGTTGCCTTGGCACGACCACAAGTGATTAGTGTAGACCATCAAATACACTCTACACATGGAATTGATATTGTAATGGCGATGGATATTTCCGGGAGTATGTTAGCTCGAGATTTAAAACCCAATCGTTTGGAAGCCTTAAAAGAAGTAGCTGCGGACTTCGTAAGTCAACGTGTAGCGGATCGCATCGGAATTGTGATTTACGCCGCAGAGGCCTATACGAAAACGCCCGTAACTAGTGATAAAACCTTACTTTTAAATTCACTTCGAGATATTAAATACTCGGATGATTTACGAGATGGAACCGCAATTGGTGTGGGATTAACCACCGCTATTAACCGTATAAAAACGAGTCCTGCGAAAAGTAAAATTATCATTTTACTAACGGATGGGGTCAATAATACAGGAACTGTTGATCCTTTAATGGCAACTCAAATTGCCAAAGAGTTCAATATTAAAATTTACACGATTGGAATAGGAACGAACGGATTAGCTGAATCTCCTGTAGGGTATGGTCCTAATGGTGAGTTGCGCTATGAGAAAATTCCTGTTGAACTGGATGAAGAATTGATGAAGACTATTGCCAAAGAAACAGGCGGGCAATATTTTAGAGCAACCAATACACAAAGCCTTAAAAATATATACGACGAAATCAATCAGCTAGAAAAAACAAAAATAGATGAGCAGAAGTATGTCAATACAGAAGAAAAATTCAGATTATTTGCTCTTCTTGCTTTTATCTTATTAGCATTAGATTTTATTCTAAGTAAAACACTTTTTAGAGGATTTATTTAATAGCATTATGTGGGAATTAGATGACAAAAAATATTTTCTTTTATTACTTGCAATAGCAGTTATTGCTTTGCTCGTGCTATGGGAAATACTATGGAAAAAGAAAGTGCAAAAAACGTTTGCAACACCAAAGGCACTGCAAGCGTTAGCTCCAAATAAATCTGCAAATAAATCCATTATCAAAGCGGGGTTATATGTAGCCGCCTTGATTTGTATCATATTTGCACTTGTCAATCCAAAAATTGGGACACGCATTGTTACGGTAAAAAGACAAGGGGTTGATATTGTTTTCACACTTGATGTTTCCAAGAGTATGCTTGCACAAGATATGGCTCCTGATCGTTTGGCGAAGATGAAACAATTGACTTCGCAAATTATCAATAGTCTCGGACCTGATCGTATTGGAATTGTAGGATACGCAGGAAGTGCATTTCCTATGTTGCCAATTACTACCGATCACTATGCAGCCAAGATGTATTTACAATCCATGAATACAGATATGGTTTCTTCTCAAGGAACAGCCTTAGAAGATGCCATCCACGTGGCAAGTAATTACTTTGACAACCCTAGAACAAGTAAGGTGATGATTCTTATTTCAGATGGGGAAGATCACGGAGAGGGTGTAGATTCATCAATCGAAATAGCAAAAGAAAAAAACATCAAGATTATTACTATTGGTGTTGGAACAGAAAAAGGAGGTCCTATTCCTATTAAAACGGCAAAGGGCATTGAATATAAAAGAGATTGGGACAACGAGATTGTTATTACTAAATTGGACCCATCCACGTTGAAACACATTGCAGATGCAACTGGAGGAAAATACTTTTATGGATCAAATACACAAGAAATTGTAGATCTAATCACAAATGAGCTCAACAAAATTGAAAAAACAGATTTCGAATCCCAACAAATAGCTGAATTTCAATCCCAATTTCAGTGGTTTTTAGGATTAGCTTTTTTACTCATTTGTATTGATTTATTCATTCTTGAACGCAAAACGAGTTGGATGAAGAAATTAAATCTCTTCAATGAAAAAGAATAATGCTTATAGTTAGTAGAAAAATGAAACATATATATTTGACCTTTGGATTGGTTCTTTTCGCTTCGCTGTCTGCTTGGGCACAATCAGCAGGTCGCGCTTTAACTGTAGGAAATGAAACCTATGAACACAAGCAATTCACTCAAGCTGAAGCGGCTTATCGTATTGCCTCATCTAAGAGTGACAAAAAGGAAACACCAACCTATAATTTAGGGAATAGTCTTATCCGCCAAAAACAGAATAAAGAGGCGATTTCAGCCTATAACAAAGCGATTAAAGAAGCGACGACTAAAACAGCTAAGCATCAAGCCTATCACAACTTGGGTAATGCTTATATGGCTGAAAAGAACTATAAAGCAGCAGAGCAAGCTTATAAAAATGCCTTGCGCAATAATCCGAAGGATGATGAAACGCGTTATAACTATGCTGTTGCGAAAAAACTAAACGAAGAAAATCCTCAAGACGATCAGAATAAAGACAATCAAGATCAGGACAACCAGGATAATCAACAAAATCAAGACAAAAACCAAGATCAGAACAAAGATCAAAATCAAGATCAGAACCAGGACAAAAATCAGGATGACAACAAGCAGAATGATAAAGGGGACGATCAAAAAGACGACAAGAAAGATCAAGGAGACAATAAAGACGATAAAAACGATAAAGACAACAAGGATAATAAAGATCAAAATAAGGATCAAAAGCCGAATCCACAGCAACAGAAACAGCAGCAAAGCAAAGAGCAGATGGAGCGTATATTAGATGCCGTGAATCGCGATGAACAAGCGGTACAACAACGTTTGATTGACAAGAATAAAAAAGGAGATAAAAAAGGCGAAGCACAAGGGGTATCAACACAACGTAAAAAAGATTGGTAAGCTTTAAATTATGAAAACATTACACCTGTATATTGTATTGGTTTGTGTCCTTTTCACACAATCTTTAGCTGCACAAGCAACTTTTGAGGCGAGTGTAAATAAGGATCAAGTGCCTTTAAATGACGTTATTCAGATTGAATTTACCATGAATAGTGATGGAGATAATTTTCGTTCTCCAAATTTTGAAGGATTTAGTGTTGTTGGTGGACCAAATAGCTCGGTTAGTTATGCTTGGATGAATGGAAAAAAATCGTTTAAAAAATCGTTCTCTTATCTTTTACAACCCAAGAGAAAAGGAAAGATTACCATTGGTAAAGCAAGCATTGTGATGGATGGAGAAACGTATACCACCAATCCCATCACCATTACAGTTACAGATGCTGTTGAACGACAAGATCCTCGTCAACAGATTCATCAAATGCAGCAAGGGTCTTTAGATAAAGTTCACCTAGTTGCTGAAGTTTCAAAGACTAAGCCTTTCATCAATGAGCCCGTTTCCATTGTATACAAATTGTATTTTAATACAACTGTTGGTGGTTACCGCGGTAATCAAATCCCTACATACGATAAATTCTGGACGTATAATATTGAAATGCCACAACGTCCTGAACTAAAACAAGGAAAATACAAAGGGGAAATGTACAATTACGTTGTCTTGAAGCAAGATATTATCATGGCTCAAGAAGTAGGCAAACAAGTTATTAAACCCCTCTCCTTAACCGTTCAAGTTGAAGTACCAACAGGGCGTCGAGATTTCTTTGGCTTTCCGGAATATGGCTTAGTAGAAAAAGAATTCAGTACACAAGCCATTACCATTGATGCCCAAGAGCTACCACAAAAAGACAGACCTGCAAACTTCTCTGGAGGGGTTGGTGATTTCTCCTTCAAAGTAAAACCTTCTACTACGGAGTTAAAAGCGGGTGAGCCTTTATATTTAACTGTTAGTGTTTCTGGAAAGGGAAACCTCAACCTAGTTACGCTTCCTACACCCGTTGCACATTCTGCATTAGAGGTATATGACCCTCAATATTCAGAAAAATTAAACCCTACAGCTGCTGGTTTACAAGGAAACAGAACCAATAAATACACGATAATTCCACAATATAAAGGAGAGTACAACATTGATCCGATGGAATTTTCGTATTTCGATTTGGCATCAAAACAATATAAAACGATTACAACTGATACCCTAAAGATTCATGTTTTAGATGGTCCAATGCTGCCAACAAACAAAGAAGTTACTGGTACAGATCACGCAGATGATCAGGAACTTTTCCAAAAGAACAAAAAGACATTGACCTTTATTGAATCGAAGCAACCAACGTATTGGAATACATCTTTGTTCTATTTCTTATTGCTAGCTCCTCTTGTCATTATGCCATTATTTGTGATTGGAGCTCGATTGAAAGAGGCTAAAGCCAACGATGTTGAAGGAAATAGATTAAAAAGAAACAACCGATTAGCGAAGAAATATTTAGGCGAAGCGAAAAAGAACATGAATAACAAAGCGTTATTTTATGAAGCTTTAGAGCGTTGTTTACACAATTTCTTAAAGGCTAAATTGAATATGGAAACGAGCGAAATGAGCAATGATAATATCACTGAAATTTTGCAAGAGAAATCCATTACGCCAGCCGCTATTGATTCTTTTATGAACCTTAAAAATGCTTGTGAGTGGGCGCGTTATACGCCAACAGATCAAGTAGATATAGTCAAAGATTACGAAACAGCCATTGATGTAATTGATCAATTGGAAAAACAATTTAAATCCTAATGAAAAAACTAACTTTCTATCTTGTTTTTGCCTTGTTGGGGGTATGTAGTTACGCCCAAACTACGGATTGGCAGAAGTCTTTTGACAAAGTGAATGAAACTTTTCAGAAGGAACATTTCAAAGAGGCTATTGAAGGCTATTTGGCTTTGGCAAACATCCATGACAATTCACCGGAATTGTATTTTAATTTGGCTAACGCCTATTTTAAAACCGGAGATTATGTCAATGCGGCTTACTACTATGAAAAGACCTTGAAATTGAATCCCTCCATGCAAGAGGCGAAAACCAATTTGAATTTTACCAAAGAGCATTTAGAAGATGATATTACCATCATTCAGGAATATGAAAAGGCTGATATTGTACATCAATCATTGGGAAAATTATCCATTGATGGATGGGCTATTGTAGCTACACTGTCTAGTATTGCATTACTCTTGTGTTTTATTGTCTATTTTATCAATCACAATAGTACAATCAAGCGTCTCCTATTTGTTGGTATGATTCTTAGTGTTGTTCTTGGTTTAGGAAGTCTATATGCAGCATCTTTTGAAAGCAATTATAAAAGTAATAGTACGGCTGCACTAATATTCGCTGCCAAAACAGACCTCAAAGAAGATGCAAAGACAACCTCAGCAACACTCAAAGAGTTGCACAAAGGAACTAAAGTATTCCTCTTAGAAGAAAAAGGATTATGGATGAAAGTCCGATTAGAAAATCAAGAAATTGGTTGGATTAACAAAGATGTTATTCGCGAAATTTAAATAGATTCAGGCGTAGGTGTTTGCAAAACATCTACGCTTTTTTCAAATAAGTGCTTCACCATTTCAAATAAACTCGGAAAGATATGCTCTGATACAAACAGGTAAATGCTATAACTTTTTGATGAAGCTAACGTTTCTGGGCCGATGATACGGATGCTGTTGTTTATTTGATCCAGTACTGCATACACTAGGCTCATCATCAGAACAACAACTAAAATCTGGAACAAAGCTCCCAACATTCGATTAAAAAAACCTAAAAAAGCCGCTTCAAAGATTTTCGTTGTGATTTGCGCTGCCAATCGCACCGCTAATATGGCCAATACAAATGCAATTACAAAAGACAATACAGGTAAAAAGCTTGATTCCCATCCCCATTTATGTTGAAGAAAATCTTTGACTACATTGGAAAATTTTAAAGCTCCCATCGTACCAATCAACAGGGATAAGAAGGCAACAACGGATACAAAAAAACCGTTTTTAAACCCTTTAAATACACCAAAAGCCAAAGCTAATAAAACCAAAATATCTAGTATCATGCTATCCATAATTTATAATCCCCTAAATTATTATTTTTTCTATAAATCTGCGTCATAAGTAAATTGTATCTTTGTTTCATTCAAACAAACAACAAGATGGCAAGAGATGAACAATTAAAAAAAAGGTGGGACGACGTGGTACAAAAGATATCTACCCGCTTTGGTGACGGGGAAGTCCTCGATCTAGAATCAATCATCTATCTTATTGGTGTTCAAGAACTAGGTAAAATTAAAAAACGATATAAAAAAGACGATAAAGTTAATTTAATGCATATCGCAATATGCCGCCTACTTGAGCCCTACGGATATTATGAATTTGATCATTATGACAATGACGGATGGCCGCATTACAATGTAAAAGAACATTTACCTGCGTTGCGAGCAGGAGAACAAAGTGTTTTAATGAAAGAAGCAATTGTGCATTATTTCTTAGAGCTAAAATATATAGATTAAAACACGGATAAATAAAAATTTAGCATGCTTTAATTTTATGTCTAAATGAAAAGCAGTAAATTTGCCTTTTACTTTACTTAAAATGATAGATAAGATAAAAGAATACATTGGGGAGGCAGAACATTTCCAAACCGATAACAAAGAACAATTAGAAGCTTTTAGAATTAAGTTCCTTTCGAAGAAGGGGATTTTAAATGAATTATTTGCCTACTTTAAAACCGTTCCTAACGATCAGAAAAAGGAATTTGGTCAGGCGATTAATACACTAAAAAGCGCCATTGAAACTAAAGTAAAAACCATTCAAGAGGAAATAGAGTCTAAGAATGTACAAGGATTATATGGCGATTTAACGCGTCCTGGTTATCCTACATCAATCGGATCAAGACACCCTATTTCACTTGTAAAAAATCAAATTGTTGATATTTTTAACAGTATTGGTTTTACTATTTCTGAAGGTCCAGAAATTGAAGACGATTGGCATAACTTCTCTGCCTTGAACTTTCCTGACTATCACCCAGCGCGTGATATGCAAGATTCATTCTTTGTGCAGTCGAATCCACAACATTTATTGCGCACGCATACTTCATCGGTACAAGCGCGCTATATGGAGGATCACAAACCGCCTTTGCGTACAATTTCTCCAGGACGTGTATTCCGAAATGAAGATATTTCGTCTCGTTCTCATTGTATCTTCCATCAAGTAGAAGGATTATACATTGATAAAGACGTGTCTTTTGCTGATTTAAAACAAACTTTACTATACTTTACCAAAGAAATGTTTGGTAAGTCTAAGATTCGCTTACGTCCTTCGTATTTCCCTTTTACTGAGCCAAGTGCTGAAGTAGATATTTACTGGGGATTGAAAACGGAAGTGGATTACAGAATCACAAAAGGAACAGGTTGGTTAGAGATTATGGGATGTGGTATGGTTGATCCAAACGTATTGACCAATTGTAACATTGATGCAAATGAATATAGTGGATTTGCCTTTGGTATGGGAATCGAGCGTATTGCTATGTTATTGTACCAAATCAGCGATATTCGTATGTTCTACGAGAACGATGTTCGCTTCTTAGAGCAATTCAAATCAAACTTCTAATATAGACAAAAGCCCGATACAATTGTATCGGGCTTTTTTTTTGGACTGTCCACGTAATAAACTAAATTCCTTTCCAATCCAAATATCAAACTAACGCTAAAAGTCTTTCTTAAATCCAAACATGAAACCATCCTTAAAGAAATTGCTTCCTTGGTAGGCACGTACATAATCTACACGGAAACCTTTCATGCTTCCAAAACCAATATTAGATAAGCCCACAGTAAATTCTTGATAAGCTTTTGTATCTGATACGATAGCATTGTGATACCCTGCAACAACATTCCATCCTGTCCATTTCAACAGAGGTAGGCGATTCATAATAAATCCTTTGAAATTGTATTCCATATGCATTTCCGCATATGATTTATTGGTACTTAAACTATAGTAAGGCAATAGATTAAACGAACTCATTCGATCATTCTCTATATTTAAATGGGTTTGGTTTCCTGTAAAATGTTTGCGATCCACATACGAAATATCATCTGCATTAAAGAAATGCCCTCCTTTAAGGTTATAAGAAAACGCCCCTTTATTACCCAATGAAATATCTTGAGCAATACCTGCAGTAACCAAATCGTAATTATAACCATTAAGATTCCCATTGAATGCTTTTTCGTACCCCACGTTGATTTTTGGATAACTTGTATTTGGAATATACCAACGATCTTCTGGATAAGAAACATACTTCATACCCAATCGAATCGTAGCACCAAGACGAAATTTATACAAATGATGTAGTTCAATTGGCGCGCTTAGATCATTTAACGGGTTTGTAGGATCATTTGAGGTATACGCTCTACTTCCGGTATAGAAAGAACCATTCGCGTTATTAAACAGCGGTTTTCGTTGCTCATACCCTACTTCTGTAGTCAAAGCCAACGCTTCATCCATAAATTTCCCTTGATATCCTACATAAGCATTTTCATTGTTGTAATACTTGGCAAAGTTTTTTCTGAACAACAACGAGAACAAACTATTGAATTGTTCACTGATGTTATCCTTGTGAAACTGCTCTATTTTTGTACCACCTTTTACATAAAACAAGGATTTATGTACATCATTTAATCGGTGACTTATACTTCCATATGTTCTAAAACGTTCAGAAGCAAAACCATAATTTATATTCAACCCAGCACGTGTATATGATTTTTTATCTTTCCCATAGAAAGTTGCGCCAAAATTGGTTCCCATATAGAATCCTTGAACCGTATTAAATCCAATTTTATCTAGCTCAATTAAACCATTATAATTAAAAGTAAAACGCTCGCTTTTACTTTTATAATTATAACCCGTTAAAGGAGATAAAAATTCAAAGCGATTGTGAGCCATGCGTAGGCTGTCTCTATATTGAGGAGAGTCTTTAATTTCGCGGATGCTATCTTTGAAATGATAATCTTGAACTTCTTCTGTCGTTAATGGATACAAACGGTGATTGACCCAGAAATCATCTTCTTTTTTATTAGCATCTTTCGCAAAAGAAAGCACTTCTTTACCAAAATCAGCTCTCGTAAAATTAGGCGTAAAATTATAGTTATTGAATACACTCAAGAACGTTCCTTGCCCTTTGAATCCAAACAATCCAATCATCATATCCAATGTCTGAGAACGCTTTACCCAAGTTTGGTTGGCTTGATTAAAGAAGAAGTTCTGGCTAATCGTTATTTCATCTATAAAAGGCTGTTGCAAGCTAACACCTGTTACAGTTAAGTCAACTCCATATAGGGCTGCAGAGGTATCCACAATATAGATATCGCCGTAAAATACGGGTTGATTTTTCACTTTAGGCGTAACTTTAATCTTATTGATTACTACCCCATTATCTTTAAAAGTTGCTTCTAGACTATACTTATAAAAAGCAAAGGCTTGCTTCGCAATTGGAGAGACTAATTGAGCATCAAAATCAGCGACTTTCAATTGGTCTTCATAGAAATCATAGAACGATTCATCCGCTGTATTAAAGCTATATCCATTATTGTTTCCACTAATTTTAGAAGCAACAATATGCTCTTTTAACTGGTTGGGTTTTTGGTATTTTAACTCCGATACGGTTTCCGATAAATAAAGAATCCCTTGTCCGAGAGAATCTATTCCAGCGGCCTTATCTCCGTTAATCAACACTTTATCTTGTGCAAATTTGGGAATTTTCAAACTCTTAATCATTCCTTTTGAATAAAAGTCTGCGGCAAAAGTAGCCATCCCTTTTGTATTTTGCGCCTTATTAGCAATAGCTCTGCGAATAATATCATCGGCAGGGTTTTTACCTACTTTGATTACAATATCATCCAGCTGAAATTCTTCTTCTTGTAAGACAATATCCACAGTCAAGGGTTGTCCTTGATACGTTACTTTTTTACGCTCCGTTTTATAGCCTAAAAACTGAAAAACAAGTGTAAAATCTCCCTGATTTTTGGGTTTAATCTCATACACTCCTTTGTCGTTACTTATCGCTCCTTGCTGGGTTTGTTCCAGAATTACTGTAGCATAACTAATTGGTTTTCCTTCTTGATCTACTATCGTTCCCTTTATTTGTGCAAAAGAAACTAGTGATAAAAAGCACAAAAACAAGGTGAATCGTTGTTTCATACTCTATTTTTTTTGGTTGATATAGAATAAGACGCTACTCTACCCTTTCTGTTACATCTTCCCTTCACTTTCTAAATTGATAGTATAAAAAAAACGACTGTTTTACAGTCGTTTAGTATATTAAATCGCATGGTATTTTTGAGGTAATTCGAGGATTTCTTTCTGAAGAAATACTTCTCATCGACTTTATAAGTTTACTAGTTTCTTTTTCTGTTCATTTAGGTCATGCCAAATTCTGGGAACAATAATTGCTTTTAGTATATATACATACAATAGGGTTATTGTAACCAACAAAACGGATAATATCGACATACTCGTTTGGGTTCCAGTACTAGAATCGCGGGGCATAATCAATTGAATTTCAAGAAAAGTAATGATATAATAAGGCCAAACTTCTAAATTAAATAAAACTGAATGCAACAACCATTTCTTCTCTTTTCGTTTTTCTCTTTCTCTTCTAGTCCGATATAATTTCACACATTGAAAAACCATAAATAACAAACCTAAGCCAAGTGAAACATCTTCTACAAGTTGTAAATTTATACCTGATGCATTCCTCGTTGCTACATAAATCAACAAAAACAAAGCAAGAGAAACAATTATTTTAGGCAAGGTAAAAAACTCCTTAAGCAACTTGAAACTTGCTTTATAGTAGACATTACTTAATTTATTAATCTTTTGATCCACGACATCACTAAACCCATAAACACCAAACTTCTTAAATGCAATATGCAACGCTTGCTCAAAAGATAATTGGGTATCCTTGTGCCATTGTGCTTCAATGTCATTCGCTAAATGATCGACCAATTCTAATTCCACATCGTAAAACTCAACATAATGTTGACGTACAAAAATGTGTAATTGTTCGATTTCTTGTAAAGTAATCTTTCTTTCCATACCAATCATTTTATGCAGACTTCCATTTAATTTGATACAATTTTTCTTTTTGGTAATCCAAACGCCAATGTACCATGTAGAATAGCATCACAAATCCGATGAAGAGATAGATATATAAAAACAACTCTCCTATCGATATAAGCTTCATTTGACCGAGCAACGGCATAATAATAAATACACTCTGTACCCATCCGAGTCTTTTAAATTCCACTCTGAGGAAAGTACCCGTTGCGGTGTACAAAGGAATCTCCTTGACTAAACCACGATTGATGATATACAAGATTCCTATCCCTAGATAGAGTGTAAGTAATGCTCCCAATCCCCATAGCATATAAGTATCCAAGTCAGTAAAACGGAAAAAGAAACTAGCGATAATTAAGGTAGTTAATGCTCCAAATAAACAAGCTTTAGCCCCTCGTTTTATTCGTTCTTTGATCCATTGCTGTGCAATAAACTTAGGTATACCTCTAAAGAAGAATTTCGATGGTTTTAATGTAGCATCCCATTTAGCAATGACATGAACGAAGGCTTCTTCATAAGTTTTATCTTGCATTTGTTCTTCTATATCATTGGCCATGTGATCCACTACTTCTGCACGAATATCAATATAATACAAGCGATAGTGTTCCATTAAAAACTGGTCAATATGCTGAATTTGAGATGTTGTTAATCTAGTCATACTTACTACTTCTTTAAATGGACTGAACCTTATGATACTTATTGTGTATTAAAACTTTAGAGACAAAAAAGAGGTTCCAGATTAAAACATTTAACGTCAGTATAAAAATATGATTTGAAGACAAGAAAAAAATTTGTCCAAATCCAGCTCTAAGATTAAACATCGCTAAGGTCAATGTAATAACAGTAACTAGCATCATACCGCCTAGACCGTTCATATAAAAGAGCATTTCATAATTTTTTTGTGTAAAAAATCGCTTTTGAACAACTACCGAAAGTAAAAATCCAATTAGAATAAAGCCGAAACTCAACCATGGACTAACCTGAGACCCTATAGAAGTTTTACTATCCAGATAACAAGTACCGAAAAAGAACAAAATCAAAAAGAAATAACGAGTAGCATCCTTTTTACATAATTGTTTTACAATGAAGGTGGGTACACCTTTATGTCCGATAATTGGTTTCAATTCAAAATGCCATTTTTTTAAGATATGATTCAAAGCGACCTCATACGCAACATCTTCTTGCATTTGTTCTTCTATTTCACAAGCAATATGATCGACTACTTCGTTTCTAAATTCATCATATTTTAAATCATAACGTTGAATTAAGATAGTTTCTATTTCAAGTATTTGGTTGGTTGTTAAGTTTTTCATTTTTCAATTATAGCATTACATAATTTTTATTTTTCTATTTTTTAAATTCTTTAAGCAGTTATACTGGAAATAACAGATGCTAAAAAAATAATAAAGGATAAAAAAGCTTAGTACATGAATCTCGGCAGGGTCATCCCAAAGTAGATCAAAACCAATCCAAAGCACAATACTACTTAGACAAAGCCCAAGCATCATTTGGGTTTGTCTATTAAAAAATTCAATTCGATAATCCTTAATTCCTTTAATTTGGTAATAAACAATTCGATAGCCCACCCAGCTAATAAAAAGCAACAAGAAGTAAAATAGCTCAATTCGAATTTCCCAATATACTAACAAGAGTATAATTGGAATTATACCAAAAAAACTGAGTAACTTTATTTTCCAATCTGTTTGATTAAAATCTTTGGCTAACTGTTGTTGTACAAAATTTGGGATTCCTTTATAAATACCCCAAGTATTCGTTTTCAACTTTGTATCCCATCTAGTGAAAATAGCAGTAAAAGCATTACTATAGCTTTGTCCCTCCTCCATTTCTCTTTCGATATCACAAGCAATATGATCCAATATCTCAGCACGAATTTCTTTATAGCTTATCTGATAAACTTTAATTAATTGATCTTCAATAGCAACTACCTGGGCATCATTTAAACTCATTTTATTTTGGCTATTTTTAATTTTTGATACTTACTATAGGTTCTGAATCGATATAATAAATACGTATTAAGTAAGAAATAATAAATCACTAGTATCTCTAAACTACCTATTCCTATATCCCAAGCAAAATAAAACGCTTGTATTCCAACTAAAGCTGCTCCACTTTGAAGCAACACAACTAGAGATTTACTTTTGAAAAAATCATAGCGATAATCTTGTAATCCTTTTAACTCTTGATAAATTAGAACCACTCCAACAGCATTAATTGCAAACAACGAATACAGAACAAGCTGTAAATCAAAAACTAAATATTTCTCGCTTACGATGAGAATCAAACCGAATAACAAAGCAAAACCCGATAGTTTAATTTCTATTTTTCTATACGTAGCATTTATTTGATCTAAAATAAAGTGAGGAATTCCTTTATAAAACCCCTTTGTATTAGACAGCAACTTTACATTCCACTTTCTAAAAACAAGAATTGTTGCTTCCTCGTAGGGTTCTCCTTGCTCCATTAATTCCTCAATATCACAGGCAATATGATCGAGAAGTTCCAATCTGAATTCCTCGTATGTCAACTCATACTTTTGGCGTAATCTTTCGTCAATAGTTTGAATCTGAAGGGGAGTTAGCTTAATCCTCATTTTTAAATTGTATTAAATAAATGTTAGGTCAACTTTAGATTGACAATATTTTGCATATTTCGAATGAAGTTTTCTAGCTCCTCCATTTTGTTTGTTGTTTCCGTTACCCCACTTTCAGTCAATTTGTAATACTTTCTTACTCTTCCATCTACGCGTTCCATATCTACATCTAAAAAGCCATCTGCTTCTAGCTTATGTAAGGCCGGATAGAGCGCACCTTCTGTTAAATTCATCTCTCCAGCCGTAATTTCTTTTACCTTCTGTGTGATTTCATATCCATACATTCGACCATTTTCAGCCAATAGTTTCATAATAATGGTATTCAAACTTCCTTTATATAATTGTTGCTGCTTCGCCATACATAAGATTATTAGGTATACAAATATAGTGTTTTTTCAATACCTATAACATTTAGGTATAATATTTTTAGTTAAACCGAGAAGTAAAACTTCCTTTTACTCCAAGGGTTTTGTATTTTTGCGAACTTAAACAGAACTAAACGATGTCAAGATTCAACAAATTAACGGTAAAAGAGATTCGTAGAGAAACTCCAAATGCGGTATCTATTGTATTTGATATTCCTGCAGCATTACAATCAGATTATAAGTTTGTTGCTGGGCAATATCTCAACATCAGATATGAACATAATGGCAAAGAAATAAGACGTGCTTATTCGATTTGTTCTACGCCTGAGAGCGGAGAAATTCGCATTGTAGTCAAAAAAGTAGAGCAGGGAGTATTTTCCGTATATGCCAATGATGTGTTGAAAGAAGGAGATCAGTTAGAAGTAGATACCCCTGAAGGGCGTTTCACGTTTACACCAGATGCTGGAGCAACAAATAACTATGCTGCTTTTGCTGCAGGTAGTGGTATTACACCTGTTATGTCAATCTTACAGACTGTTCTAACCGAAGAGCCTAACAGTAAATTTGTGTTAGTTTATGGTAATAAGACAGCGGAGGAGACTATTTTCCATACGCAATTACACCTACTACAAGAAAAATACCCAGAACAGTTGTATGTGCATTTTGTTTATTCGAGAATGAGAGAAAACGACTCTCTTTTTGGACGCATTGACAAAGCCGCTATTAACTTTGTAGTCAATAATAAACATCAAGATAAAACCTTTGCGAGCTATTTCTTATGTGGACCTGAAGCGATGATTGATGTTGTAAGTGAAACCTTACAATCCAAAGGAATAGCAAAAGATCATATTTTATTTGAGATCTTCACGCCAAATACAGATGGAAACAATCCAGTGGAAGTAGGAGGTGGAAGTACAAAAGTAACGGTAATCGTTGATGATGAAGAATCTACTTTTGAAATGCCGAAAAGTCAAGCATTATTAAATGGCGTTTTAGAAGCAGGTATTGACGCTCCATATTCTTGTCAAGGAGGTATTTGTAGCTCTTGTATGTGTAGAGTTACCAAAGGTTCTGCAACGATGAAACGCAATAGTATTCTTACTGATGAAGAAGTTGAAGAAGGCTTAATTTTATCTTGTCAAGCGATTGTTACATCCGATGAAATTCATATTAATTACGATGATATTTAATAAAAAAGGAAGCAATTAGCTTCCTTTTTTATTTTTTAAAATATAAATATACTTTCTCATTAGGATCTTCTCTTTTATAGGTTGACATTCGATCTTCTATACGCAAATATTCTCCCTGAAAACCAATTTCTAGAATTCCTTTAAAAATCCGCTTCTCTAAAATTATAGGTCCCCTATCTTGAATAATTCCATTTCTAATTGTAGTAAATAATTCTCCTTCATTAATTAGGCTAGTTTCGGTAAAAAAACTAGAATTTGTTGTCTCACATCCTAATGCTCCAATTTGATACTTTATATAACCAAAATTTAAATTAGCTAATGTTTTTTCTTCCATGGGACTAAAATATTCCGAAGCACGACAAGATGTTGAACCTGGAATTAACATACTCGTTTTGGCATTTCCAACCTTAATTCCTGCGTAATAAAAAACATTTTTACTAATGTCATCCAAATTCTTTAGTTTAGTATATTCCAAATCAAAAATAGGATCAAACTCATCTTTATTATCGTCCGATTTTGAACAAGAAAAAATTAAAACACTAATTATTAAAACTAAAATTTGTCTATTCTTCTTCATATCTGTTATATTATTATTCATATCTGTTATATTGTTATTCTTAGCAATCAAAACTCCTCCTAATATAATATACACACACTAAATAGAAGAAATTAAAAAACCCTAAATTATGCTTTGACTCAAAATATTCTACAATAAAAATTACACTATTTACTCTTCATTACTCTCCTTATTTTTTAAAATACAAATATACTTTCTCATTAGGATCTTCTCTTTTATAGGTTGACATTCGATCTTCTATACGCAAATATTCTCCCTGAAAACCAATTTCTAGAATTCCTTTGAAACTTCGTTCCTGTAAAACAATTATGATATTAAGCGGATTAGAATCATCGATATACCCATCTCGAATTGTTGTAAATAACTGTCCTTCCTCTACTAAACTCGTTTCAGAAAAAAACGATGAATTTGTTACCTCACACATTATTCCTCCTGTTTTATATTTAATATAGGCAAAATCAAGATTTGGATGCAAAGGATCAAATGCTGGTCCAAAATACTCTGATGCTCGACAAGACATAGAACCAGGAATTACCAAACTCGTTTTTTTATCTCCTACTTTAATCCCTGCATAAAAAAAGGTTTGATTTTTAATTTCTTCAATATCTTTTAATTTAATATATTCTAACTCAAAAACAGGGTCAGAATTATCAGAATTATCATCCCCTTTTGAACAGCTAGTTAACAAGAGGGTACTTAAAACAAGAAAAACATATTTTTTCATTTTATTATTTTATTACGTATTTTGTAAATACTCTTGTTGCACTAACAACATGTTATACAAACTACAATCCTGACTTATATTTATTAGAATATCAAAGAAAGATATCTTAAATTAATCATCATCTGTATGTGTATATCTACTTTTTTATCATTTTAAAATACATATAGACTTTTCCTTCTGGGTCTTTTTTGACATAATTTGAGATTTTATCTTCAATACGCAAATAGCCTCCCTGAAAACCAAATTCAAGTAAGCCTTTAAAAAGCCTTTTCCCATACGGATCTCTTATAGTTGTAAATAAAATTCCTTCTTCATATAATCTATTTTCTTGAAACAAAATGGTCTTATAACGATTACATCCAAACTGGCCTGATTCATGAAAATTATATTCAATTAAACTAAGATTTTCCAAACTATCTTTATGTATATATAAATCATCAAATCTTACACAGGAAGTAGTATTTTCCAATAGCATACTAGCTTTTCGATCTTCAGCTTGAAAACCACGATAAAAATAACTTCCCCTATCAAGTTCGTCAAAACTCTTAATAGGAAAATATTCTAATGAAAAAACATCTGGCTCATCCACTGAATCATCATCACTTTTTGAACAAGAAAATAGCAACAGACACAAAGCAATTAGTAAAGTTTCTTTTATTAACATACAACGCTTGTTTAATTAACATAAATTTAAACAAAAAAACTTAGGAAACAAATCCTAAGTCTTTTTACAATCTATCACAACACTAAACGTACTAGTTTATTCTTCACTTGATCAAACCCAAAGGTTTGATATACGGTATCAAATGCTACCTTTATTTCTTCATTCATCAAATTACCAATGCTTCCCTGATGTGTATGTTCTACTTCCTTCGTAGGTTGATACTGTCCCTCCTCAATGGCTAAGCCAATTGTTTTATACGCTTCTCTAAAAGGTGTTCCATTTAAAACTAACTGGTTTACAACCTCAACACTAAACAAGTAATCATATTTTGAATCAGATAAAATATCTGAATTAATTTCTATGTTTTCTAACATCAATTGAGTCATTTCCAAACATTCCTTCAATGAAGTAAAAGCAGGAAATAGATTCTCTTTCAACAATTGCAAATCCCTGTGATATCCAGCAGGTAGATTTGTTGTCATCAAAGCAATTTCATTGGGTAATGCTTGAATCTTATTACATCTTGAACGAATTAATTCTAAAACATCGGGATTTTTTTTATGTGGCATAATACTCGATCCTGTCGTTAAATGATCCGGAAATCCGATAAACTTATAATTCTGTCCCATGTACAAACAACAATCCATCGCCCATTTCGCCAAAGTAGCAGCAATAGAACTCAATCCTTGAGCCAAAATACGCTCACTTTTTCCTCTTCCCATTTGAGCATAAACCACATTGTAATTCATAGACTGAAATCCCAACAAATCAGTAGTCATTTGTCTATCTAAGGGGAAAGATGACCCATATCCTGCCGCTGAACCTAGTGGATTTTTGTTTACCACTTTCCATGCAGCTAACATGAGTTCCAAATCATCCACTAAACTCTCTGCATAAGCACCAAACCAAAGACCAAAAGAAGAAGGCATGGCGATTTGCAAATGCGTATATCCTGGCATTAATACAGCTTTGTGCTGATTGCTCAAACGTTGAAATGTCTCGAATACGCTTTTTACAAGCTGCACAACCGCTTCAATTTCATGACGAAAGTATAGTTTCAAATCCACCAACACTTGGTCATTTCTCGAACGTCCTGCGTGGATTTTTTTTCCTGCTTCACCAATTCTTCTTGTGAGCAATAACTCGATTTGAGAGTGAATATCCTCTACCTCCTCTTCTATTTGAAATTCACCTTGAATAATTTCTTGGTAAATTACTTTTAATTCATTCTGAATCAGCGCTAACTCTTCCTCTGTTAATAATCCAATATGGTGTAACATTTGGGTATGCGCTAAAGAACCTAGCACATCAAAAGGAGCTAAATTTAGATCTAAGATTCTATCTTGTCCAACCGTAAATGCATCTACTGCTTGATTTACGGTTGTATTTTTTTGCCATAACTTCATTTACTTCACGATTTGGTTTAACATTTCGATATACAGTGAGATTCCTTCTTCGATTTCACTAACATATACAAATTCATCTGCGGTATGCGATCGAGCAGAATCTCCAGGGCCACATTTCAACGAAGGGATAGCTAATAGCGCTTGATCACTTGTCGTTGGCGATCCATAAGTTGTGCGTCCCAATTGAATTCCTGCTTGTACAATTGGATGCTCTTTCGCAATTGAAGAAGGTTTTAAACGAGTAGAACGCGCGTTTACTTCACAATTCACGTGTTCTTTGATAATAGCTAAAACTTCTTCATTTGTATAGGCATCCGTAACGCGAACATCAACAACAAATTCACAAGTTGCTGGTACAACATTGTGTTGTGTTCCCGCCTGAATCAAAGTTACACTCATTTTAATCGGACCAAATTCCTCCGATACTTTCGGAAATTGGTACGTTGTGAACCATTCAACATCGGGCATTGCTTTCAAGATAGCATTGTCTCCCTCATTTCGAGCTGCATGCCCTGAACGTCCATGCGCTACACAATCTACTACCATCAACCCACGTTCTGCTACCGCTAACTGCATTTGCGTAGGCTCTCCAACAATAGCAAAGTCAAGTGCCCCTAATTTTGGAATCACGTACTCTAATCCATCAGTTCCTGATATTTCTTCTTCTGCTGTTGCTGCGATGCAAAAATTATAGTTCAAATGTTCCTGTTCATAGAAATACAAAAAAGTAGCTAGCAACGAAACCAAACATCCACCTGCATCATTGCTTCCAAGTCCATAAAGTTTCCCCTCTATAATTTCAGGTTGAAAAGGATCTCGGGTATAATCTTTATTGGGGCGAACGGTATCATGATGTGAATTCAACAAAATAGTGGGTTTACTCGCATCATAATGCTTATTAAACGCCCAAACATTATGCAAATCACGATGAATAGCGACTTGGTGCTGTAAGAGAAATTGTGCAATGAGTTCTGCTGTTTCCCCTTCTTCTTTACTAAATGATGGCGTTGCAATCAGCTTTTGTAATAATGCTATAGCTTCTATCGTTAGTTCTTTTTTCATTTCTTATTTTGTATTTATTGACTGATGATGGTACCTGCCGTTGGCTTCAAAAGATCTTGAGCCGACTTGATACAAACTTGATGTACCTGTTGCTCAACTGCTGCTAAAGCATTTGCTATTTTAGGTAACATCCCATCCGAAATAACACCTTCATTTTTTAATTGATTAAAATTCGCAGGATGAATTTGAGGAATAACCGAATTCTCATCCTTTCTATCGCGCAATACTCCTTGATGTTCAAAGCAATAAACCAAGTCTACCTGATAGTGTGTTGCTAAGGAAATGGCTAGGTTTGAAGCGATTGTATCTGCATTTGTATTTAACAATTGTCCTTCTTGGTCAGCTGTAATTGCCGAGAATACAGGACAAAGTCCTAATTCGAGGAATTGCCTTAAGCGAGTAATATTGACATCTGGAGGAGTAAAATCGCCCACAAAACCATAATCAATCGGTTCTATGGCGCGTTTATGACTCAGGATGAGTTGTGCATCTGCACCCGATACACCTAAAGCATCACATTGATAATGCTGTAACTGAGCAACAATTTGTTTATTTATAAGTCCTGCATAAACCATAACAGTAACTGGCAACATCGCTTCAGAAGTAATCCTTCTTCCCTCCACCATTTCAGTAGGAATAGCTAATTCACTAGCTAATTTAGTAGCAAGTTTTCCGCCACCATGCACCAAAATTTTAGGCGTATTGATTTGCGCAAAAGCTTGTAAGAAATCGTTCAATGCCTTATCGTCATCTACAATATTTCCGCCAATTTTAATTACTGTTAGTTTTTGCATTCTTATTTATTTTTCAACATTTCTTGTAAAACGGCTTGAGCAGCCCATACTCTATTTCCTGCTTCTTCAATCACAATAGCGTGTTCACTATCCAATACTTCAGCAGCAATAACTAAATCGCGTCTTACGGGTAAACAGTGCATCACTTTGGCTTGATTAGTTTCCTTCAAATGATCTAACGTTAACATCCAAGAAGCATCTGTGCAGGTAATTTGCCCATAGTTCTCATAACTTGACCAATTCTTTACATAGATAAAATCTGCGTCTTGTAAAGCTTCCTTTTGATTCGTCGTTATTGTAGCCCCTTGTGTAAATTCTTCTTTCAAAGCATATCCTTCTGGGTGAGTAATAACAAAATCAAGCAACCCGTCTTTTTCTGCCTGAATCATCCATTCTGCAAATGAATTGGGAACGGCTTGAGGTAGCGCTTTGACATGCGGTGCCCAAGTCAACACCACTTTAGGTTTCTTTTCTTGGGGGATATATTGTTTTTTTACCTCATCATAGTGATAATTTCCTTTTTCAATAATAGTCAAAAGGTCGGTAAAGCTCTGTAACGGATGTCTGGTAGCGCTTTCCAAACTCACCACAGGTTTACCACAATATTGAGCAAACTTTTGAAATAGCTCTTCACTATAATCCTCAGTTGCATCTTGTAAACCTGGAAAAGAGCGCAAGCCTAAAATATCACAGTATTCCCCCATCACAGCAGCTGCCTCTTTGATGTGCTCCGCCGTATTGCCGTCCATGACTACTCCATCTTTTGTTTCTAAAGCCCAGCCATCAGACGTCATATTCATCACCATCACCTGCATGCCCAATTGCATAGCTGCTTTTTGCGTGCTCATTCTCGTTCTCAGACTTGGATTTAAAAACACCAATCCAATTACTTTGTGTTTTCCTAACGCTTCATTTTGAAACGGATTAGCCTTACAAGCTAAAGCGGTCTTCACTGCTTCAGATAAAGAAGGTATATCGTGTACTGAAAAAAATTGTTTCATTGGTTTGTGTTTTTAATACTGTTGTAATCTTTTATTGAACTTCTCTAAAAATAGATCTGCATCTGTTTCGCTCAAGGTCAACGCAGGTAGCAAGCGAATCACATTCGGGCTTGCATTTCCTGTAAAAATGTGATCTTTCAGCAAAAGGTCTTGACGGAAATTTTTTAGTTCAGGTGCAAAATCAATGCCAATCATCAATCCTTTTCCTCTAACTTCTAGTATTTTATCCAGTTTTTTCAATTCTGCCAATAGGTAATCTCCTATTTTTTTAGCGTGAAGTAACAATTGATCTTGCTGCATCACTTCTAAAACGGCTAATGCAGCGGCACAAGCTAAATGATTTCCACCAAATGTTGTTCCCAATTGACCATGCCAAGGTTTGAACACTGAAGCTAAAGCAATAGCTCCAATCGGAAATCCATTCCCCATTCCTTTAGCCATTGTATAGATATCCGCTTGTACTCCTTCATCATTAACTGCATAAAAAGAACCCGTTCTACCATAGCCACACTGGATTTCATCTGCGATAAAAACAGCTCCATATTGTGTCGTTAAGGTTCTAATTTGCTGTAAAAAAGAAGCTGTGGCTACTTGAATTCCTCCAACCCCTTGGATTCCTTCAATAATTACTGCAGCAACTTCATTTCCATAGGTTGCAAATGCACTTGCTAACGCATCCTCATCGTTAAATGGCAAGAAAACAATATTTTCTGTTTCATTCACTGGGGCTACAATCTTTGCATTATCTGTTGCTGCAACGGCCAATGAAGTTCTCCCGTGAAATGCCTTTTCAAAAGCAATAACTTTTTTTCTTCCCGTATGAAAAGAAGCAATTTTCAAGGCATTTTCATTCGCCTCTGCTCCAGAATTACACAAAAACAATTGATAATCTTCTAATCCAGACAACTCTCCTAGCAATGCTGCTACTTGACGTTGTAAGGGAATTTCAATCGAATTGGAGTAAAATCCAATTTGATCTAGCTGCTTTTTTAAACGTTCAACATAATGAGGATGAGTATGTCCGATAGAAATAACGGCATGCCCACCATATAAATCTAAATAAACTTGTCCGTTTTTATCCCAAACATAACTTCCCTGTCCTTTGACAATCTCAATCGGATTCAAAGGATATACATCATATAATTTCATCATAATTTATCTCGTTTAAAAAGCAGATGCTTTAAGGTTTAATCCTGTTTTTTCGTCTAAGCCGAAAAGGAGGTTCATATTTTGAACCGCTTGACCTGAAGCTCCTTTCAGTAGGTTATCCAATGTGCTTGTAATAAGCACATCATTATGGTGTTTTTCAACTGAAATCAGGCATTTATTGGTGTTTATTACTTGTTTAAGATGAATCGCTTCTTCACTAAAATGAGTGAAAGGATGAGATTCATAGTATTGGGTATATATCGTTTGTAATGTTGTTAAGTTCAAGGTGGATTCCAAGATAGCGCTAACAAATATTCCTCTCGCAAAATCACCTCGTTCAGGTATAAACTTGAGGGCCGTCTTCGTCTCAGGTTGCAATTGATGTAGACTTTCTCCTATCTCACCTAAATGTTGATGAGTAAATGCCTTATACACGGATAGATTATTGGCTCTCCAACTAAAATGAGAAGTAGAAGCTAAGCTTTGTCCTGCTCCTGTTGATCCAGTAACTGCCTGTACGTGTACGGTGCTAGGCAAAGCTTGTTGAGCGGCTAAAGGCAATAAAGCCAATTGAATTGCCGTTGCGAAACAACCTGGATTCGCAATATAGCTTGCCTTTTTCAGCTGTTCTCTATTCAATTCAGGCAATCCGTAAACAAAAGGATTATTGTCCTTTTTCAATCTAAAATCCTGACTTAAGTCGATTATTTTAACTGATTTTCCAAATGCATTCTCTTGTAGAAATACGCTAGAATCCCCATGTCCTAAACACAAAAAAACAACATCAATCTCTTGTTGAAGCTCATTGGTAAACATAAGATCCGTATCTCCAAATAGATCCGTATGCACCGCATAAACTGGTTTATTCGCCTGACTAGTAGAATGAATAAAAACCAACTCAACGGCAGGGTGATTCAGCAACAAGCGAAGAAGTTCTCCTCCTGTGTAACCTGCCCCACCAACAATACCTACTTTAATTTTATCCTTATTCATCCTCCTGTTGATTTACTTTATGCCAAATCATTACTTGATTGCCAAATATTTTCGAAAATCCCTTAACGTCTTCTCCCGTCCAAGCATTATTCATCTCTCCATAGCTACCAAATGCATTGGACATGAGGTCATTTTTAGATTCAATTCCCTGTATGATAAAACGGTGGGGATGCAATTCTACCCACACTTTTCCATTCACTGTTTGTTGTGTACTAGACAAAAAAGCTTCTAAATCGCGCATCACAGGGTCATGAAATTGTCCTTCATGAAGGTAATTTCCATAAAATGTACCCAATTGTTCTTTCCAGCTCAATTGCCATTTGGTAAGGGTGTGCTTTTCAAGTGTGTGATGTGCTTTCACTAAAATAATTGGTGCTGCAGCCTCGAAGCCCACTCTCCCTTTAATTCCGATAATGGTATCTCCAACGTGAATATCTCTACCAATACCGAAAGGTTGTGCAAGTTCTTGTAATTGTTGGATGACTTCAGTAGGGGTCATTTGAATACCATTTAAGGCAATCGGTTCTCCGTGCTCAAACACAATTTCAACAACCATTGGGGTTGTTTTGCTCACTGGAGTTGGCCAAGCTTCTTCTGGTAAATATAGATTAGAAGTTAAGGTTTCTTTACCTCCTACTGAAGTTCCCCACAATCCTTTGTTAATAGAATATTTTGCTTTCTCAGCATTTATTTCGACACCATGCTTGGCTAAATAATCAATCTCTTCTTCTCTGCTTAATTTTAAATCGCGAATCGGCGTAATAATGTCTATCGAAGGAATTAAGATATTGAAAATCATATCAAAACGCACCTGATCATTTCCTGCTCCCGTACTACCATGCGCTACAGCAGTAGCCTTGATTTTCTTAGCATAATTCGCAATAGCTGTAGCTTGACAAACACGCTCTGCACTCACAGACAAAGGATAAGTTGCATTTTTTAATACATTTCCAAATATCAAGTATTTTACACAAGCCTGGTAATATGCTTGTGTCTCATCAATTGTTGTATGAGAAGCCACACCCAAACTGTAGGCTTTGGCTTCAATTTCTTTTAACTCCTCGTGGGAAAAACCACCTGTATTTACCACTACTGAGTGTACTTCATATCCCAATTCTTCTTTGAGGTAAATGACACAGAAACTCGTATCTAATCCACCACTAAAAGCTAAAACTATTTTTTTGTTCATCATGTTCCGGTTTAAAAATTTAAAATAGATGTGTTTTCTTTACTGTTTGCTTAATTTTCATTTGCAGTCGCTTCAGTAAAGAGTACTTCTTCTGCATTTCTTTTAATCGTTCTTTGGCTTTTGTTTTTTGGTCTATCTTAGTTCGAAGCTCTTTTTCTTTTTCTACTGGATCCCAAAGCATAGAAGTACACAAACAATTTTTGCGTTCTTTACTCTGCAAAATCGAGAAGTTGATACAACTCTCACAACCTTTCCAAAAAGACTCATCCTGTGTAAGTTCAGAGTAGGGAACGGGTTCATAACCAAGTTCGGAATTGATTTTCATTACAGCTAACCCAGTTGTTAATCCAAAGATTTTTGCTTGAGGATATTGAGTTCTTGAGAGTTCAAAAATTCGCTTTTTAATTGCTTTGGCGAGGCCTTCCTTTCTGAATACGGGATTGACAATCAACCCAGAGTTGGCAACGTATTCACCATGACTCCATGTCTCGATATAACAAAATCCCGCCCAAGTTCCGTCTTGATGTAAAGCAATAACGGCTTTACCTTCCAGCATTTTGTTTGCTACATATTCCGGTTTTCTCCTAGCAATTCCCGTACCACGTGCTTGGGCAGAAAGAGCCATTTCATCGCATATTTGTGCAGCATAACCAACGTGCGTTTCATTCGCTGGTATAACGATAAACTGATTTGAATTCATCTCAAAAACAGATAGTTAGAATTCAACAAAGCCAAAAACAGAACCTGCTAAAACGCATGAATCTCTCTTTCAATCTCGTTGAAATACATTAAAATTTGATAGATTTATTGGTTTGGGAGACCTTGCGATTCCCAAAGAAAAAGAAAGCTTAAAAAATTAAGCCCGTGACCGCGATGACCGCGAAGTAGATAACAAGAAAACAGCAGCAGTAGCAGAAGCTATGCTGTTCATTTTAAAAGTAGTATGTAATACTGTTTTCTTCATTTCTTGTGTATACCCTTATGGGTTGATACAAAGTTTTCTAATAATTAATTTAATATGCAAGCATTTTATAAAAAAATAACATTTAAAAAAACAACCAGCTATAAATCAAATCATTACAAAACAAAAAAAGGCATATCATATCGTAATATAATCAGCCTTTAACAAAGTTATTCTCCTTTTATCCGGATTTTTTTATAGCTAAAAACATAAAAATGCACATAGATAATACCTTTTGTTTCATAACGTATTTCATGATGTGTTTTATCTAGTAATAGCCCAGGATAAGAGTTAGTCGTCTCCCACATTTGATCATTAAACTTGAATGCACTCCATTTATTTTTGGTATTCACCCAAGGACTTAGTACAGCACCATATTCAAAATTCGCATATAACAAATCCATCTTTCTACTTATAGAGAATGATGCATCTTCAAAAAATGAATGATCTGTATTCACTACAACTAAATAATCATACTCATTATAGACTAATTGGAAAGAAACAATCTGGCCTTTTTCTTTATTCTTAATTGTCGATACTAAATTATTCTGAAAATTATACTCATACTCTTGTGTAGTATCTTCTATTAGATCCTGAAATTTAACTAGTAATCCTGTACTATAATTATAATCAAATACACGATGAATAATCATCTTATTTGTGTTTTTTTCATGACCTACAATTTTAATAATATTGCCCTGATGATCATGTTGGTACTGGATATTAATATTGGTTTTATACAGGATTCCTGTAGCTAAATCTTGCTCCATTTTTTTTCTTTCAACAGCTACAACATTCCCTTTATCATTATAATGTAATACATCTTCTGTTTGATATTGAAGACTCATCTTTCCATCATACAGGCGAGGAACAATACCAAAAGAGTGTTCTATTTTATCTATTACAATCCTCTCCTCTCCTTTTGCTTCATTTTGCTCCTCTGAAGAGCAACTTATACATAAGATTGCTAACACACTGCAACTTATACGATAAATAATATTCATACTTCTACATTTTTACAATTACTATGTAGCAAATAACCGTTTATCACCAATAAAAATTACAACAAAAGGTGTTTTTATTCAAGGAGAAAAGAGAAGAGTAACAAAGAAGTATTTTTAAAAAAATGAGGAAAAACAACTAAGATTAAGTTACTTATTTTAAATCTAAGAAGACTTTTTACCTCAGATATTTAAACTATATATTTCTTGCTTTGCATGAAACACCATCCACAATAAAATAAATGTATAAAATTCCCCTTATCTTATCAATAGGTTGGTATTTAAAACCTTGTTTGCGGAGTAAAAGCATTAAAATGATTATTATTTGGCCCTGGTATTTCTTTTTTTTACAAAAAAAAGGACTCTAGTTTTACTATAGTCCTTTTTCTTTTATGCAAAGTTGAATGTTACATCAACCTATTCACTTTTCTTTATATCAAGTGCTGTATTTAGTACGATAATAAACTCTTTACTTCATACCCTTTTAATTTATCACGCCCATGTAAAAAAGATAACTCCATCAAGAAATTGAGTTGTACAATTTCCCCTCCTAAACGCTCTACTAACTTACAAACTGCTTCTGCCGTTCCACCTGTTGCCAGGACATCATCATGAATTAAGACTTTTTCACCTGGTTTTATTGCATCTGCATGCATTTCAAGAATATCTGTTCCATATTCTAGCTGATATTCTTGAGCAATGGTATCAAAGGGTAGTTTTTTAGGTTTTCTAACTGGTACAAAACCAGCACCTAATTCTTTAGCCAACAAAGTAGCAAAGAAAAATCCGCGGCTCTCCATCCCCACTACACGATCTACTTTTTTATCTCCTACTAATGCTAATAATCGCTTAGTTGCTTCTTCCATTGCTTCAGGACTATTTAAAAGCGGTGTAATATCCTTAAAACCTACCCCTTCTTTTGGAAAATCCTGAATGTTTCTAATATAATCTTCAATCTTCATCATGACTAAATTCTTTTATTTCTTTTGTGCTACTTCCAACACTTTCTTACATACATCTGCTGGATCAATTGATCGCATAGCATCTTCATATCCTTCCACCTTTTTATTTCCATACACTGACGTTGGCAATAAAGGATATTGGGTACGATCTGCTGTCATACAATAATCGATAGGTTGATTAAATGGTGCAAAGCCCGCATAAGGATGTGTAGCGCCCCATAAAGTTACGACTTTTACACCTAACATGGCTGCAATATGCGCATTTCCAGAGTCCATCGAAAGCATGACATCTAAGTGCTGTATCAAGTTCATTTCCACCTCCAATTTCACTTTACCTGCCATCACAATCACATTGTCATTGTCGCGTTTTACTTGGTTTAATAAGGCTATTTCCTTTTCTCCTCCTCCAAATAAAAAGATTAAATGATTTTCTTGTTCTGCTAATTCATCTACCACGTTCTGCATCAAATCCAACGGATAAACTTTACTGTCATATTGTGCAAAAGGAGCAATACCAATCCACGTTTTGTGTTGTTCTTTACTGTAAACTTCTAATTCAGGTGCTAACGCCGCCTTTGGCGGAAAATTCGGGTGCTCTAAAGAGACCGAAAATCCTAATTGCTGAAGGGTCGCACAATGGTTTTCAACCATCGTTTGTACGGGTTTAAATATCTTATTTTCAGCACGAGTTAATGCTTTTTTAGTCGCTCTACCTTTGTCTAATGCTGCTGTTGGAACACCTGAAAACTTAAATAATGTACGAACAATTTGTGCGCGTAATACATTGTGGAAATCCGCAAAATAATCAGGTTTTAATCTTTTAATATCTTGATATAAACGAATCAAGCCCAAAAATCCTTTGTGTTTCTTCTTCACATCCACAGGAAAAAAATCCACGCGGTCAATGCCCTTAAAAAAAGGTTTGAAAAAAGGTCGTGAAACTACCGTTACACGTAAAGCAGGGTGTTGTTCGATTAACGCTCGAATTACAGGCACTGTCATCGCTACGTCTCCCATAGCGGATAATCTGAAAATGACGATGTGTTTTAAACCTTTCACTAAAATATGATTTATCTTAAACAAGAAAAGCGTGATTATCCACGCTTTAGCAAACAAAAGTAATTTTTTTTACCGATACAAAAAAATGATATTTTTTTCCGGCTCTTTTTCTATTCTAGTACTAGTTTTCTCCCATTAAAAAAGGCATATCGTATTCACCATATGCCTTTGCTGTTCTTTATTTTTTATTTTGATATAACACCGGGTTTAATTCCTCGTCGTTATACATTTTCATTTGCTTGTATACTTTCATGTATTTATCTCCAGCAGCGATATCTTGTAATAAATCGTCAATTGCCGTAGATAAATCTTGTTTTTGTTCCAACAAAACATCTAATTTTTCTTGACATTTTGCTCTGTGTTCTGCTGTAGCTTCAGGTCTTGTAGCTTCCTCACGCATGTGGTAAATCTTCAACGCTAAGATTGAATAACGGTCAATTGCCCAAGCCGGACTTTCTGAATTAATTTTAGCATTTGGTTTTACTTGTACATCTTTATACTTATTCAAAAAGTAACTATCAATATACTCTACCATATCCGTTCTCTCTTGATTGGATGCGTCAATTCTTCTTTTTAAAGCCAATGCTGCAACAGGATCAATTTGTGGATCACGAATAATATCTTCAAAATGCCACTGAACGGTATCAATCCAATTTTTTAAATACAATAAATGTTTAATATCTTCCTTTGGATAAGGATTGCTAATTGGCTGATCTACATTGTCGTATTTATGATAATCGCGAATACTCTCTTCGAATATCGGAAATGCTAATTCTGAAAACATATGAATAATTTTATTTACAAATATAGTTTTAATACTTTTATGGTACTAATTATACCGTTATGAAAATTCACTATATTTCAGAGGAGAATAGCATTTTAAATCATTTCTTAGCTCAACTTCGCGATGTTACGATTCAGAAAGACAGCATGCGCTTTCGTAAAAACATTGAACGTATTGGAGAAATAATGGCGTACGAATTGAGTAAAACGCTACCATATAAAGCTGTTGCTGTTCAAACGCCTCTAGGAATAAAACACACTACTTGTATTGAGGACAATGTTGTTCTTTGTTCAATCCTCCGTGCAGGATTAGCCTTACACACTGGTTTTATGAACTTCTTTGACGATGCTGAAAATGGATTCGTTTCTGCTTACCGTCGTCATGGAAAACATGGAGAAGCAGGTCAAATTTTGGTTGAATACCAGGCAGCACCTTCTTTTCAGGACAAGATTCTAATTTTAATTGACCCGATGTTAGCTACAGGCCAGTCGTTAGTGGCTGTTATTCAAAAATTAATGACAGAAGAACAACCGAAAGAATTGCATATTGCTGTGGTTATTGCAGCACCAGAAGGTATTGAATACCTAGAACAGCAATTACCTGCAAATGTGCATTTATGGGTAGCAACATTAGATGAGAAGCTAGATGATCACAACTACATCGTTCCCGGTTTAGGAGATGCTGGTGATTTGGCTTATGGTCAAAAACTATAAGATAAACAATTGCATCAGGTAGAAAAATAACCCAATAAAGAAAATACTGTAAACATTGGCTTCTTTTCGCCAACGTTGCGGAATACTTTCAATATAATTAGCGCCTAAAATAGCTAAAGGAAAGAAAGTAAATAGCAGTAACCCATTGGATTTTTCTGCCGAAACAACATAAATAACAGCACCTATAAGAAATGACAAAATGATTTTCTTGTAGGTGTTTTGCATATTATACGGTTTGCTTTTTATGGCTAATGCTTGAGAAACCGCATACAGCAAAGCAATAGAAACAAACACAGCTAAGGCAATATTTTGAAAAACGTTGTCAAAATACATAAAGTCAAAGCTAATTTGCACGCGTTCTGTCCACCAATCGATGAAATGTACTTCTTGGATTAATAAGTAAAGACTTAAGAAAATAGAAGCTCCTAAGAAAGATACGAGTGGAATGATCCAGTTTCTATAGTCCTTTGCTCCAAAAAAAGCAATGGCATAAAATAGAAGGATGAAATATAAAATACTCCAAAAGTGAAATAAACTAGCAAAACAAATCCACAAAGAAGCGTCTAATAACTTTTCCTTAGACTGTTTTAAAGAGTGTAACGAAAAAATACGGCGCAAAGCCAAGAGAATAAAATAACTTGCAACAATAACCCTTACATTCTCAAAAGAGGTAGGAAAAATAAACAAAAAGCTCGTAAAAATAAGCGGTACATAAGCAGAATCGTCTACCAATCTATTTCTCGAAACAATAAATTGAGATATATACATCATCAGCAATAACAGCACTAAAACACCTCCTCTTTTGATGATTTCGAATGTTGTCCATTCAATGCTAAAATCTAAACCAATAAATAAACCATAGCCTGTCACGATTAAAAGCGTAAGCATGATATAGTTAATCGGTCTAGTTTTGCTAAAAATACTTGCTAACATGTATATATTTTATATTTTTGTAGTACTATTTGTTTCTTTGGGTATTTTGTATTCTTACTAAATATTATAAAATGCAAATAATATTATCTAATTTAAAAATAAAGGACAATGACTTCATTTTTTAATGGTTTAGGATTCTTGTTTGAAAAGGTGCTTTTCATCCCAATGGATATCTTTGCAAAACTAGAACTTAAGAACTGGTGGACTGCAAACATCATTACTTGGATTTTCATCCTAATTACTTGCTACTTCTTCGTATTTTGGTTAAAAAAATTACAATTATTTAAATCAAACAACGAAGATACACAAGATACGACAGCCCACTCATTTCTAAAGTAATCAACTATCTTAAAGATCGAATCCGATATCTTTACGATAATAAATCTTATCAAAATTTAGTTTATCTATATTTTGATAAGATTTTTTTAATGCCTCATCGTAGTTATTTCCATAAGAAGTAACAGCAAGTACACGTCCTCCATTGGTCACAATTGCATCCTCTTTTAAGGCTGTTCCTGCATGGAAAACAATAGAATCTTCTACTTGTTCAATACCTGTAATTACTTTTCCTTTTTCATAATCTTCTGGATATCCTCCTGATACAAGCATAACAGTCGTTGCGCTACGTGCATCTAATTCAATAGTCATGGTATCCAATTCCTCTTTTGCGATAGCTTGGAACAAGGCTACTAAATCTGATTTCACTCTTGGCATAACAACCTCTGTTTCAGGATCCCCCATACGAACATTATATTCAATAACAAATGGATCTTCCCCTACTTTGATGATTCCTATAAAAATAAATCCTTTATAATCTAATTGATCTTTTTTGATTCCTTCTACGGTTGGAATAACAATGCGATCTTCTATTTTTTTCAAGAATTCAGCTGTTGCAAATGGCACTGGAGAAACAGCTCCCATACCTCCTGTATTCAATCCCTTATCTCCTTCACCAATACGCTTGTAGTCTTTAGCCGTTGGAAGTAATTGATATGATTTTCCGTCTGTTAATACAAAACAGCTTAATTCAATTCCCGATAAAAATTCTTCGATTACTACTTTTGAACTTGCATCACCGAATTTAGCATCCACTAACATGTTTTCTAACTCCGCTTTAGCCTCATTCAAATCTTCTAAGATTACAACTCCTTTACCAGCCGCTAAACCATCTGCTTTTAAAACATAAGGGGCCTTAAGGGTTTCTAGGAATTGTTTTCCTTCTTCTACTGTATCTTTTGTAAAACTTTGATACGCAGCAGTAGGAATTTGGTGTCGAATTAAAAATTCTTTTGCAAAATCTTTACTTCCTTCTAATTGTGCAGCCTCTTTTGAAGGACCAATTACAGGAATATGTTGAATTGCTTCATCCTGTTTAAAGAAATCTACAATTCCCTTTACTAAAGGATCTTCTGGCCCAACCACTACCATATCGATATGATGCGTTAAAACCACTTGTTTTACCGCTTCGAAATCATTGGGATTGATAGCAATATTCTGAGCAATTTGAGCTGTTCCTGCATTTCCAGGAGCTACAAATACAGCTTCACACTGTGGACTTTGCAACATCTTCCATGTAAGAGCATGTTCACGCCCACCTGAACCTAATAATAAAATTTTCATCACTTGTGTTGTTTGTTATTATGGTTCAAAAATAATTATAAAAAAATGAATAAAGAAAAAGTTCCTAAGAATAAGAAGGACAACTTTATAAAAAGCAATTAGTATGCTTTTTCTTCACCTGCAAAAACATTGTACACAGTTAAGTAAATAATCTTTAAATCCAAGAGGATAGACCAGTTTTCTAAGTAAAATAAGTCGTATTTAAAGCGATTAATAATATCCCTATCATTTTCTATTTCACCACGATAACCATGAGTTTGAGCCATTCCTGTAATCCCAGGTTTAACCAAATGTCTCAACATAAATCGGCTGACGCGCTTTGAATACATCTTGGTGTGGACAACCATATGTGGACGAGGTCCAACAATAGACATATCGCCAAAGAATACATTGATAAACTGTGGAAACTCATCCAAGCTCGATTTGCGCAAAAAAGCACCAATTTTAGTAATGCGTTGATCATTTCGCGTTGCTTGTTGTTTATCGCTATCGTCATTAATACGCATCGATCTAAACTTATAGCACCAAAATTCCTCATCGTTTAATCCTGTGCGCTTTTGTTTGAAAAAAACAGGTCCTTTAGATTCTCTTTTAATCAAGATAGCAACTAAAGGAACCAACCAAGACAAGACAAATACAATTACAAACAAAGAGAAAACGAGATCAAATAAGCGTTTAATCAACTTGTTATATGGTTTATCTAACGGAATGATTCGTCTCGGTACTACGGGGATTAAATCGTAGTATTCAATGGTTAAATTGTTATTTAAGATATCCTTTTGTGTGGGTACATAACGCACCGTTATCATGCTATTATCTGCAAATTCGAGAATCTCCAAAAAATTCTTCTCTTTCGTAAATGAAAACTGTATAAAAAGTTCATCAACTAGGTTGTTTGATAAATATTCCTTTAAATCTTCTAAGCTTTCATCCTCTAAATTATAAAAGTGATTATTAATGCGATACCCTAAGTCTGTTCGCTTTAATAGCACTGATTTTAAGTTGCTAACTTCTCGACCATTCCCCAATAACACAATATTCCTAAAGTTACCACCTAAGAATTTTCTAATGTATTTCAGCAAAAAGAAAATAGTAAACTTGATGGTACAAATAATGACGAAAATAGAAATTCCATAACCGATTAGATCTCTTATTTCTGCAAATCGATCAAAAATCCCATTGTACGAGGCAACTAATATAAACTGAAAGAAAAATTGTTTGAACACTTTCTCGGCTACACGAACCGTCTTCGTATGTCGGAAAACATCGTAATATCCACTTAATCCAGCGGCCACCAACCAACCAATTGACAGTATAATATGAAACAAATAATGCTGCTCAGTAAATGTGGAGAACCACACCTGAGCCATAACATTGATCGTAATTAAATCAATACATGCGGTTAATGGGCGTATTAAATAAGAATACCTACCTGCTTTTTTACTCATTAATAAATGTAGTTTGAAAAATCTTTATGTTCTTCTCGTTCTAAATCAGCGGCTGTAAAAGCCTTAAAATAATCTAATGTATGTTGCATGCCTTCTGCTCTACTAATCTTAGGCGTCCATCCTAAAAGTGTTTTAGCCTTGGTAATATCAGGACAACGTTGTAAAGGGTCATTTATTGGCAATTCTTTATAAATTATTTTTTGTTCACTATTGGTTAAGCGAATAATCTCTTTGGCAAAATCTAAAATCTTAATTTCATCAGGATTACCTATATTCACAGGTAAATGATAGTCTGACAACAACAGACGGTAAATTCCTTCCACTTGATCATCAACATAACAAAAAGAACGCGTTTGACTTCCGTCTCCAAAAACGGTTAAATCTTCTCCTCTTAAAGCTTGTCCTATGAATGCAGGAATTACCCTTCCATCATTGAGTCGCATACGAGGCCCATATGTATTAAAAATACGCACAATGCGAGTCTCTAATCCATGAAAAGTATGATATGCCATCGTTATTGACTCTTGAAAGCGTTTTGCTTCATCATAAACACCTCGTGGACCGATACTATTGACATTGCCATAATATTCTTCTGTTTGTGGATGAACCAAAGGATCCCCATATACTTCAGATGTTGATGCAATTAAAATACGTGCATTTTTTACACGTGCTAATCCCAATAAATTATGAGTTCCTAAAGAACCTACTTTTAGCGTTTGAATTGGAATCTTTAAGTAATCAATAGGGCTTGCTGGCGAAGCGAAATGAAGAATATAGTCTAATTGTCCAGGAACATGAACAAACTTAGTTATATCATGATGGTAGAACTCAAAATGTGCTTCTGCAAATAAGTGTTCAATATTTCTCAAATCACCCGTAATCAAATTATCCATACCAATGACATGAAATCCTTCTGCGAGGAAACGATCACATAAATGAGATCCCAAAAAACCAGCTGCTCCTGTTATTAAAATACGTTTCATTCTATTTTTATTTCCTAACAAAGTTAAAGAACTTTCTCTATTCTCAGAATTGTTAGGTATTGATTTTACAAATCTTGAATAAATAAGCTAAATTTGCTTTTATAAATTTAGATTTCGAATGAAAATTATCCATATTGTAGAATCGTTTGGCGGAGGAGTATATTCATATTTTAAAGATTTGGCTATTTTTTTTAGTCAACACTCTGATATTGAAACCTATATCATCTACAGTAATAAAAGAAAAGAAATTACACAAGATCAAATTGACCAAGATTTTCCTTCTTCTATCCACCTGATACCACTTGAAATGGAAAGGGAATTAAAACCAATACAGGATCTTCGTTCTACTTTTGCCTTAAGAAAAACAATAAAACAGCTAAGGCCTGATATTATTCATCTACATTCATCTAAAGCAGGCGTCATAGGTAGGTGGGCAAGTTCCATGCCAAATTACAAGAGAAAAGTATTTTATACGCCCCATGGTTATTCTTTTTTGCGTCAGGACATCTCACCAGTAAAGCAAAAAATATTTTACACCATTGAGAAATTAACTCAACTGATCTTTGGCGGAACAACCATTGCTTGTGGAGATACAGAATACAAGCTAGCACAGCGAATAGGTACTTCTCTTTTAGTTCGAAATGGAATTGATTTAACGCATTTAAACCAACATTATATAGCGAACAAAAATACTTCTAATCAATTAACGATTGGAACAATTGGGCGAATCTCCTACCAAAAAAATCCTAAACTATTTAATGAAGTTGCTTTACTATTTCCACAACACCAATTCCTATGGATTGGAGATGGAGAACTTCGCGATCAACTCACTGCGCCAAATATCACAATATCAGGATGGTTTACCAATAATACAGCTGTGTTTCCTTATTTAAATCAACTAGACATTTATATGCAAACTTCGCTTTGGGAGGGTCTTCCTATTGCTGTACTGGAGGCAATGGCGTTTAGAAAACCTATTTTAGCGACTGATGTTATTGGCAATAATGATATTGTTGAGACAAATCTCAATGGTTTTTTGTTTACTCAAGCTACTGATTTGTGCCCAATTCTAAAACAGTTGGAAAATCCCGAATATAGGATTGCTTTAGGTGAAAAAGCATTTTCAAATTGCCAAGAGAAATTCAATAAGGACAAAAATTTCAACGAATTACTTGCAATCTATCGATCCTAAGGGAGTGATTCTATTTTCTTATTTTCATTGTAGATAAACAAGATTAGAGTTAATACAAATCCGAATAAATACACCCCTAGTTGTCTATTAAATAAATTCTCTACAAAGCAAAAATTGAACAAAGACAACAACATCGCCATAGGAATAAAATAGCGTTTCACTTTTACGGCTAATACACCAAATAAAAGAAGTAAAAGACTAATACCTCCAATACCTGTTAGTACGTAATATTCAAGAAATTGATTATGTGTATTAAACAATGCCTCTAAAAAATAATCCCGCATGGGATTGTCCTTCGTTTTATCTTCATAACAATCTGCTAATTGACGATCTATTATCTCTACTTTTCCCAATCCATAAAGTGGGTGAAATGACGATTCTTGCGTAAAAGACCAGGCACATTTCCAAATTAAAACACGAGGTTCTTTCTTCTCTAATCGAGAAGCTAAATGGTCTAGAGAGGTAAATGAGTCCATTTCAAAACGCTCTTTCAATGTTGAAGTATAAGTAAACAATACAAAAACAGAAATTCCTACAATTAGTAAACCGAGCATTTTTTTCCATCCATTTGCTTTCATATAAAACACAAAATACAAGAGTGTTAAAAGAAACAAAGAAACAACCTGTATTCTATTGCCAATAAACACTAGATAGGTAAAGAAAAACACAATTAAAAATAAATAACATACCTTATATTTCTTTTGTACTTGAGAAAGATAAAGACTAATGAGTATACCGATATTCAGCATAAACCCTAAATAAGGACGAGCTACCACCAACATAATATCGATATGACCTCCACTATTAATCGTAAAATAATCCGTTGTTAAATAATAGGTTAAGATATTATACCCCCCCTTAAATATCAATAAAACTAGACAAATTAAATAAATATAGAGTATTTTTAGCATGTCTTCAACCCAAAGCAAAATAATAGCCGAACCTAATAAAAGAGGTAAAAGACCAAATCGTTTTTCGTGTAAGTCTTGAAAAAATGCCCCGTGAATAAGCTGAAAACTAATCAATGCTAGCAAAACAACATAGATTTTCTTATTCCCATTCAGATGATAGTAAACTTGTGCTTTATTGTATTTAAAAGTACACAAGAAAAACACTAAAACACCAACCAAAGCTAGGTTTACAATTTTAAAACCAAACACTAGAAAAACGATATAAGCAACTAGGAATATATTCCCTATAACCATTCTTATTTTTTCATTCATGCTCACCTATTTTGAGGTATTACTTCACAAAAACCGTGCCTTATTTCTTTAAATTATATAACGTAGAAAGCAAAAATCTTCGTAAGAATTTTAAATTTGAAAAAGTGCAGAAAAAAATATATTCTGAAAAATTGAGCAATTTTTTATGATACAAATATCTAAAATTAGACAATTCTCCTTTTTGCATTTTATAGATATTCCCTGATAAACCCGAATCTCCAAAATCTCTCTTATTGGAAATACTGCATGATAAATTTTCACTAATACAAACGCCATACCCACCTAGGCTTAGTACATCAAAAAAGAAACGGTAATCTTCTGAGTGTTTTTGATGCACATTAAAACGAACCTCTCCTAACTGTTTTTTTTGAACCATCGAAGAGGAAGTCAAAAAATAGTTTTTAAAACCTAGTTTAATAAAGTTAATCTTCACAACATGGTCAAGTGATAAAACAGGTTCAAACGTTCCCTTTTCTCCGCCAATAACTAAGGCATCAGGATACATATGGAGCACTTCAACTTGTTTCAATAGTTTATCCTTATGCCATACATCATCTGAATCAAGAAAAGCAATCCAATTTCCTGTTGAAAAATTAATCCCTTCATTTCGCGCAACGGAGGGCCCTTGATTGGTTTGTGTTAGTACTGTTATTTTTGTCTGCTCACTCTGATAATAATCTTTTATTTCATATAATCGATTCAAGGTTTGATCACTTGATCCATCATTAATCAAAATTACCTCATAGGCTGGATAGCTTTGAATAAAAACACTTTCAACACACACTTGGATAGTATCATTACAATTATAACAAGGAATTACTACGGATATACTTATCTTACTCATGTTCCAATTTATTTGTTATCAATATTAATAAAAAAGCATAGCTAATCCAGAAGCTGTACAACATATAGTCATCATTTTGTCCCCAATTGACAAGTAACCCAACCAAAGTTATAAGCAACGTTTGAGCAAAGATACGATAGGTACCAACAGTACTTAGCACTAAGGAATAGTTTTCTTTGACACAAGTCCATAAAAACCAAATAAACAACAAAAAACCGATTAGTCCAGTTTCTGCCAATAACTTTGTATATAGATTAAAAGCAGGTGGATACATACGATCTGCTTCATTCAAATACATTTCTGTAAATTCATAGTTATCCCTTATTGCCCATGCTGGATAATACTTCATTTTACTATACGTTTCTTGGCCAAGTCCTACACCATAAATAGGTGAATCACAAAAGACTTCTAGCGAGGCCACTTGCATTCCGATTCTACTCTTATTAGAAATACTAGTCCCTACCAATTGTTCTACACTTGTTTGTTTGATACGATCTATTAATGTATTTCCTTTAATCGCCACAAACAACAAGAGTAAAACCCCTACTACCTGCATAACAAAAACTATATTTTTCTTTACAAAGATACGACAGGGCTTAAAGAGCAATAAAATAACGATTATTTGAGGTAGAATAGAGATTAAAGCAGATCGTGCTCCACTGAAATAAACCAAGAACAACACCATTGCAAAGGGAAGAAAACGCCATTTACTTTGATGAGTTAAGATGTAGCTAAACATCCATCCATGAACAAAAATGAGATAGGTCCCCAAAGCAGGAACCTCATAGGAAACTGAATTCAATCTCATCGAACTATAAAACAAATGTCCACGGACAAAAGGCAAATAATCCAATAGATAAAACAAAGGCTCTAATTGAAATAAGTGAAACCTCAAAATTAACATTTGAAGAATTCCATAGCCAAATACAAAGAGAAATGACCAAAATATTACTTTTCTCGTTACAATAAAAATCCGTTCTGTGTCTATTCCTTTAAAAACATTAAGTACTAAAACTACAAGTCCCACTCCAGCAAACACTAGCAAAAAAATATTAAAAGCAAACATGTACAATCCTGATTTCTGCTTGTAAAAATGTTGTAAAACATCTTCGAGATTCAAGAGCAGTGTCAAAAAACAGAAAGCTAGAAATACAAGAAAAATCTGATAGGATTTTGTTGGGATGGGGAGTGTTATTTTCTTTTTATTAAACAAAAAACCTGCCCCCATAAGAATTAACGTGGGTATCCAGAAATATGTACTTGCCACTGTTTTAAAGATACTCATAAATTCATACCCTTTAATACTATTAAATGGCAGAAAAAACAAACCCAAAAAAAATAATACTATATATACTTTACGCAGATCCATTGCTACTTAATTTAATTTTTTTATTAGCTGAAGGAGCTTCATTTGGTCAGCAATTGCCAAAAGAGTTATCACGCCTTTAACTAGCGTTATTCTATTATGTAGTATACACCAAGCTATGATTTGCTCAAATTTGGAACGCTGTTGTACATAATATTCATCTAAATGCCTCACAGCATACATAACAACAGGGTTATGCATAATTTGCTCTATAAACGCATTTCTTTCATCCGAAGTCATCTTTGCCTTTGATACCCTGAAAAGTAAGAAACAAATGCTGTAAATTAATCGGGAAGACTTAAAACTAAGTATTTGCTCTTCACTAAATTCCAAAGCAAAAGTTTTTTTATACTCCAAATTGAATTTGTAGATGAGTTTATCCAGAGAATTACTACCAATAAAGTCTCTTGTCACGCTTATTTTATTCTCTAAGTAATAATAACCTGCATAAGCAATCTGAATCAAAGCCTGCATCCTAGTATACACCTTCAGATTAAACATCCCATCTTCTTCTAACGCTAGATTTTCATCAAAAAAAATCTCTTTGTCTAATAAAAAACTTCTGCGATAAATCTTGTTTACAACAGAAAGTAAATCCAAATTCTCTACAGTTAAATAACGAGCTAAGACTTCTTTTTTAAAATCATCTTGGCTATAAATTCGATTGAATTCCAAAAGAGAATCCTTCTGTACAAAGTTACCTTCTTTTTCAATAAGTAGCCCACTGAGCACTACATCAACCCCATCAGATACTCGATACATTTGTTCATAGAGGTCCTCTTTTACCTCATCATCTGCATCCACAAAACCAATATATGTTCCTTTTGCGGCTTTAATTCCTATATTCCGAGCAGAACTCACTCCTCCATTTTGCTTTGTTATTACACGCAATCTTGGATTTTCTAGCGCTGTTAGTAATGTTAATGTGTGATCGGTAGACCCATCATCTACAACGATAACTTCTATATCCGTTAAACTTTGTTTAAGAATGGATTTCACCGTTCGTTCAATAGTCGCTGCTCCATTGTAAACAGGTACTATAATACTTATTTTAAATGTCCTCATGATATTCTTAAAAAAGGTTTAGCATAAAACCACATACCTAATGCCAATAACGATTGCGCAATAGCACTCGCAATAGCCGTACCAATAAATCCAAACTTATACGTTAGACCTACACATAATACTACACTTGCAATAGAGGTGTAAAAAAAGACTTTAAAAAAAAGGTTCTCTTTATTATTGGTTAACAAAATGAGTTTTCCAAACAATTGATCTAAAAAAGACAAAAGAGGGAAAACAATCATAATACGGAAAACTAGTACACTTTCCTCCGTTTGAGTACCGAACAGTATCTGGAAAATCCACGGAGAAAGAACAAAGAGAACAAGCACCCCCAACAGGTTCATAGCCACACCATAGCGCGCCAGTTTTTTGATCTGTTGAATGGCTTTATTTTTATTTTCTAACATCAATTTCGAAACATAAGGATAAAATGCATTGATAATTGGAGCTTGTAGGTTTGATATAGCTCGAATCACTTTTTCTGCTGTGGCATAATACCCTACGGCCGTATCATTCAATAAGAATCCAACAATCAATACGTTGGCATTGGCAATCAAAGCAATCTGAAATTCAGATAAAAATAAATACTTCGCTTTGCTTAATTGTTCTTTTACTTGTTTAAACGAACAAAAAGAAAAGCGAATATTGAACTTTGATTTAACCACCCAAAGGGATGCCAAACCACTGAATAAAAAACCTAACGAAGTGAATAATGGCGCATAGAAATAATCACTTTCTTGCTTGACGACCAAAAAAATCAACAGTGTACATGCAGTTTTAAATACAACATTCAAATACGTAATATATTTCATTTGCTGCAAGCCTTGAAAGAGCCAAACAGGAAACAATGCTTGTCCGATTACCATGATATAAGTAAACAAGTAAACCAATAAATCAGCTTTAAACTTGGGAATCAATATAACAACACCCACAAAAACGAGGGTACTAAGGCCAAGTAAAAACAATTTGGTTGTAAAAACCTGATTAAAAATATATTGTACAGTCTTAGAATCCTTAGAGGCAATAGAGACATCTCTTGTTGAAATTGTATTAAATCCATACTCCACAACAAGCTGAAAAAAAGTGACAAAAGCTAAAGCAAAACTAATTAATCCAAATTTTTCAACCCCTACAACTCGAAGCAAATATGGAATTGTTAAAAAGGGCAATACGATATTTAAGACCTGTAATACAGCTAAGGATAAAAAATTACCGACTAGTACTCTAAAATTCTGTTCTTTAAAAAACGATTTAATCCTTTCCATAATAAAAATTCGCTTACCCTAACACACTATATTTTGGTCTTTTAGCCTTAGTTAAATAGTCTTCTGACTTGATTCGATTTACTTTAATTTTAATTCCTTCCTCTTCAAAAATGGCAATGGCAAAATCATACCATGAACCACATTGCTTTCCGCGATAATGATACAGTCCAAACTTTTCCTTTTTGAGGATAAGTTCTAGAATGAAGCACACAACGTCTGTTGCATGTGTAGGGCATCCTATTTGATCATCTACAACGTTTATTTCTATCTTTGTTTTAGCTAAATTCAGCATGGTATTCCGAAAATTATGCCCAAATTCTGAATACACCCAAGAAGTGCGAACAATATAATGTTTAACTAATAAAGCTTGAATATATTGTTCACCTTTTAATTTTGATGCACCATATACGTTAATTGGATTCGGGGTATCTTCAATAGTATAGGGAGTATTTTTCGCTCCATCAAAAACAAAATCCGAAGAGATATGGATCAATGTTCCATCATATTGCAAACATACTTCCGCTAAATTTTTACACCCCTCTGCATTTACAAGAAAAGCTAATGCTTCTTCTTCTTCCGCTCGTTCCACATTGGTATAAGCAGCTAAATTGCAACAATAATCTGGCTTATAAATTTCAAATGCAGCAATGATGTTTTCCTTTTTAGAGATGTCTAGTTCCTTACTTGATAAAAAAATAAAATGAACATCAGTATACTGATGAGCAATTGATTGAAGCGCTTGCCCCATCTGACCTGATGCCCCTGTAACAAGAATCTTTATCATAGTGGTTGTGTTTCTAAAAAAGAAGGTAATAAAAGGTCTTTATCTGAAATAAGGTACTCTTGATTTACATCAGTCCATAAGATATCCAAAGTAGGATCATTATACAAAATCCCCCCTTCAGCTTCCTTGTTATAATAATTATCACATTTATAAGCAAAAATTGCCCTTTCACTAAGTACTAAAAAACCGTGAGCAAAACCTCTAGGAACAAACAACTGTTCTTGTTCAACATCATTTAATATCATCTTAAAATGATGCCCATAAGTTGGCGAATTCTCCCTTAAATCTACAACAACATCGAGAATCTCTCCTTGAATAACGCGAACTAATTTAGCTTGTTGATGAATACCTCGCTGAAAGTGTAACCCGCGCAAAGTTCCTTTTGCCGAAAAAGATTGATTATCTTGAATAAAGTTAATTTTTAATCCACTTTTCTTCTCAAATACCGCTTGATTAAAGCTTTCAAAAAAATACCCTCGACTGTCTGTAAAAACCTGAGGTTTTACAATCAAACATCCAGGTAATTCGGTAGATCTTACCTCCATCTTATTCGTTATTTTTAGTGTACTTTCTATTGATCGTAACAATCCATTGTCCCAAGAAAAACAAAACCAATCCAACGAGGGGAAATTGAATTTTCTTACGAGGTACCACCTCAGAATTATAACGCATATTCTCCTCTAACACATCCATTTTGTTTATTTCATATGCTTCATAGAGCACAGAAGAGGTTTGCAATTGTGTCATTTTTATGGTTACTAATTCCTCTTCTAATGTTTTTTTAGCTTTGATTACTTCAATTAAATCGGTAGCTGATATTCCCTCTTTTTCAAATAGTTTACTTAACTTACTAAGATCTTGATTAATTTCAGTTATACGATTCTCTAAAAACGCTTGATGTAAAGTTTGCATTTTCGAAAAATGATCAATCTTCTCCATCCTCTTGGTTAAATCTTCTGAAAATGATTTAAAATCAAATCCTTCCTTAGCCAAAACAACTAATTGATAGTAGTGAAAATGGGGCAACAAAAAATCCTGTTCTACTTTTTCTCCTCCTGTTTTGGATGTAGTACTAGAAGTACCGGTTTCTGGTTGTGATTCTTCCTTTCTATTAGCAATAGTGGGCAAAAAGTCAGCAATCTCTATATCAAGTAATCCCGCCTTTTTCCACTTTTCATCATGAAGGTAAAAAGCAATCCATTCATCTACTAGCGGCATTGAATTGTAATTAAATGATATTGCAATCTGTCTTTTTGTTGGTCTATCACCATTGCTTTTTACAACAGAAATAGACGGTTCCTCTTCTCCTTGCTTTTTGTCTAAATAATAGCCAACACCTCCTGTAAGAGCGACAATTAATACAATATAAATACTATTCTTTTTTAAATACTTCATTGATTTAAAAATATTGTGTTCCACCAAAAATTTCAAATCCATGAGACCTAATTCACTATCGTGTTTATTATTATTTTTCATCCTACTAGCTTGATTTATTTCATTATAAACTCATCAAACGGACCATATCTATACCAAGGGATAGCCCAATTAAAAAAACACGCTATAGTTATAGCGTGTTTCATCTTTACGCTTGCAATTATTTTATTTTAAAAATCTGCTCTAATATTTTTATTGTAATTAGATACGTTGGTTTTACTCCTGTCGTTCCGAGTCCTCCAGAAGCCAATGTACTTCCTGTTTCTAATGGATTATCCGAAGCATAGTATGCATATCTCACTTTTACCTCTGGATTAATGCTTTTGCGTATTTTAGAAGCCGATTGAATTGCTTTTTGATAATGAGCACCTTCCATCTCTAATCCAATTACTCCCCATGTAGAATCATGGAAAAACTTCAATAGATCTTTATTTTGTAAAGACGTTCCCAATACCGTAACCATGGTTCCTCCAACAACTGGAATTCCATGATTTTCAAACATATCCACGGTCAATTCATTATCAAAAGGATAGTTATCCCCTGTTCCTTCGTTAATATGAGCGAATGGAATCATGATATCCCCTTTTCCTCCTTCTAAAATTCCTGCTTTACCCATAATGGATACAGATTCTACATTGACGCGGATTTGTTTTTTATATGGTTTTAACAATTCGTCAATCGTTTCATACGCTTGTTCTCCAAAAGCATAATCCATCACAATAATAACAGGCGATTCGCCCTCAAAAGAAGCTCCTTTGAAATTCGTTTGTTCAAACTTAATCTTCGCTGTGTCAAAAATTTGAACGTCGATATTTGTACCTGACTCATCCGATAAAAAGACCATTCCTTCTCTCTCTGCACGTTCTCTCACTAGGTTGCGCAAAGCTTTATTTTCGGGCTTACTCAATTCTTCATAAATCTCCACTTCTTCCGAAACTTCAATTTCCCCTTGCATCACATAAGGTGCAAAAATAGAATTCATCACACTGTGCATATTTGCACTGATAATGTGAATCGGACGTTCTAACAATCCTTTTTCTACCAATACCTCCTTGATGCGGTTAGACCAGATTTCACCGTAAATATGGTGCCCTAATCGCTCGCGTAACAAAGGACTGAACGTAATTGTTCGCTTATTGTTATCCACTTCCTCTTCAATAGCCAATTTCCCTAACCAATAAATCACATCTAAGAAGCGATCTGGGTTTTCTGGAATTGCAAACTTCTCATATACCGACAATACCTCAGCAAATGAGCGTCCTAACACATTGGCCAAATGAGATATCGTCACTTCTTTGTGTTCTAACTCGAGCAGTTCTGTTTGTTTTGCAGCTGATTCAATTTTTTTCCAATCACGCGTTACTCTTCCTTCTTCATCAATTAAAACTCTATTTTTAATTTTATGCGATTCGATGAAGATAAACGTCAGGTGCGTTAAAACATCATAGATATCTGAACGTCCTCTGGTAATTTCGATATTCATTTGCTCCTCGTCAATACGGTAGCAGTTTCTTCTTCTTTTTGGAGGCACAATCGCTTGAAAATGAGAAAAAGAATAGCCTTCATCCGACGTTAAATTGATGTATCTACACTCTTCAATCCCAATAGGTAGTCGTTCAATCACATACAACAATCCGTCTAATTCTACCTTTTCCTCCGCAATTGTACCATAAATTTCTGGACGCAATTCAAGTAAAGCCTCTCTCAATGTATCTCCAGATACTCCCATTGGTTTATAAAACCCGCGGTTAAATAAATGGCGCATTGTAATATAAATACGCTCAATCGCAGCTGAAGAAACTTGTGCTCTTGTTCTTGAAATATTTTTAATCTCTCTCATAGTCTTCCATTTTTATTTCCTAATTATTCTATTTTTAATTGATCAGCAATGGTTCTATCATTGCTCAATCGCGGCAATTTATTTTGCCCTCCCAGCTTGCCAATACTTTTCATATACGCTTGGAAGCCGTCTTTTTCTACAGATCGAATAACCAATGTACGCAATACCTTGCCTACAATTAAGTCATCATAGTATACATTTTGTTTGCGCAATACATCATCAATTCGCAACGCAAATGCTTCCATATCCTCTGGTGCTTGACCAAATTCAATAAACCACTCGTGATAAGGCAATCCATCTGTGGGTGTAATTTGAGGGGCTACAGTAAATTCATTCACTTGTACTCCTGTTCCCTCCATCGCTTGTTGCAAAGCTGTTTCTACTTCTTTGCCAATCACATGTTCGCCAAAAGCAGAGATAAAGTGTTTGATACGTCCTGAAACAACAATACGGTGAGGTTTTAAGCTTACAAATTGAACCGTATCACCAATGTTATACCCCCATAATCCGGCATTCGTTGAGATAATCAATACATAGTTAACTCCTAGTTCAACTTCTCCAATGGTATAGCGTCTTGGATTAGCTTCAAAGAATTCTTCCACTTTGATAAACTCATAAAAGATTCCTGCATTCAACAGCAGCAGCAATCCTTTTTCACGTTGAGAATCTTGGTAGGCAAAGAAACCTTCTGAAGCTGGGAATAACTCAATAGAAGGAACTTTCCTTCCAATGAGCTGTTCAAATTTAGCACGATAAGGCTCATAATTAACTCCTCCGTAAATAAATAAATTGAACTTTTTAAAGATTTCACCTACCCCTTTGCCTTCTCTTGCTTTCAAACGCTCAAAATACATTTGTACCCAGCTTGGAATTCCAGAAATCACCGTCATGTTTTCATGAACCGTTTCTTCTACGATGGCATCTACTTTGGTTTCCCAATCCTCAATGCAATTCGTTTCCCAACTTGGCAATCTATTCTTTTGTAAATATGCAGGAACGTAATGGGCAACGATACCCGATAAACGCCCTAAGTTAATTCCGTTCTTCTGTTCTAAAATGGGGCTTCCCTGTAAAAAGATCATTTTGCCATCCACAAAATCAGCAATACCCGTTTCATGAACATACGCCAAAATAGCATTTCGCGCTGCTTCAATATGGTAAGGCATGGATTCTTTAGTCAAGGGAATATACTTCGCTCCCGAAGTAGTGCCTGAAGTTTTCGCGAAGTACAGTGGTTTGCCTTTCCACAATACATCTTCCTCTCCTTTCACTACGCGATCCACATAGGGTTTTAAGCCTTCATAATCGCGCACAGGCACCTGCTGAGCAAACATTTTAGCATCCATAATAGCCGTAAAATTGTGATCCTGACCAAAAGCGGTATGCTTTGCTTGTTCAACTAAATCCGCTAAAACCTTTGCTTGGGTTTCTACTGGATTTTTGAGCCATTTTTGTGTTTTCTTGTGAATAATCGAAGCAAATATCTTCGCTCCAAAAGATTTTATAGACATAATTTTTATTCTAAATCAATAAATAATGTAGGATCTAACGGGTAATTGTCTTTCCACAATTCGAAATGTAGATACGGTTGACTCATTTTCGATTTCACCTCTTCCTGATTATACAATCCCAACACATCCCCTGCTTGTACCGTTTCATAAACACTTTTCGTTAGAGAGGACAAATGCTTGTACACGGAGCTTACTCCTTCTTCATGTAGCACAATAACCGTATATCCATCCTTGATGGTCCAATCAACAAAAATAACCGTTCCCTTAGCAACAGATTTGACCATAGCATTCTTAGCTGCAGTGAAATCAAGACCAAAGTGGGTCGATTTTGGATCGTATTTACGGACAATCGTTCCCTCAATTGGTGCAAAAAGAACCGTACTTACTCTAGCTTCCGCATTGGTAAAGATGTTGTACTTATCCTCTAAGCGCACATATTCACGTAATTCCAAGTCTTTTTCGCTCGGTTGAGTATGTTCAATCGCATGAAGGGGAGTATCTGTTTTCATCAATGAGTCGACACTAGCCGATGTAATTTCAATATCACCTAGTAAAACGCGTTGTACCGCCGCGACATAATGTTCATTTTTCTTTATCTCCGATTCGAGAGAATCTACTTTCAACGCCAAATCCACAGCCTTTTGCTTGAGTTCCGCAGAAGAATATCCTGGGATATATTCTTTTAAAGGCGTTGCAAGCAATAAGATGACATTGGAAACGAGTAATAAAAAAACCATGGTCGTCGTAGCACCAACCACATTCAAGAGATTTAACTTGAACGAACTCACATCTTCAAATGTTCGATCGTTTACTACTACTACCCTATATTTATCTAGAAGTCTTTTCTTCCACTTTTTCCATTGAAGTCCTTTCTTAGACATAAATCATCTGTTTTCTACACAAATATAAACATTAAAAAAGTTGACTTCTTCTCTTTTTTGCTTTTATTCACATATTAAATAGATCATAATGTTAATATTATTGGTCAAAAAGTTAAATAATCGAATCGACCAATAAACAGAACCGGTTTTTCTTCCTATATTTGTTTTTATTAAAATCTTCAAACAAATTAATATGAACTCATTACATATTTTTTTAGGAATGGTTGGGCCATGGCAAATTGTAATTATTGTTGCCTTAATCCTATTGTTATTTGGTGGTAAGAAAATTCCTGAATTGATGAAAGGATTAGGAACAGGAATCAAAGAATTCAAGGATGCTACTAAGGATGAAAATGCTCAACAGACATCTAAGAAAGAAACGACAAAAGAAGACACTTCTAAAACAGAATAATTCATTAGAATCTCGATATTTACATGCGCTATGCCATCGGTATTAGCGCATTTTTTATTTGTACAAACAAAAAAGCACCCGTTAAAAACAATATTTAACGGGCGCCTCACTTATAAAACATAATAAAAACACTACTTAACTTATATCTTCTCTTTTTTATGACTAAAAAGATTTTTCTTTTTCCTATCAAATAGAGTTACAAATACTATGCCAAGTTATGTTTTTCGTTGTATTCTTATAAAATCATGGATAATTGGATGCGTTTTTTCGCTTGATCCACCTCTACGATCTTCACTTGTACGTGTTGGTGCAGTTTTACTACCTCATTGACATCCGACACGAAACCTTCCTTTAGTTGTGAAATATGAACCAGACCACTTTCTTTGATTCCAACGTCTACGAAACAACCAAAGTTGGTAATGTTGTTGACGATACCTGGTAATACCTGTCCTATTTTCAAATCGGACATTTGTTTTACGGAAGGATCAAATTCAAATACTTTTGCCGCTTTACGCGGATCTAGTCCTGGTTTTTCCAATTCTTTGACAATATCTGTTAGCGTCAAAATACCAATATCTGCAGTTTCATATTGCTTAACATCAATTTGTTGAATAGTTGCTGGATTAGAAATCAATTGATCCACTGTTATTTTTAAATCCTTCGCCATTTTCTGTACAATAGGATAAGCTTCTGGGTGTACAGCCGAGTCATCCAAAGGGTTTTCTGCATTTTTAATGCGGATAAACGCCGCTGCTTGTTGGTACGCTTTTTCGCCTAAACGCGGTACTTTTTTCAAGGCTGCACGGGAAGTAAATGCTCCATGTTCTGCTCGATATTGCACAATATTCTCTGCCATTTTCTCTCCAATACCAGACACGTAACTCAACAGGGATTTACTCGCTGTATTGATGTTGATTCCCACCTTATTTACACACTTCATGACCACAGTATCCAGTTCACTTTTTAACAAAGTTTGATCTACGTCGTGTTGATACTGTCCTACACCAATGGATTTAGGGTCAATCTTTACTAATTCAGCCAAAGGATCAGCTAATCGTCGGCCAATAGAAACCGAACCTCTTACGGTAACGTCGTAATTGGGAAATTCTTCTCTCGCTATCTTAGATGCAGAATACACCGATGCCCCTGCTTCATTAACTACAAATACTTGTACGGGTTTATCAAAAGCTATTTTCTTGATAAAAAATTCCGTTTCTCTTGAAGCCGTTCCATTTCCAATGGCAATCGCCTCAATGCGATACGAATTCACCATTGATCGCACTTTTTTCATGGCTATCACACTGTCTTTTTGTGGAGGATGCGGATAAATGGTTTCATTGTATAACAAATTGCCATTTTCATCTAAACAAACAATTTTACACCCTGTTTTATATCCTGGATCAATCGCTAAGATGCGCTTTTCTCCTAATGGTGAAGCTAACAACAATTGAGCTAAATTATCCGAGAATACAGCAATAGAATTGGCATCCGCTTTGGCTTTGGCTTCTCCTAACACTTCATTAGACAAAGCTGGTTCTAATAAACGCTTATAACTATCTGCAACAGCTTTTTGTAGATGTGATGCCGCATCATTCTTCCCTTTAATAATCGTTTGTTCGATGAATTGTATTGCATCTTCCTTGTCAACGGCAATATTCATGCGAATGTAGCCTTCTTTTTCTGCGCGCAACACCGCTAATAGTCGATGTGCAGGCATTTTATATAAAGGTTCTGACCACTCAAAATATTGTTCAAATTTTTGAGCACCTTCTTCTTCCGCTTTTGCTTTGACTACCTTGGTCGTTACAACAGCTTCACGCTGAAACTTTCTTCTCAATGCTTTGCGGATAAACAAATGCTCATTGATCCACTCTGCAATAATATCACAAGCCCCTTGTATGGCTTTTTCTACGTCTTCTACTTCCTTCGTAATATATTTTCTTGCAATAGATTCAATATCTGTTGCATTTTGTGCCATGATTACTTTAGCCAAAGGTTCTAATCCTAAAGCTCTAGCGGTATCCGCCTTAGTTTTACGCGTTTTTTTATACGGTAAGTACAAATCTTCAATTTCAACTAAATCAAAGCTTTGTTCAATTTTATTGCGCAATTCATCTGTCAATTTTCCTTGCTCTTCAATAGAGGCTAAAATAGATTCTTTGCGCTTTACAATTCCCACGTATAAATCGCGGTACTTGGCAATCTTTTCAATAGCAACTTCATCTAAATTTCCAGTTCTATCTTTTCTATAACGAGCAATAAAAGGAATGGTACAGGCTTCATCTAACAAGGCTAAGGTATTTTCAATGCTCTTTGTAGAAGCATCCAAGGCTTGTTGAATAAAATGAATCAACGTCATAATATATTATTTTAAGAATAGCTAAAATACTACCTTTGCGCCAATAAATAAATGAGATGAAGTTTTTATTCTTTTACATTTTTGCGATCAACTATATTACGTACTCTATGTTCAAGATAGACAAGGAGCGGGCGCAAAAGCAGAAGAATAGGATTTCAGAAAAAAACCTACTGACGCTATGCTTCTTAGGCGGCAGTGTAGGAGGGTGGCTTGCAATGCGCCACCTGCGCCATAAAAATGCCAAGCAAAGCTTTAAATTGAAGTTTTATGCGGTATTTATTATACAAGTTGTTTTGTTTTTTGCCTTGTTTAAAAGATAAAAGCAAAAATAGGAGGGAAGACAAAAAAAGGCATTTACTTGCGTAAATACCTTTTCGTTATCTTTTAGATGCTCTACTAAACCTTTCATCAGTAGAAATATGAGCTTGTATTTTCAACAAAAAACCACCTGTTTCTTCTGCGAACTTTTCTGCTCGCATTGCTTGAGAACTATGTGCCCTAGGTTTCATACTATTAGCAATATATGCCCTTTTATTGGGTATCTCAGAAAGAAATTCAAACTGCATAAAATAATCAATCGTGGTTTTTAATTGCTCTGTCGCTTCATTAATCCATTTACGTGCCTCATTATCATTTCTGCTTTTTAATTCAACAAAAGCTACACTATCCTCGTACTTCAATAAGCCATCACATTGTTTTGATGTTCTACCATCAGCCAAATCAGGTATTAAATTACAATGATCAATAGGGAAGAACAAAACTTCTTCCTGGTGTACATTATGGACTGTCGCGATCCAAGCACTCCCGTTTCCTTCAGCTAAATAAGCTACTTCATTATTATTTTCATCATCACACAAACCAAAGATTGCATTTGATGATTCACAACGTATCTCAAAATCGTCAAAACTATTCATTGCGCTCCTTATTTTCAATCTCCAACAAATCCATAAATAGCTCATTAAATTCTTCCAATTCACTATTTAACCAGTTCTCATCAGAGGGCATCCCATTATACGTTTTTAAACGTGAAATGCTTCCATCTTTTTCACTCAATTCATATACCGTCACATCCTCTCCAATTAATAAAGACTTCGCTGGAACTATCTCAAAAACTTTTGGTAATCTATTATCTCCCTCTTTAAATAACTTTGCAACTTGTTGTGCCTTTACAGCCAAGGTTAGATAGTTAATTAAATAAGGGCTATGCGTGGTTATAACTAATTTATTTTTGGGTAAATCATTGGCAAACTCCACTAAACTATTGACTATTTTGCGTTGAGAGGTAGGGTATAGGTTTTGCTCTGGTTCTTCTACTATATTGAAAAAATAAGAATAGATATATTTTTTTAAAATTTTACTTTTTACTTTATCTAGTCGTTCCAGAAAAGACACATCCATGATTTTACGTACTAGAACTTCATTTATATTTACTTCATCATTGTTTTCACTGGAAACAATTTCTTTTTTAATCGCCTCATTTAATTCCTTTTCTAATTTCATTTTCTCATTTAAACTAAAATAATCACTATTTAAAAAGAAATTCAAATCTCTCTCACCTTGTACTTCTTTCACTAACTTAGAAAGATAAGAAGAGACGATATACAATGGCACTAATGCTTGAAAGCCACTAGATGCGCTAGACAATTTTAGCTTATAATTCTCCTCTTTGATATATGATTTTTGTGTAAAACTGTCATACTCAAATGCTACATTATTGATTGGTAGCACACTCTCTCTTTCTACTTTGTCAACCGCTTTAAAAAACTCATCTGCAAAAGTATATAGAGTACGAGGTAATCCTGTTAAGGTTCGGATATTATCTACTGCACTAATGATATTTCTATCAGAAGGTACATACATAATTTTAGGACTATCAAACAATCCTTCATCTTTTAAAGATATTGTAATTTTATTTTCATTCAAATAAAAATGTAATGCCTCCCCTTGATACTCAATCTCCGTATAGATTCCATTTTTATCAATAAGATAATCCGCTATATTTTGATATTCTAAACGCGCTTTAAAATCTGCTATACTATAATCATTTTTTGAGACTTCTCCTTTGACAATAGCCTTTTCCAACCAAGAAAACGTTGAAATTAACTTGGCAATTGTACTTTTTCCAGAACCTTGATTACCAATAAAAACAGTAACCTTTGTTACCTCAATCCATCCATCTCCTTCCGTTAAACCTCCTCGAATGGGACCAAAATTTTTTACTTTTATTCGTGCCATAGCTTTCTAAAATAACGTTCTTGTAACAAATATACTACTTCTCTATTTTATTCTACTATACATTCTGAGGTTAGACCTTCCTTTTAAACTATAAAAAAAGGCATTTACTTGCGTAAATACCTTTTCGTTATCTTGTATACTTATTCTATACTTAAGAACAAGCTATTTTATTCACTCGATTAGCATGACGACCGCCTTCAAATGCGGTATTCAAAAACGTTTCCACCATTGCTACAGCTTGTTCGATAGAAGTAAAACGAGCAGGAATACTAATCACATTAGCATCATTGTGTAAACGCGCTAATTCTGCAATTTCTTTTGTCCAACACAAGGCACAACGTACCCCTTGGTGTTTATTGGCTGACATTGCAATTCCATTTCCACTACCACAAATAACAATACCGAAATCTACGGTTCCATTTTCCACTGCTGTGGCTACTTGATGTCCAAAATCAGGATAGTCCACAGAATCGAAACTATCTGTTCCATAATTCGTTACTTCATATCCTTTGCCTTGTAAAAAGTCAACAATGGCCTTTTTATAAGCTGGCCCTGCGTGATCATTTCCGATTGCTATTTTCATGTTTTCGTTGTGTATGTGTTCATGGACAAAGGTAAAACTTTTGCCTTTTATAATCCTAATTCTTCAACAGCTATTTGACGCATTTCCACCTTTCTAACTTTACCTGAAATGGTCATCGGAAAAGAGGAAACAAACTTCCAATATTTCGGAATGCGGTAATGTGCAATTTTCTGATCACAAAATTCACGCATACTCTCAGCAGTTGCTGTTTTATTTTCTTTCAGAATAACCCAAGCCATTACTTCTTCGCCATATTTCTCGCTAGGTACACCGATTACTTGTACATCAGCTACATCGGGATGTGTGTATAAGAAGTCTTCAATCCACTTCGGAGAAATATTCTCTCCACCGCGAATAATCAAATCTTTGATACGCCCTGTAATTGCAATAAACCCTTCATCATCCATCGTAGCTAAATCTCCCGTATGCATCCATCTATTTTCGTCGAGTACTTCCGCAGTTAGGGTACGGTTATTCCAATATTTCAACATGACAGAATACCCACGTGTACACAATTCACCCGCTTCCCCTCGTGGAACAATACCTCCTGTTTCTGGATCAATAATTTTGATTTCCAAGTGATCTTGAACCGTTCCCACCGTACTTACTTGCTTTTTGATATCAATACCAATGTGGGTTTGCGTCGATACTGGTGATGTTTCTGTCATTCCATAACAAATACTGATCTCATCCATATTCATTTCCGTTTTTACTCGTTTCATCACGTGTTCTGGACATAGTGAACCCGCCATAACACCCGTACGCAAAGTCGAAAGGTTGTATTTTTTAAAATCGGGTAACTGTAATTCAGCAATAAACATAGTAGGTACCCCATACAGTGAGGTACATTTTTCGCGTTCTACTACTTCAAGTGTTTTAGCCGGATCAAAGCTATCGTTGGGAATGACGATGGTTGCGCCATGAGAGGTACAACAGAGGTTGCCAATTACCATCCCAAAACAGTGGTAAAAAGGCACTGGAATACACACGCGGTCTGCCGCCGTATACTTCAATCGAATTCCGATGAAATAACCGTTATTTAAGATGTTGTGATGCGTTAACGTCACACCTTTTGGAAACCCAGTCGTTCCGGAAGTATATTGAATATTCACTGCCTCTCCAAATTGTATAGAAGCTTCAATTTCATTAAAAACGGCTGCATCGACCTCATTTCCTTTGGATACAAATAAGTCCCATTCTTCCCCTAAGAAGACCACTTCTTTCAAAGAAGGGCAATCTTCACGTACCATCGAAATCATTTTTCGATAATCACTCGCTCTATAAGATTCTGCAGAGATAATCGCCTTGATTTCAGATTGATTCACGGCAAATTCTAACTCATGCGCACGATACGCAGGATTTAGATTGACTAATATTACGCCCACACGCGCTGTAGCATATTGCAACAACACCCATTCATAGCAATTTGGTGCCCAAATTCCCACGCGATCGCCTTTCTCAATTTGCAAAGCCAAGAGGGCTTTTGCTACTTGTGCGGTTTGTTGATGAAACTCGCGGTACGTGGCTCTATAATTTTGATGCGCACTAACTAAAGCTTCATTATCGGGATATAATTCCGTTATTTTTCTCAAATTCTCGCCAATTGTTTCCCCTAATAATGGAATACTAGAAGCACCATGTACGTAAGATATTGCTTTCATTGTTTGTTTTAGTTTTTTACTGGTTGGTTTTTCTAAAGTACAAAAAAAAGTAGAGGTTTGCTACTTCGTCCTAATGCTTATACGCTAAAATACTTACTTTGTTTGTGCTGTATCGCTAAACGAAGGCCAATCACTGCTCCGTAGAAAGAAGGAGAATTCTAGGAGATTCATTGGACTATACTTGGAGATTCATTGGAGTATGCTTCGACAAAACACGGTTCTACCCAAGTAAACTCCAAGCATACTCCAAGGAATGTCGAACAAAACCCAATTCAGAACAGTTCGACACACGAACAAGAATGATGTGTGTTTCTAATTTAGGAAAAAGGTGTGATTCATTCCCTTATTTCAAATGCATTTTAAGAGAAAAAAGAAATAAATGCGGGCTAAATGAGAAAAAAGAAATACTTTTGACCTCAGTTTTCCAAGTGAATTACACTTTTTAAGGAATTTGACGAGAAAAAAACCATTGAAAAGACTTAGACCTCAACTGATTTTTCTTGAATCCTTTACCAAAAAATGAAAAACTATATTTTGATATAGTGAAGATTAGCACACTTTTTAGCCCAAGTAATTCACAATAATAACACAAAAAACAGACTTTTGTTCCTTAGAATAAAGAGTATTTCGTACATTTAAACAACTTTCCATAGCCAATAGGCTGGGAAAAAAACTCAAAAAATGGCAAAAAAAATTAAACATAAAAAGAAAAAACAATTTGATTTTTCGAATAAGATTTTAAAATTTTTAGGAAAAAATCCTTCAAAATCTTATAACTATAAACAAGTGGCTGCCCAATTAGAAGTAGTAGATACCCAAGGCAGAAATGAAATTATTAAAGAACTTAAATTCTTACTTTCCAAAACCCTAATTGAAGAAGTTGAACTAGGGAAATATCGCTTTGTACCTAAAGCAAATTACGTGGAAGGTCATATTGATATGACAAGTAAAAAAACTGCGTATTTAGTTAGTGAGGAGTTAGAAGAAGATGTATTCATCCCAACGAACAATCTAAATAAAGCATTGGATGGCGATTTAGTTAAGGCTTATATCTACAACAAGCGAAAAGGAAGAAAACCAGAAGGAGAAGTTGTGGAAGTTTTAGAACGCCACCGCACGCAATTTGTTGGAGTTATTGATATCCAGAAAAACTTTGCTTTTGTTACTACGGCAGATCCAAAAATGTATACGGATATCTTTATCCCAAAAGACAAGTTTTTAGGTGCACAACCAGGAGATGTTGTTTTGGTTGATTTAGAAGATTGGCCGGAAAAAGCAGACAGTCCGTTTGGTAAAGTAGTCAAAGTATTAGGAAAGCAAGGGGAACACAATACAGAAATCCACGCTATTCTAGCAGAATATGGATTACCTAATGAATTTCCGAAAGAAGTAGAAGAGTTTGCCAACAAACTAGACACTTCTATTCAAGAAGAAGAAGTAGCGAAACGCCGTGATATGCGTGAGGTATTAACCTTTACCATTGACCCGAAAGACGCGAAAGACTTTGATGATGCCTTGTCTTTCCAAACGTTAGAAAACGGAAACTATGAAATTGGAGTACACATTGCAGACGTATCACACTACGTACGTGAAGGTACAATCTTAGACGATGAAGCCTTTCACCGTGCTACTTCTGTGTATTTAGTGGATCGTACGGTTCCAATGTTGCCGGAAGTATTATCGAATTTCGCATGTTCACTTCGACCACATGAAGATAAATATACTTTCTCAGCAGTGTTTGAGATGAATGCAAAAGGCGAGCTTGTCAATTCTTGGTTTGGTCGTACGGTAACACATTCTGATCAACGTATGGCCTATGAAGAGGCACAATACATCATCGAAACACAAGATCGCACCGTTCCAGAATCAATTTCAATTACTGGAGAAGTGCAGGAAATCAGTGAAGAAGTGGCACATGCAGTACTAACGCTGAATAAATTGGCGCATATTTTACGTCAAAAAAGAATGAAAGCAGGGGCTATATCGTTCGATAAGGTAGAAGTAAAATTCAACTTAAACAGCGAGAGCGAACCTGTAGGTGTTTTCTTTAAGGAAGCGAAAGACGCCAATCACTTGATTGAAGAATTCATGTTATTAGCTAACCGCAAGGTGTCTGAATTCATAGGTAAACAAAAGAAAACGTTTGTTTATCGTATTCACGATGAACCCGATCAAGATAAATTATTCGGTTTACAAGCGATAATTTCAAGATTTGGGCACTCGTTAAACTTTAAATCTCGAGATACAATTTCTAAATCGTTAAATGAGCTATTGAAAAACGTCCAAGGGAAAAAGGAACAAAACTTGGTTGATACGTTAGCGATTCGAAGTATGAGTAAAGCGAGTTATTCGACTCAAAATATTGGACACTACGGTTTAGCATTCGATTACTATTCACACTTTACATCGCCAATTCGTCGTTATCCAGACGTGATGGCTCATCGTTTATTGGAATTTTACCTACATGGTGGGAATTCAGTAAATGCGGAAGAGTATGAAACGAAATGTAAGCACTGTTCAGCGATGGAGAATCTAGCAGCCAATGCAGAGCGCGATAGCATCAAATACATGCAGGTTAAATACATGCAAGATCAAAAAGACAAAGCGTTCACTGGAGTTATCTCAGGCGTTACCGAATGGGGAATTTACGTGGAAATCATTGAAAATAAATGTGAAGGAATGGTGCGTATACGCGAGATCAAGGAAGATTATTATGTATACGATGAAAAACAATATGCATTAATTGGTCAAGCGACACACAATATTCTCCAATTGGGTGATACTGTTGTTGTTTCGGTTAAAAATGCAGATTTAGTAAAAAAACAATTAGACTTTAATTACATACAAAAACTAAGCTAAGATGAAGAAAATTGCTTTATTATTTGTTGCACTTTGTGGAACTATCGGTTTTGCACAAGAAGTAAAAGAAGTAGGGGAGTTTAAGCGCGTAAATGCTTTTGACAAGATTGAGCTAACCTTAATTCCCGCGAAAGAAACAAAGATGGAGGTTTCTGGAAGTAATACAGAAGAAGTCACTTTTGTAAACAAAAATGGAAATCTGAAAATTAAAATGAATTTTGCTAACAGTTTCCAAGGAGGGAACACCCAGGTGAAATTGTATTATAAAGAGTTGGAGGAAATCATTGCAGAAGAAGGCGCTAGTATTGAGAGTAAAGAGGTCGTAAAAGCGACAAACTTAACGATTCACAGCAAAACGGGTGCTTCTGTAGCCTTAAAAGTGGAAGCTGAAAAATTAACGGTGAGAAGTTATACAGGGGGTACAATTAGCCTAACTGGAAAGACGAATACACAAGATATTTTAGCTAATGCTGGAGCTACGGTCTACAATGAGAAATTAAAAAGTAACCAAACTACTGTAACCGTAAATGCTGGTGGTATTGCCAAAGTAAACGCAACGGATTTCGTAGATGCTAAGACTAGAGCAGGAGGAGAAATTATCATCTTCGGCAAGCCTAAAAAAATAAATGAAAAGGTGGTAATGGGCGGTAGCATTAAGAAAGAGAACTAAAAGTATTTATTTTTTTACTGCGCTAATGTCATAAAAAGCCGTACCTTGCAATAGGTAATTAACATAGGTGCCAATATATCAAGTATATTGGCATTTTTAATTGTGGTAAATGATCGATGATTTAATTACAGGTGTTACCTTAGGTTTCTTCCTAAGTTTCATGATTGGGCCTGTTTTTTTTATTCTTATTGAAACAAGTATAACAAGGGGAATTCGAGCAGCTCTTGCTTTTGACATGGGCGTAATTCTCGCCGATGCTTTGTTCTTCACCATCGCTTTTTTTAGTAGTTTTCGCTTAATCAATTCCATCAAAGATGATCCTGCTTTATTTATTTTTGGCGGATTATTGATGTTGACGTATGGGATTATTTCCTTTGTTAAGCTCAAGAAAGTGCAAGTACACACCATTCAAATTGCACCGCCTAACCTAAAAAGAGAATACCTCAACTTATTTGTTAAAGGGTTCTTGTTGAACTTTATCAACGTAGGGGTTTTAGGCTTTTGGCTGGCAATTATCATCACGTTAGGCCCTCAGATGGATATGGATACCGAACGTATGTTTATCTTCTTTTTATTCGCTATTAGTGCCTATTTTATCACGGATATATTCAAAATATTATTGGCAAAGCAATTGAGAAAGAAACTAACCGCTGAAAACATCCTCAAAGTGAAGAAAATCAGCAGTATTCTACTGATCATTTTTGGCTTTGTTATCATGATTAAAGCCTTTATTCCAACATCAGCTAAAGAATTAAACCTACCTCTCCCAAAAATAGAACGAAAATAATAGAGATAAAAAAAGGAAGCCATTGGCTTCCTTTTTTGTTGTGTACTTATTTAACAATCTATTTTTCAATCAACAAACGAAAGCGATTCCCCAAAATTGATGAAAACAAAAAAGCCCTAACTTTCGTTAGAGCTTTTAGTAAGTCGTCCTGTCGGGACAATTTTCGAACCATTTTCTAGAAGATTTGAGGAAATTGATCTCAGAAGATGATTATTTCAGTTTTTAAAATTTATTTTTTGAACAAAGTATACATCTTCCAATGCTATCTAAAAAAATAGCTGCATTAATTTGCAGCTATATAAAATTTGTCTTTAAAGATGATTCAACATCCAATAGTCTATTTTTTTGAACTCTTGGAAGGCTTCAGACTTGGGGTATTCCCGGGAGTACTTTTGTTATCCCGTTGTCGACGATCCGGCTTTCCTGTTGAATCTGCAATTCTTTTTGGACCTGGTTTTAATGCCATAATTCACCTCCTTTATTTAAGTTATTACATAATACCGAATTTAATAAAATATAAGATTTTAAACAAGCATTGTATTTTATTAAAATACTTATATCAGAGTGAGTTGTCCCATCCATAAAGAATTTATTTCCTATATATTTTCCATTAATAAAGGAAGCTACAGAATATACTCCAATCTCGCTAACAATTTCCGTGGTAATAGCCTATTTAAGTATTTACCAAATTAAATTAGTCACACTATAGCCTTACTTTGGAACTTAAAAGGTAAGGCTATAGTGTGACATATTTTTTTTATCTATTTTTTCATCGATTGACTTTTAATTGAGCTTAAAGCCTTGCTTATCTGCTTCTGTAGCCAGGTCAATAACATTATGAATTAAGAATGCCTCAATCAAAGAAAATGCATAGTCCCGATCAAGGGGCAACATATCTAGTTTTAAAACTTCGTCAATGTATTGATCAGGATTCCATAACTTACGTACCAATTCGGGATGTGTAGGCTCTATTGTTTCCAATATATTCTCAAATTTTTTGTTTGCTATTTCAATAAACTCTTTACGATCTGATTCCGATAACGGTAACGCAGAAATTTGCACAGAAATTTTGTTCTTCTTGGGTTTAATTATATGTTTTTCATTTGAGAGCTTTTTATTTCTAACCAAACGGTAGTCGTAGCCATCACTTTGATGTCCATCTACTTCATCAAAGACTGCTTTGAAAATGTCCAGTTTAGACTCGTCATCAAATAAAAAACCTTTTTCATGTTCTTCGCCCGAGATATAAATATCCCACTCTATAACACTTATCTTGTGCATGTTGTCAAATAATAATTTTGATAATTCTTGAGCCGAGGGAGAAGCTTTCAGCATCTCGGTCCATCTTGTAAATCCCGCCAACTTTGCAATGTAGTGCTGCGCATTCATTAGGCTGAAATTATCCTCATCGATATCATAATCGAGAATTAGCACATCTACGTCGAAAAACTTTGGCGCATATTCATACAAATTGCGACCATAATTAGGATCAAAATAACTTTTTTGGGTTTTAAAATCTTTGTAAAGATTTTTTGCTTGGAGTTTGAAGTACTCAATAGTTTTCATAATACATTCCTTTTGTACCAGCTTTACTATCCTGAATTTTTGCGTTCGTAATCTTGTTTGGATAATAAGCAGGTCGGTTTGCATTATTAAACTATTGGCTGATGAAATCTTTGCACGAACGAGCGAGCTTGCCAACAAGCATATGCAATTTTAGTAATAAAATCTAAAGTTACCAAACTTATTGTAGAAGCTTAGTATTATAAACTGATTAACTATATCTTTATATTCTAATATTAACTTGGTTAAGATGTACATCAACAGTATAAGAATTGAGGGATTTCGGAATTTCAAGGACAGTCAAATTGAATTCAATGAAGGTGTGAATATTATTATTGGACATAATAACGCTGGAAAAACAAATCTCTTAAGAGCATTGTCGCTTATTTTAGACAATAAAACTTCAAGAAAATTAGAGATTGATGATTTTAATAAAAACATCCCCATTTCTGATTTACGCGCCCAACCCCCAAAAGTTACTATAACGCTATCAATTTCAGAAAGTCAGAATGAGGATCTCACAGCGGATGATTTGGTAACGGTGTCACCATGGTTGACAAAATTGGAATCTCCATATAATGCAATGCTAACATACGTTTTCTTTTTACCCGAATCAGAGCACACCGAATATTTGGAAGCTTTAGCGGGTGAAACAGATATGAAGACGGCATGGTTAAAAATCAAGCATGACTTTCTCAGGAAATATGTACATAAGATTTATGGAGGAAATCCCGCACTCCAAAGTCAAGCGGAATCAGAAAATCTACAAAAATTCGATTATCAATTTTTGCATGCAATAAGAGATGTTGAAAGAGATATGTTAACCGGTAGAACTTCCTTGCTACGTGAAGTAATAGATTTCTTTATGGATTTTCAGATAAAAAATGATGTCTCAAAGGATAAAGCTACCAAACACTCCGAAATAATAGCTCATAAGCGCACGTTCTCTACTGATGCATTAAATCTGATAACCCAACTTCAGAACAGGATGAAAGAGGGGCGTGACCATATAATGAAATATGCAGATGAAACTGGAGCGGCATTCGATGGCGCAAAACCTGGCTTTGACGGACAGATATCTGAAATTGAAATGTACTCCGCTTTAAAATTGATAATAACTCATACGACAGGCATCGAGATACCTGCAACCCATAATGGATTAGGCTATAACAATCTGATTTACATGTCCCTTTTGTTAGCCAAAATGCAGGTGGATACCAATGGTGATTATCTTGGAAGCAACGCCAAAGTATTTCCGGTATTGGTAATTGAGGAACCTGAAGCACATCTACATCCATCATTACAATATAAACTGTTGCGATTTCTTCATTCAACAGAAACTCAGAATGCAAGACAGATTTTTATAACCAGCCATTCCACAAACATAACCGCTGCCGTATCGCTTGATCAGATCATTTGTCTAAGTGGTGATGCGGGAGGGAAAGTAAACATAGGTTATCCGGGGAAGGTATTTACGAATGATGTAGCAGGAAATAATTCCAAAGCCTATGTTCAACGTTTTTTAGATGCGACGCGCTCTGATATGCTTTTTGCAAGGAATATTATATTGGTTGAAGGAATTGCCGAACAAATTTTGATACCTACGTTAGGTCGATACATCGGTAAAAATATAGAGGACACACACACCGTCGTAATCAATGTAGGAGGAAGATATTTTGATCATTTTCTTAAATTATTTGATTCGAATAATGCCCATACAATCCATAAAACTGTAGCGTGTATTACTGATCAAGATCCCTCCAGAAAAAAATTAGGCATTAACGAAAAGCATAAAAAATGCTATCCCTTTGAACTTAATCAAGATAATGCAAATTACGAATACAAGATATCCGGAGATCCACCGATTGCGCAATATGCGACCCATCCTAATATTCGTTTTTTCTCTCAGGATGCTGTTTTTGGAAAGACCTTAGAATACGAGCTGATGTTTTCAAATCCTTCATGTGAAATGCTTATAACAGATAGCGTTTCAAATCAGACAGAATTGACAGCAATATCAACACATATTGCCAAAGGTGAGAAGGTTGCTGACGTCGTAACAGCGAGTACCATGCACAAAAGCGATGAAAATACTCGTATTACAGATTCTCTATTAAATTGTAATGCCGCCGGATGGGACGAACCTACTAAAATGAAAGCGCTACTGGCAGCAAGGTATTTGAACAGTTTGTCCAAAGGGGGAAATGCGTTAGAAATTGCCGCTAAATTAGAAGATAACCTGCAAAGCCAAACTCCTATTTCATTTGTTGTTCCAACCTATCTTAAAGATGCAATAATTTGGTCATGTCAGTAGTTATAGATTCAAATAGTATATTACAGAATATTGAAGAGCATTTCAAAGTATTTGCTGGGCCCGGCGCAGGAAAAACACAGTTTCTCGTAAATCATATAAAAAATATTCTGAATAACAGTAACAGATTAAAAATTCAGAGAAAAATTGCTTGTATAACCTATACCAATATTGCCACTGAGACAATTCTTAAAAGAGTCGGCGATCATGGTGGAAGACTGGAAATAAGCACTATACATAGTTTCTTATATACGCATCTTATTAAACCATATATCCACATAATTGCCCATGATTATGATTTAGATGCGACGAACCTAAATGGACACGATGAAATTGTTTTGAGCGGATATCAGACTATACAGGATTGGAAAGTAAAGACTGGTCAACTACGTTTGCGAGATGATGAAAAGATTGTTGAAACATGGCAGAGCCTGAAATGGAAATTTGACACAGCAAATCCAGAGCATTTAATTATAAGACCTCCATATCCTGTACAATACTTCAGTAATGATGGTTATCTGGAATATAAAAAAATGTTGTGGTCTAAGGGACTTCTGCACCATGATGATGTACTTTTTTTTAGCTACGAGCTGGTTAGAAAAAAACCATTCATATTAAAAGTGTTAAGGGCAAAATTTCCATATTTCTTGGTAGATGAATTTCAGGATACCAGTCCAATTCAAATTGCACTTCTGAAATTGATAGGTGTTGACGAAACCATTATTGGTGTTGTCGGTGATGAAATTCAGTCGATATATTCTTTTTTAGGTGCCGTTCCTGGTCAGCTGAATAGTTTTTCATTACCAAACATAGCAGAATATGAGATCTTGGGAAATTGGAGAAGCACCAATCAAATAGTTGGACTACTAAATACGATCAGGCCAAACTTAACTCAACAACCTTTAAGGAATATATCCGGTTCAACTCCAACTATTATTGTCGGCGACAAACTTAGTGCCCTATCTACTATTGCCAATAGATATCCAGATCTTGAGGTATTCTCGTTATGTAGAGAGAATACAACTGCTAATGCTTTACAGAAGGGCCTAGGTATTAACGTTCACAACGATCTTCTACAACAATTAAAATCTGCTGATAGTTCATCTGATAGGCGTCGAATAATTTCCGATTCGATCAAAGCGATCGAATATGCAAGACTTGGATATTTTAAAGATGCTCTTAAGACACTAGGACGATCGTTCAACAGAAATAAAACATTGGACAATCAGAAACAGACTTTAGAGGCTTTAAAAAAGCTGCTTAATAACTACGATAGCTTTGCCAACGATAATTTATCAGGTTTAGTAAATTTTGTTAGGACTAACATTAAAACAGTTTCGGCGCTCAGGTCAGGAGGCGCTTTCAATTTCTACTCATCAACACCTTACACACATGCTGCCATAGCAGTGAAAAACCTATATGAAACGGGTACCTGTAGGACAATTCACAAATCCAAGGGAGATGAATTCGAATGTGTGCTTGTTGTTCTGGAAGCAAGGCGAGGTAGCGCTTTCAATGAGAATACAGTATTATCATTTTTATTAAATCCCAATTTACTTTCAAATGAAGAGCATCGGGTAAATTACGTCGCTCTTAGTAGAGCCCAAAATCATTTATACATATCTACTCCCACTTTGTCTGCAGCAAATGAAACATCTTTAAGAGCTTTAGGTATTGAGGTAGAGCGACTTACATAACTAAAGAATATATTAAAAATTGATTACAAAAAGGAGAGTATTAAATTTCGCCTTCCTTTTGAGAGCCTGCTTTACATCATCCAACTCCCACTCCACCTGCTTTATGGGAGTACTATAGAACACTTAATTTAGCTCTTAACGTTTTTTGGCAATATAGAATAATTAAAAATCTATAAATTAAATTTCTCAAAATCAATCTGCTCATTTGAAATAATAAATCGTTCTATTGCGTTATATACATTTTTAAACTCTTCGATGTTTCTTAATGCAAGTGAATTGCTACAGCATACGTCTGCATCACGAAATCTTAAATTAATTGAATATGGCTTGTTCAATATTCCAATATCTAACATTTTTTTCCCTCTGATGGTCATTATGTCAGCGAGCATATTAGGGAGTTCTGATGTATGAGATTTTATTTCACTATTACCACCTGCATTATCAAATCCATTTATGTTCTCATAATACCATTTAAACTCTAGAAGTTTCATTGCTTTATCCACATCAATCAAAGCATCGTTTGATAAATCTTTAGACAACCAAAAAATACGCGAGGATAAATCAATTGGAAAGATTAAATTATTCAGTTCAGATGTAATTTGATATGTTGGAGGAGGCATGTCAGTACGAATATTATCCAATAATTCGTCTCTATCTTCTTCACGAACGTCTAACATTTGTAAGCCTAATACTTTGAGTTTTGATTCTATATAACTTATACTTTTGTCATCTACATCAGGAGGAATACCCCAGAGCAGCGTATCATCATTGTATTGAATAGCAACCCATTCGTGATTTATTATTCTACGAACCCTCATCATCAAATGACTATCAATCCCCTTTACTGCTTTAAAAGAATACGTTTTATATTTTTCTAACTGTGCCAAATGGACTATTTGCTGTTCATAAACATAATAAGGGTTTATAGGTTGATCAAATAACTGTATTACCTGAATTCCAGCAGTTTTGTCAATAAATATTGAATCTTCATCCTCATCATTTGATTTCAAGTTGAAGTAGGTAGGATGCAGTGAGATGTAATCGATCTCAGAGGTTATTTCATTACTAATTTTTACGAATGTTTCTGCCGCATTTAGAGTTATTTGACGAGTTTCACCCAGATCATGAAGAAAAATAAAACTTTTAGCCTGACTAGCGACTAAGTGCCACCAGCTATTTTCGGCTACCGATTGTAATGTGTCTTGTAATAAAAATCGGACAATAAGCGGTATGATTTCGTTAGGTGAATACTTTGCATTTTGAGATATAATCACCTCTATACTAATACAATATTGTGGGGTATTAATAAATTCACCAGCTTTATTCCTAACAGAATAGTTTATATTAAGTTTTGAGGGAATTAAAAACCATTTTTCTATACAGAATTCAGTCTCATCTTTTAATTTACCAAAGTACTTTCCATCGCTTGATTCATGTATTTTTTTTAAAGCAACTAATTGATCTAGGATAGAATCGAAACAGTTACTGCTATTAGAACTTTCATCTATTGGCATATTTTGAACAGACAGCTCAAATTTAAAATTTCTAAGCCCATGTGTTTGCCCTAAATTTCCAAACCATTTATTAAGAATATCCGAATTGTTTTTGATTTTATCCCATATCTTATTATCATTCCAATATTCAACAACAAGAGGATCCGATGCTTCCGGCCAACCCCTTAGATACTCTTTGTCTGTTACATATTTTTTTGCTTGAGGTGTTAAATCTGTATTTGTTACAAAAATAGCATGCTTACAGTTTTTCCGAAGACAAGCGGAAACAATACGATCAAGTTCATCACCTGAGTAATGAGAATTAATATTTATACTGTGTTTACACTGTATCAAACATCGATGACCATCCGGAGTCATTGTTAAGATGTCCTGCTTCTCATCACCAGGTCCATCTGTAATATCTATGATGGTATGTTTTTCAATTTTGACTAATATATCCTTTATAAATTCAGGAAATTTATCGAAGCCTATTTGACTAAGGAATTCAAATATAGATTCTTTTTTGGGACTAGTAATAATGAAGTCTTTATCGTCAGGAATAGTATGATAAAATTGTTGTGTCATGCCTCCAACAATGCGTGTCTTCTTTGCCATATAAATTGATTTTAAGATTCTTGTTACAGTTTTTGAGTTTCCTGAAAATATGTTTGTAAATGGTCAACGAACGTATTAAAGTCAAGAGCTTCTTTCCAAGCACTTCTATTTACATATACAGAATAATGCTCATCATCTAAAAAGGTTCCTACTTCCCCTGACTTATATTGGTTTATTGCAATTAAACTGTCTTCAATTCCGTTTACCTTATTTTCAACTAGGCATCCTATATTGATCACAAATTTCGCATTATTAATAAAATATTCTTTCGTCACTTCTGTGTCAGATTGCTCTCTTGCTAACACACACAACGCGTAATTTTTCTGATTATCTCTAGCCGTCCGTCCTTGTAATCCAGACATTTTTATACTCTCTTTGAACTGAACGGTGCTCTTAATTTCAAGTAAATAGGGATCGATTTTTTCAAAATGAATTTCGAAATCATATCCTCGGTCAGGATTCTCTATATCGTATACGGAAACATCTTTCATTGCTTCAACAAAGGCTAATTCTGCAGCATCACCAACATTTTTTCGCCATTGAGTATCTTTTGCTTCCCTTTCGATCTCAGCGGCAACATCAATTAATTTAGAAGTTCCACCTGCCATATGGGATGCTTTGATTAATTGCCCTAATTCTTCGGAGTTCATATTAAGATTTACTAAGGCCTCAATCTCTTCAATTGGCTTTTGTAACTTATGAATCGCCATTACCATCTTACTTACTTCCGGGCCAAAAGCCTTTACATATAATATTGGACGATGTCTGCTAAAATGAGGGAACAAACTGCTTGCCTCCTCCTCTTTGGTAGAAAACCAATCATTCAATTTATGAAATAGGCCATTGAATTGTCCATTGGGTTCGACTCTTTTTTCGATATCAGAACTTGAAAACAAATTATCCAATTCATCAGTTACAATTTTTATGGTCTTCCATGGTAATTTTTCATTTTTAATTTCTTTCGCTATCAAAAAAGATTGAGCATCTCCTTTTCCTGTATATTGTGTATATAATTCTTTAAAAAGAGTATCAAAAAACGCTTCTTTATCTTCGCGATAAATACCATTCTCTAATTTTCTAAATACTCCATTTTGCATAGGTATAACCGCATATTTTCGGATAAGCTCTTCATAATCTTGATTTCTGAATAAAACCTCAAAGAAACTATTTAACCATTCATAAGCAGAGGCATCATCTGCCTGAAAATATGTGTCGCAAAAAATTCTGAAGTCCTTAGTTTTTTCAATTGACCAACATATGTATTTTATAGTAGCCAGTTCTGCGGACCCAAAATTAAAGTCTGTCATATCATATACGATCCCTTTATCCGATACCATTTCAGGGAGAAGTTGTCTGGCTAAAAGATGCCACTTGTCTCTTTCCTTAGCAGTACTGTCGTTGAATAAGCATATCAGTTTAAAAACCGCATTGTATTCATTTTGCTTGTCATCAGAAGGAGTTAAATCTCCAATTGTTTTATTGACAATATTGTAAAAGGCTTTGGTATCAAAAGCGTCTATACCATCACGATGGGTTATATCATTTTCTAAAAGTTGTCGTAAAACGGGGATGCCTAATTGGGTACCGACAGATTTTATTTCTGGATTTAAAGGAGGATCGATGCGAATCTCCTGCTTTTTGCTTAAAGTTCCTCCTTGGTTTGGATATAAATTATGGGTTTCTCCTAACCCTGACTTTCCAATCTTAGATAAAAAGCGAATTAAATCATTTAACCAACTTGCAGTATTTTCATTTTCCTCTAACCTCAAAGGTTGCAACCCATTTTCTTTATTTATTTCTTCAACTAAATATTCCGGTGAAGAAATAAGACTATTTCCCCAATGAAAACCTTCCTGAGTGATAATCCGTTGCCAATCCCTAAAATCATCTTTTGTTGGAAATTGATTGTGGAAGTATTTTACCGCTATTTTGTAAAATGATAGGTTTGTTTCTTCATCTTCGTAGAGATTCGGAAACTTAGCATTATTTATGGCGATAGTGTCTCCTGAAGCGGTTTTTAGTAATGGATAACCCAGAAAAAACTCCCGAAGTGGTTTCTGTATCTGTTCAATAAACCATTCAGAGGATGTATATTCTGTTTTTTCGATCGGTAAACCACATTCTGCCAATAGAAACATTTTTTCAATCGAACAAGTCTGTAATAGCTTGAAAAAGTTGATAACTGTATTTTTCAAGCTAACAAACGTTATTCTATTCTGGTCAGCAGTTAAATCGGGTTTGTTTTCATTGTCTTTCAGTGTTCTTACCCCATCTCGCTCTTCGGAAGGAATAAAATCTGAAGATTGGACAAAAAACGGTATATGCCATTGTTCTGTTCCTATCAAAGGAAATTCCCTGTATAATCTCGCTTGTTTATCTATTGGTTCAATTAGCCAGCTTATTTCATCTTTTTTTACAACAGGAATGGCAATGGTAATATTATTTTCAGTATAGTGTAACAGCCCATTTTCATCCTCCTCAATAACAGTTGAGTCTGTTGTTAACTTAGAAAAAAATAAACCGGAAATAATTGGCGTGCTTTCAGTAAGAGAGTAAATCTTATTCTCACCTTTTTGATCGTCGATTACTCGTACTGAATTGATTACTGGGTTTATTAACAAAGTAAAAGGGAGATTTTTTTTCAACTCATCCAGGCTATCTTCAGCAAGTTGATAAGTTTCATCCTCTAATTCGTACTCATATTTTGTTAGGGGTCTGGTTTCAAATTTCTGAGGAGACTTCTCATAAAATGAATTAATTGTAACAAATACATTATCCAATTCCCTTTGTAATCCTTCCAAAGTTTCTGATGTTCTATCCACGCATATAGAAAATTCTCGGTCACCTAATTCATTTCTCAATATTCCTGAAACATTTACTTTTCTGTTGAGCGCATGAGTTGTCACAAAGCCAGTTCCAAATTTTCCTGTATTCCCATTTTCATTATTATATGATTTGGTAGATGTTCGCCTTACTAAGGCCAATAAATCCTTTAATGCGAATGGTGAACCATCGTGCGAAAATGTCAATTTATTATTAGATAAATGGAAAGTAATATTCACTTTTTGGGGATTTTCAATATCACTAATGGACACAGAGTCTTTTGCGTTTTGTATTAATTCCCAAACCCATCTCCTCTTTCTTTCATTTGGTGTGGTGATCAGTCTTTCCAGATCTTGAAGAATTGCTCTCGCTTCACTTTCTTTTCTCTGTTCCTCAAGTGCTATATCAACAGGACTTTTATCTTTATTTAGAGTTTCCATTATTATCTGACTATTTTAATTTTTTATTTCTATTCGCTTGTCATTACAAAGAAGTTATTCCCTGTCTTTTTTAATAGTAAATCAGTTGCTCCAAGTAATTTCAAGTGCTCTGTCTCTTTTTCAATAGCCTTTTTAGAAATACCCGGTTGCACAACATAAATATTGAATTCAAGTTCACAATATCCTGATGTTATCATATTTAATAAGGTGTTCATTTCTTCATCTCCACCAATTTCGTATCTACTTGTTTTTCCCTGGTTAATCCGTGAATTTTGACGTCTAACCATATGTTGCAGAAGTTCATAAGTGGTATGTCTCCAATGAAAGCTTCTTTGTGCTTGACCACAAACCTCATATAGATCCTTTAAGCGACCTCCACTCTGTGATTTTGAAGAAAACTTACAATGGTACAAGTCTATTTTTATTCTGCTGTCGCCACCATCCCAAAATTTTATCGCTATGATATCACTCGCTTCATTGGCATCATCGTCGTCAAATATTATTTTATAATCAGTATTAGATTTTAGCTTTTCAATAATATGGTATTGAATTGAGTCTGTTCTCTTTTCCTGTTTTTGCGATTCTTTCCGAATGTTCGTACCTGTCCATTCTAAAGCAAATATTTTGGAAGTATCGAAAAGGCTGATTTTTCCTTTAAAAGGAAAGAAGATATTATTATACATTTTGGAATTGTCATGGAACCAAGTCACCGGAGGAAAATCATAAAATAATTCAGCTATATCTATTTCGTTTCCTTTATAAGTAATTGTAAAAGGTATACTACTCATCAATTCGTATTTATAACCACGTCCAATCGTAGAATCCAATACTAGTTTATAGTCAATGGCATTCTGATTCGACTCAATCGAGAATTCAACATAATCACGGCCATAAGAGTTCAATTTGACATTAAAATCAACCACGGGAATACCTCTGTGCAAGGTCATAGAGGTATAAGCATATAATTCTTCGTTCCATTTCATGGCTACAGGAACTTTATTTGCAGGGAGTTCTGTAATCAATTCTGGTTTCTGAATGAATTTAAAAATGTCTTGTGTATCGATAGAATCATCTAAGAGCTTGTTGCCAAGACTATCACACCATTGGCAGAAATCGGGAATACTTTTCACCAATTTAGTCCAAACTCTACCTTTGGAGGAGCAACCAATTGTGACCTTATCTCCGTTCTCATAGCCGACTCCGAAAAGATTTGAACTGGATTTAGTATCCTTGTCCAATTCATCCAGACCACTCACTATAGAATTCCCTGCATACATAGTGAAACTGATGGGACCATCTAAAGTAGACTTTAAACCTAAATTAAATAGCTCTAATTGAAATACTCCATCCAGACATTTATAAATATCAGCCTCATTAAACAAACTTTTATTGGGTCCTACAATGGCTTCGGCAAGTTTATCATGTGTTGTTCCATTGTTTGTGCTGTTTATATAGAGTAGTTTCTGTTCTTCGTTCAAGTATATTATATAGAGATCATATTGACAGTTTAGCAAATCTTCTATTTTCCCCCATTTTACAGGATCAACTTTTTTTGCAACAATAACGAGTAGATTTTTTTCTTCATGTTCTACTGATACTGTTTCATATTTTTCATCATTGAAACAAGATGTATAATTCTGTGGCTCGCATTCGATCTCATCATCAAATAACCTGAAGATAACTGTACTCATTGCAGGCGTTATATTTCGCAATGGAATTTTTGCGGGGATCTCAGCATCTGAAAAATTCTGAAAAAAGTCTTGTTCTTCTTTCACTGAGCCTATTATATCCTCATTCGCCATACTAATGATTTTATCCCAGTCTGAATCTTTTTGATATAATGTTTTTAAAGTCCCCTTTAGTTCAGGATCTGCGATATTGGCTACTATAGATGCATTGCCCAATTTTAATATTGATTCGCGCGTAAACCTTCCAAAGAACTGAAATGAGGTTGTGATGTTTTTATGTAAATCGTGTAATGCACAAATTTTTAATTGAGGCAGGTCAAATCCTTCCCCAAGCATATCTACACATACAATTATTTTATGCTTTCCCGCGATAATGTCTTCTAATATTTTCTTGCGGATAGTCTGCTTAATACCGCTATGAATAAATACAGGGTTGTACTTCTGATATGGTTTGTAGATTTTTTCAAACACCTCTTCGGCTTTAGACATTGTATCAACCCTTGCCATTAGGATATGGTCGTATTTTTCTTCTATATCTTTTTCCAAAATAGAAATTGCCTTCTCTGCAATAAGCTGGTCAGATTTCAGTGGGTTAAATTCAAGAATAGGATGAAAAACAATTTGTTTATAGTAATTGTCTCTTTGAGCGAGTGAGAGGGGATAATCGTAAATTACCTTGCCTTGTAAGCGTTTCTTATCATTTCTAAATGGAGTCGCCGTAAATAGTAAAATAGGTTTATTAAAAGTTTCAAATTGTACTTTAATGTTATTCCACTCTTTTGCCTGACTATGGTGTGCTTCATCCATAATTAAAAGATTGCACCAATTAAGGAATGCCCCCTTTATTTTCGTATCACCACTCAGTATCCCTGTAATTATTTGCGGAGTGGAAATAATTACATTTGATTCAAACAAAGTATTTGCATCGTCTATGCTTTTTATACCCGTTTTTAGGAAACCTACAATAGGGTTTTTGGCAGAAGAGGAAACAATCTGAAACCTTTTATCTTTGAGAACACCCAGAGATTTGAATTTATTGAAAATTTGGGTTCTCAATGAGGCCGAAGGAACGATTACCAATAAGCCCTGACACTTTTCTGCTATAGTTAAACATAGCATTGTTTCAGTCTTACCTGTTCCAGTAGGCATTACAACTACAGCAGGTTTGGTTGAAATACTCCAATGTGAGAGGATGGAATGTAATGCGCCGATTTGTGGAGGTCTAAGTCCAAATTGAGTAATATTACCAGTTTCATCTTTGACTTCCTTTTTGTAATTAAATTTCCCTTCCCAAGTCTGAAGGATATTTTTGTAATCAGGAAGTTTTATATACTCTGCTTTCTTTTTACATTTCGAAAGAATTGCAATGGTCAGTTTTTCATACTCTTCAAGCAATGTGAATACAGCATCATAATTTTGTGGGATCTGGCTTTTAATTGTTGAGATAAAATACTTTGAACCATTTTCGGAAAGAAATTCATATCCTGAAAACGTACTTCCATTAAATTTCCTTATAATGCCTTGTTCAACTCCAATATAATATTCTTTTTTATTGCCGTTGATACTTTTTATATATGTACAATTGAAAGTAATTTCAATTTTTTCCTCCGGAAATAGGCTGTTCATCATGACTTAAATTTAACATATTTACAAGTCAGATATCAACTATTATATTTTTCCTATGACCTTATGGGTTTATATTCTTCAATCGATCTAAATATACAGACTTTCAACAACTTGTATTACCTACAAATATATTAAAAAAAGAAATTGAGTAATTACGGAAAACCGTATTTACACAATAATTTCAAGAGTTTAATTGCATAATTAATTTTCCATTAATACGCTCACGTTATTATTAGAAAATTATGTCAACAGCAATTATTTACATCCGTGTCAGCACAGACGAACAAGCACAAAAAGGATACTCTCAGCGTAGCCAAGAAGAAAAATTAAATAAATATTGTAGAGACAATCATATTGAAATTGTCCAGACCGTATTTGAAGACCATTCAGCTAAAAACTTCGAACGGCCGGCTTGGATTACCATGATAAAACAATTTAATATTGACAGGACTGCAAGACCAAACCTTATTCTATTTACACGTTGGGATCGATTTAGCAGGAATACAGCAAATGCATATTATACAATAACCCAACTTCAAAAGCTTGGAATTGAACCCCAAGCTACAGATCAACCTTTGGATATGTCGGTACCTGAAAACAAAGTATTATTAGCAATGTATATCGTCACAGCAGAAGTAGAGAATGACCGAAGATCTTTAAACATTAAGCAAGGCATACACAAAGCCAAAAAGGAAGGAAGATATATGGGGCGAGCACCTATAGGTTATCTCAATATACCGTTACCAGACGGAACAAAAACAATAATTCCCCATGAGCCAGAGGCAACATTGATCAAAAAGGCATTTCGAGACTTCGATGAAAATATATCAGTTCGTTCTTACCACAAAACCGTTCTTAAAAGTGGGTTAAAATGTAGTTTAAATGCATTCTTCAATATACTTCAAAATCCAGTCTACTGTGGTAAAATAAGAGTTCCATCTTTAAATGGAAAAACTATAGTAGAGGTTCAAGGAATCCATAAGCCTTTAATTTCGATAGAACTTTTTGATGAAGTACAATCAAGAATTAAACGACGTAACAAAAAATACATTAAACAAAGTGCGAATAGTGAGCTTATGTTTAGAGGAATACTCAGTTGTCCTCTTTGTTCAAAAAAAATATCAGGAAGTGGTTCAAAGGGAAGGTCTAAAACGTACTTTTATTATCATTGCTCTTCTTCTTGTGGTTATCGAGTAAGGGCAGATCAAGTAAATGAAAACTTATTATCAGCGATTCGTTTGCTAAAACCAAATTTGGAATATACTCCAATTTTCGAAGATCTTATCAGAAAGATTTATAGCAAATTGTATGAACAAAAATCTATTGATAAAACCAATATCAATAGATCATTACATAAAATGATAGAACGAGTTGCTAATGCAAGGGAACTTTTAGTAAAAGGTACAATTGACGAAGAAGATTACCATTCAATAAAATCAGACTGCGAAAATAGAATTGGCATCTTAGGCACACAACTCAATGATGCTTATAAACTTGATGTACAGCAGAAGCAGAGTTTAAAAAAGCTTACGAAATGTTTCTTAAAACCCGCTCTTATTTTTCGTGGTACAGACAATTCCATAGAATTAAAAGTTGCTTCGTTGTTCTTGAATAAAGATTTTGTATATAGCGATGCCGACTTTACAAGTCACTTGAAAGATGAGGTTCGGATCGTTTATGTATCTCAGTACTCTAATACAAAAGAGAATTTTGAAGAAGCAGAGGTCATTAAAAACATTAGCAAAGAACAACAAGAGATAATCTCGAATATTATAGAAATTGAACTGATCAAAGGGAATAAAATATCAACTCAAAATGCCACCAAGGTTTTATCCTTCCTGTTAAAACTTGCAGAAATTTGTATTTCTATCAAAATCAAGATCGGTTGAAAAAAAGAAAATATTTAAAAATGTGGACATGGTTCGAATCCTTTCAACATATTCCCATATTCTTGCCTTTTGACTCAAAATAAGCTCAAAAATATTGATATGGTGATTCTTTAATTAAAGGGAATTTTTACAGGAAGCCTTGCTATAGTAATAAAAAAGAGATTAAAATGAAAAATGGCACCATTTGTCTTCCAATGGCACCATTTATCGTTTTAGTCGGGGTGGCAGGATTCGAACCTGCGACCTCCTGGTCCCAAACCAGGCGCGATGACCGGGCTACGCTACACCCCGCTTTCGGTATCGTGAGTGCAAATATACGGCAAAAATTCAATCTGTCAATAGTTTCAACTACTTTTTTTACATAAAATTTATTTTTTATTGTAAGTCGCTAAGAATTAGACAGAAAAGAAGAACAAGAAAGAAATAGGCTACATAATTACTTGACTTGTTATCTACCAATACATCCTTAAAAAAAAAGTAATCCTTATTCAGAGTCATTCAAACTGTTAATATTAATGTTTTTTATCCATAATTAAATATCTTTGTACAAAATTATTATAAAATAACATGGAAAGAAAATTATTAACTCTTAGCTTCATCATTATTTGTGTTTCGAATATGTTTGCACAAGTAGGAATAAATACCAATTCTCCTACGTCTTCTTTAGACATATCTTATTCAGGAGATAATATTGTTCCCGATGGAATTCAAGTACCTCGTCTAACATTAAAAGACTTAACAAACAAAAATGTTTCGGTTTATACGAATGATCAATTAAGTACTATTATCTATATATCAGATATTACTGAAGGTGACAATTTAGGTTCTAGAGTTAATATTACCAAAGTAGGGTATTATTATTTTGATGGTGTTAATTGGGCTTCTCTAGATAAAGACACCAATATCTTTAATAGTAATGGAACTATTCTAGCTAACCGAGAGATAAAATTAGACGGCAAAGCATTGTCTTTTGTTGCTAATGGAACTAATGGAAATGGAATGAATATAGATGGTGAAACAGGAAACATTGGCATAGGAAAAACACCTTCTGCTACAGAAAGGTTAGTGATAAGTGGAGGACAAAATCCATTAAAACTAGAAGGGGTTAATCAAGGTAATGCTAGTTCAGATAAAATTTTAGCTATTGATGCTGATGGAATTGTGAAAGAAATGGGGACTGGTACAGAGCTACTATCAAAACTATCTGTTCCTACACCTGCTGTATTTAAACTAGCTGATAATCATATTCAAAATTTTCTATCCTCAGCTGTTGCTGGAGTTGGTCAGCTAATTCCCATGAAATTAATAAAAAGTGAAATTAAGGGGCTTGTCTACAATGAAGCGGAAGCAACCATAACAATACCTCCTGGTACCTATCAAATGACAATAACCTATGAAGCAACACACGATGCAACTGATTGTACGATAAGTTCCTATTTTTTTGATTTCCCTGGAGAGAATGGTTTAGTTACGGGAAGCAACCGTGTGCGTATTCACTCAACAGCAAGTCATGTACAGGGGTATCGCTCAAGTCATGGAGGAAGTATTTCTTATATAGGCACTATACATTCTACTGCTAAAATACCAATCAAATTAGGAAGAGGTCAGAGTGGAAATTGTGAGGGACCTGGCATGGAATTATATAAAAATTCAACGCAATTTTTAGTTTACCGTTTAGGAGATTAAGCCCTGAATTCTTGTTTTCAGCTTTTGAAATTATTTTGCCTAGCAGCATAATTTTAAAATACAAAAACAACTGATTATCAATAAAATGTCACATAAATCTATTGTTACACAAAAACGCAATAGCTATATTTCAATTTTGATTCTTTAGCTCTTATTGATAATCTATTATTTTTACGAACAGTTATAATGCTATATAAAAAAGATCAGCTTGGGTTAACCCAAGCTGATCTTTTTTATGTATACTCAATTCTAGAAGTCAAAGCACACATAGAATATCATTCAAGCTATGTATCGAATTGCTGTTCTTTACTCGGGTGGAATTTCCCTCCTTGATACTTTAAGACAGTATTTCTTAAAAGCCCTAAACGAAAAAAGGATAGCGAAAGCTATCCTTTTTCTGAGGCATCGAGCGGATTCGAACCGCTGTAGACGGTTTTGCAGACCGCTTCCTAGCCACTCGGACACGATGCCGTATCCATTAATTGGATGCAAACTTACTACTATTTTTTAAATTTAAAAACCTATTTAGTGAGTTTTTTGCCTCCAATGCAATGAAAACTATCTAACTCCTTGCATTTCAACAGTTACGTATTCTACATCTCCGCCAATTGGTGGGTTAATTTTTGAAACAGCCACGGTTACTTTGTCTACGAGCTTTATTTCTAACAGTACGCGGTCAATAATACGTTGTACAACTGTTTCTAATAGATTCGAACGCTTGTCCATTTCTTCTTTGACAATTTGGTTCAACTGCACATAGTCAACCGCATATACCAACTGATCTGTTGCTGCAGCATCTCTAAAATTCCCTGCAGCGGTTACATCTACACGGTATTCTGATCCGATTTTTGCTTCTTCTGGCATACAGCCGTGGAACGAAAATGTTCTGATATTGTTGAGTCTAATAATCCCCATGATATCTTTCTTTATAGTTTAAAAGCTAAAATTACGACTATTTTTAGTTAGATATCCTCTTTTGTCTGGGTAAAATACGTCAAACTTCTATAGTTTTTTGATACCTTTGTAGTTATAATATTTATATCCATGTCAACAAAAGAGAAATCATTAAATTTTATTGAGCAAATCATTGAAGAAGATTTAAAAAATGGTTTGCCAACAGAAAAACTACATTTCCGTTTTCCGCCTGAGCCTAATGGTTATTTACACGTAGGTCATGCGAGTTCTATTTGTTTAAACTTTGGATTGGGATTAAAGTACAATGCGCCAGTGAACTTGCGTTTTGACGATACGAATCCCTCAAAAGAAGAACAGGAATTTGTTGACGCAATCAAATACGATGTAGAGTGGCTAGGATATCAATGGGCAAATGAAGTTTATGCCTCGGATTATTTCCAGCAATTATACGATTGGGCAGTACGCATGATCCAAGAAGGGAAGGCTTATGTAGATAGTCAGACTTCAGAGGAGATGGCCCAACAGAAAGGAACACCAACAGTACCAGGGGTAAATAGCCCTTATAGAGATAGAAGTGTAGAAGAGAACCTTGATTTATTCGAGCGAATGAAAAAAGGGGAATTTGCAGAAGGAACCCATATTTTACGTGCTAAGATTGATATGGCACATACCAATATGTTAATGCGCGATCCTATTATGTACCGCATCATCAATAAAGCACACCACCGCACACAAAACGATTGGTGTATTTATCCGATGTACGACTGGGCACATGGAGAAAGTGATTACTTAGAAAGCATTTCACATTCCTTCTGTACGCTTGAGTTTTTACCTCACAGAGAATTATATGATTGGTTCTTAGATCAGGTGGTAGAGGAGGAGAATATCCGTCCAAAACAACGTGAATTTGCACGTAGAAACTTATCTCATACAGTTGTAAGTAAACGCAAGTTAGCAAAACTAGTTGCTGAAGGTCATGTAACAGGATGGGATGATCCTAGAATGTCTACGATTTCGGGTTTAAGAAGAAGAGGATATACACCAGCTTCAATCCGCAACTATGCTGATACAATCGGAATTGCAAAACGCGATAACTTAATTGATGTTTCATTGTTGGAATTCTGTGTTCGCGAGGATTTAAACAAAATCGCTCCACGTGTGATGGCGGTTCTAGATCCAGTGAAACTAGTTATTACGAACTATCCTGAAGGGCAAGAAGAGTGGTTAGATGCAGAAAACAACCCAGAAGAAGAAGTAATGACATTCAGAACGGTTCCTTTCTCAAGAGAATTATACATCGAGAGAGAAGACTTTAAAGAAGAAGCAAATAGCAAATTCTTCCGTTTAACGTTAGGAAAAGAAGTACGTCTTAAGAATGCTTATATCATCAAAGGAGAAAGCGTAATCAAGGATGAAGAGGGTAATATCACGGAGATTCACGTAACCTATGATCCAGACAGTAAAAGTGGAAGTGGAACAGAGGCGAGCAAACGAAAAGTAAAAGGAACGATTCACTGGGTTTCTATTCCACATGCAGTAGAAGCAGAGATTCGCATATACGATCGTTTGTTTATCAATGAAAATCCAGATGGCAATAAAGAAGTGGACTTCTTAGAATTCATCAATCCGAATTCGCTATCGGTTATCAAAGGGTATTTAGAACCTAGTTTACAAGAAGCAAAAGAAGGAGATAAATTCCAATTCCAACGCATGGGATACTTCTGTGTAGACAAAGACAGTACAGCAGATCAGCTTGTATTTAACAAAACTGTAGGGCTTAGAGATACTTGGGCTAAATTAGATCAGAACTAATATTTTTTAGTAATAAAACTTAAAAAAGGTGTTTTTAACGTTATATTAACGGGTAAAAGCACCTTTTTTTATTAACTTTATGAGATAACCATAAAATTTAATTATTATGTCAGATCGTTTAGGTAGTACATTAGCAGCTTTAGTAGCTGGAGCAGCAATAGGAGTAGGTATTGGAATACTGTTCGCTCCTGATGAAGGAAAGAAAACGAGAAAAAAAATTAGAAGATCGTTTGATGAGTCGAAAGACGAACTTTCTCACAAAATTGATGATTTAAAAAAACAAGTGCGCAGTGTTGTCGATCGCAAATCAAATAGCATCGAAGATGGTATTGAGGATTTCATCAATTCAGCTGGTAAAAAAAGAGATGAGGTAATTTCTGCTTTAGAGCATAAATTAGCTGAGCTTAAAAAGCAAGGAAAAGAATTGGCAGAAAGCGCAAAAAAATAATCCGTTTATAACAACTGAAGCATGGCATTCCAAGAAATCAAAAACAACATTAACGAAATAAAAGAGCATTCGGAGCAATACCTCAATACGAGTATGGACTATTTCCGTTTGTGGGGACTTAAGATTACGGCAAAAACTGCAATCATTTTCATGACTGTATTTGCGGTAGGTGTCTTTTTTCTACTTTCGCTATTCTTTGTCTCTTTATTTGCAGCAATCGCCATTGGCGAGCAAGTGGAGAGTAAATCGCTTGGTTTCCTCTACGTTGGATTATTTTATTTATTAATTAGCATTGTTGTCTTTACTTTTCGAAAATATATTGTCGATAGACCCCTAATTAAAAAGCTTTCAGAGGCTATTTTTAATGAGTAAGACCGTAAATATTACACTACTATGAGAAAGAGTTATTCCTCCTTTGAGCAAATTAATCAAGATTTACAGATTTTACGTATTGAAAGGGAGATCCATTATCAGAAAATTAATTTGGCTTTTGACGAATTGAAAGAAGATGTGGCGCCACAAAATCTAATTAAAAACACATTGGGTTCGGCTGGATCGTTATTGCGAAACTCTGGTGGTATACAGACCTTACTTGTAACGTCTATTTTGAAGTATTTCATTCGAAAGTTTAGAAAATAAAACAGCTAATCACACTGATAGCATTCAGGTTATCCTATAGAAAAGGTAATAGGAGTAGATTTTTTGTATGATACAGAAAATTCGCTCTTATTACCTTTTTCATTTTTATTTCACTTCAGGGCTACTTGCTTTCTGCTGTCCTAGCATATATTGAATTCTTTCCTCCTCGTTTAAAGGCTTCTTTTGCTGTTTTCCTTGTGCATCATAACAGCTATATGCTATTGTTTCTTCTTGAACCACTTCAATTCGCTCTATCTGTTTCATTTGTTTTGGAACCACTGCACCAAACCAATCTTCATCTGCTTCAGATTCCCAAAGGACGCCATATAAAACCGTTCCTACAGGATACGAAGGATGTTCAGGTGATTGAGAAAAATTAAAAGCAGTCGGATTTCCATAAACAACCAACATGCTTTGGTCCTGTGGATATAGACAACAAGTAAGCACTTGAAGCGACTGTGGGTTTTCTGGTAGATCCCCAAATGGATAAAACACAAGTGGTTCTTTCAACTCTAAGGATGCTTTTGAGGTACAACTCAATGCAACCATCCCGATAATTCCCCCAATAATTATTTTTATGCTTATCTGTTTCATTCGTTTTCTATTTTAAATCAAAAGGTTTGGTAAAGACATAATCTCTTTCTTTTTGCGGTTTATGGCAATTCATGCATTCCACTACAAAAGCCTTGGTTTCACCATACGGTTTTAACTGAGGTCCTTTCCATCTTGCCCAGCCCCAACCTGCAGTATACTTGTATTTGTGAGTATCTTTAAACATAAATTCAACCTGTACAAATTCTCCCATTGCAATACTTCCATCCTCATTTACTTGCTGTTTCCAAGCGGCTTTCGCTAAAATGGTACCCTCTGGCCAAGGATTTATCTTCTGATTGCGGATGGCCTCTACTGCCTTTTCATTACCATAAATAATCCGAATCGTTCCATTATCAAAGCGATCTGACATACTGATTACAGTCCAGTTTCGATAATCAGTGGGATATGCGATTCGATTTACAGTAGATTGAATCTCTCCTACCTTTTGGTTTTCTTCCTCTCTGTTTAGTTCCTCTTCCTGCAACGTCTTCTTTTGATTTGTTTTCGTTGGTACAGGTGTTGTTCTACGAAGTAAATAGTCTTTTAAAAGCTTAATTTCTTGCTCTGTTACTTTTATTTCTGGATGAATCCACTGATAAGAAGATAATGGCATCTCTTTTGCTAGTATCTTATTTACGGAATAAAAAAGCTTTGCATTTTGTTGATTGGTATCCAATTCTTCCCATTTTGAAAAATCCATGGCTTGTTTCCCTTTTATAATGTGCCCATAGACGACATTTTTAAAAGGAAATATTTTGTCATACCATCTCAAGGTCGTTTGAGATGAATGGCAATCAAAGCAAGATTTTTGTAAAATATCTTGAATTTCTTTTGGTACTCCACTCAACGTATCTATTGGTTTATATGGAGGTTCATCTGGCCCCATGATATATAATAATCCCAGTAGAAATACAGCGAAGAAAAGGATTACATAGTTCTCTTTCATCTGATTTTTCGATTTACATTATACAAGCAAAACTAGTATCGGCTCTATAGTTCTGAAACAAAAAATAGCTGAATGAGCATTAATCGTAATTAAAGTGGAATAGTAGGCTTTGAAATAAAGCGCAGAAAAAATAGCAATAAATTAAAAACAAATAAAAAAGTTTCATCTCTTTAAAAAAATGACAAAAAATAAAGCATATACTCTTATTTTTTTGGTACTTACTACCTCAACTATACTAAGCAGTATTGGGTTGTTCTATTATTTTTATACCCACGCTCAAGAAGCGCTTATCGAACAAAAAAATCAATCGGGGCAGCGAGAAATACGTGAAATCGGAATTTTATTGGAGCAGCAGCTACAGCTTGGTCTATCGCCAGCTACAGTACAGCAACATCTACAACAAAGTATTCTCAATACAGATTCGCAGGGGGAGTTTGTTTGCCTATATACTAATGAGGGCATTGAACTATGCCACCCAGATCTTACTAAGGTAGGCACCAAAGTAAACAGAGAAAATTCTATTTTTTTTAAAAACGCAGTACAGCATCATTTTCTATCCATTTTAGAAGAAGGTAAATTAACCCAAGGGATTCGTACCTTTGATCCTCAAAGCCATCGCGATTCTGAAATTTTACATATTTACCCTGTAAAAGGTACAAATTGGTTGTTAGCTAGCCATATTAACATCAAAGTACTTCAAACGGAATTAAATTACTTATTTCAAAAATTATTACTAGCAACTGTTCTTACAGGATTAATGCTGATAGGAAGTTGTTTTTGGTTCATCCTCTTGATTTACAAAAAGAGAGAAACAGCAATTGATGTTCATCTCTCTGATTTGCATGATACCATTTTTCGTTTAAACGTTATGAATCAACTCTTGCAACAAAAGCAATATCAAGTAGGAGACATTAGCAGTGAGGAGGAACCAGGTAAAAAACGGCTGATTGCCTATCAAAAAGATAAAATAATCACTATTGACACGTCCGACATTATTTTTATAACGCTACAGCACGGAATTGTTTCTGTTCGCACCACACACAATAAAACCTATACCTTGAATCAAACCTTAGAAGAATTGATGCAAGGATTAGATCCGAAGCGATTTTATAGAGCCAATCGACAGTATATTTTACCTATTACCTCTATTGAGAATATTTGGATTTATGGTCGGAATCAGTTAAAAATCGAAACGGTGCACAAAAGCATTGATCCCATTATCATCAGCAAAAATAAAGCGGCTGATTTTAAAAGATGGCTAGATCAATAACTACTAATTTTATTTTACTGACTATCCCATAAAAAAACAAGCTTGAGCAATTTATTTGCTCAAGCTTGTCTCGTTGATTCTATGTATTGAATCTATGATCTACAATAAAGCCTTTATAGGCCTTTTCTTTCTCTTTACTACACTTATACTATACTTAGTGCTATTCGTGTGCATTATCTTTCTTAGAAGGCTTAGATGGTGCTACAGCATTCATTTCAGATACTTTTGCGCTCGCAGCAAAAGAAGTCACCATATTTGTCAGCATATCACTCGCTGCAGTAGGTGAATTTGGCAATAGGATTAAGTTTGATCTTGAATCTGCTCCAACTGCTTGTAGTGTATCGTAGTGTTGAGTTACCACAATCAGGGCAGAAGCCTCTTGAGAGTTGATTCCCACTTTATTCAATACATCCACACTTTCTACCAATCCTTGAGCAATCTCGCGGCGTTGATCTGCAATTCCTTGTCCTTGTAAGCGTTTCGATTCAGCTTCAGCCTTTGCTTTCGCTACGATTCGAATTCTACTTGCTTCTGCTTCGTATTCCGCTGCTACTTTTTCACGATCGGCAGCATTGATTCGGTTCATTGCATTTTTCACTTGAATATCTGGATCAATATCTGTAATCAACGTATTGATGATATCGTAGCCATAAGTTGTCATCGCTTCGTTTAATTCGCGTTTAACGGCTATTGCAATATTGTCTTTTCTTTCAAAAACATCGTCTAAGATTAACTTCGGTACTTCTGCACGAACTACGTCAAATACATAAGACGTAATTTGATCATGCGGGTATTCTAATTTATAAAACGCATCGTAAACGCGATCTGCAATAACTTTAAATTGAACAGCTACTTTCAGTTTAACGAAAACGTTGTCTTTTGTTTTTGTTTCGATCATTACATCCAATTGCTGGATACGCAAATTTACTACGCCTGAAATACGATCAACCACTGGTATTTTCAACTGTAACCCCGAATGACGAATACTTTTAAACTTACCAAAACGCTCAACAATTGCAGAAGATTGTTGCTTTACCGTAAAGAAACTCAGGAACAAGATAATCAATACGGGTACAAGAAATATAAAATACATAACAAAATTTATTTATTCGAACGTTAAAATACAAAAAAATCTCCATTGCTGGAGATTTTCATGCTTATTTCTTCAATTCTAATTGTACATCTGTCAAAGCTAACAATGCAGGAGGAATACTACCTGCTAAATCCGGTACTAAAATTGGAATTAGAGCTTCGAATTGATTTCCTTTCGCTTTAATCACCAATTTTGTCGCTGTGTTTTCTACTACATCGACGATCATAGACTGACCGAATAACGTCATGGTCAAGACATTTCCACTAATCGACCAATTCGCTCCCGTTGTCTTTAAATCACAGTTGTCCTCGTGATAGTCAAATTTAACCGTTTGATTACTGTTAAAGATCAAGGTATCATCTTCACAATTTTCCTTTTTAGGGTACGCCATATCTGCTACTGTTGAACCCAAAGCATCTACTTTAACGTGCACCGGAATCCATGTACCTACGATAGGTCTTTCATCTACTGCTTCGGCAACCGTAATTTTCACGCGGTTACTGTCTACAAAACCTTGTTTTTTAGCTATCACGTAATATTCCCCTTCTTGGGTAAATGTATATGGAGAAGTAATTTTAGTATCCTCTATAAACAACTCTGCATCTGTGATTGTTTCCTCTCCTTCTGTTACAGCAAAACTGATATCTTCTCCTGCGGTAATGCTCGTTTTATTTGCTTCTAATTTCAATACTCTAGCAATACCTACTTCAGAAACGATAATCGTAATTTCATTACTCTTGTTATAGCCGTCTTTTTTAGCTACTACTTTATACGTTCCTGCTTTGTCAAAAGTATACGGATTCGCCGCTGCTTTTCCATCAACCTCAATTTTAGCACCTTCTATTACCTCTGTACCCACAGTCACAACGAAAGCTACTTCTTCATTTACAGTTACATCCGTACCATTAACAGAAGCTAAAACTAACGTTTTTAATTGTTGTTGTTCTGAGCTGTTATCATCACTGCTACAAGATACAGTCCCTGTCATTACTAGAGCTAACAATGAAAGGGTTAAAACTATTTTTTTCATAAAATCATTTTTAGTTAACCCTCAAATATACAACTTATTATAATTATAATTTAAAAATAAATTAACGTAAAAATATTATTTATTTAACAAAATTAAAATGAACAAATAAAAGTCCTCTTTCGCTTGCTTCTATATCTTCTAATTCAGGTAAGTAGGGCTTTAAATCTTCCTCTACACTTTGTAGTGGAATAGAGACCTGAAGTTTCCCCTCAGCTTTATCTAGGAGTATACTTTTGAATTCGCGTTTATCTTCTAATATCACACCCAGTTCCTCTAATTTATGGTACCACTTGAAGTTGATGGTCTTGCCTGTACCTTGTGCAAGGAACGTTTTGAACTGTCCTGTATAATCTTGATTTAACGTGAGGATATCTTGAGTACCTGCCGGTTGTAAAAGCTCGTATTTTTTTTCAAGTAGTACTGGCCCCAACAGCGGTTTAACCTCAATCGATTCAGGCTTCCATTCACCAATAAGGTGTTTTTGGATGAATTTCGTCCACTCTTTTTCTGCACGCTCTGCTGTATTATCCTCTTCCTTGGAACACGCAGTACCAAACAAGAGTATCACAGTCAAAATAGCCATCAATTTTTTCATTCCGTATTGATTTATGCCCTTAAAATTACGCATTATTTTTAACAAAAAAAGAGAGCTAACGATGTAGCTCTCTTTCTTTTTATATTGTTGCAATTGCTTGCTTGATTCGCTTTAGCGTTTCTTCTTTTCCGATTAATTCAATGATTTGAAATAAGTCTGGTCCTTTCAATTCTCCAACCACACATACGCGTAGCGGTTGCATTACTTTCCCTATTCCGATACCTTGTTCATTGATCCAATCTTTTACTTCTTTTTCAATCGCTGTTGATTCAAAGCTAGTTATTCCCTCAATTACTTGAGCCACTTGCTGCATCAATCCAGCTGTATCTTCTTTCCAGTTCTTTAAGGCTTTTGGATCATACGCTGCTGGTGCTTGGAAAAAGAAATCGCTCAATTCAAAGAAATCAGAAACAAACGTTGCACGTTCTTTGATTAAAGCTACTACTTGTTCTACATAGGCATCTGTTGCTTCAATTCCCTTTTCTTTTAAGATTACTTGGAACGATTGCGCTAGATCTGCGTCTTTTTGCTGTTTTAAATAGTGCTGGTTGAACCATTTGTTCTTTTCTGGATCAAACTTCGCCCCTGCTTTATGCACGCGTCCTAAGTCAAATTTTGCTACTAACTCTTCTAAAGAGAAAATTTCCTGATCTGTACCATCATTCCACCCCAACAAAGCTAAAAAGTTAAGCACCGTTTCTGGATAGAATCCTTTTTCGCGATACCCTGATGATTTCTCACCAGAAATAGGATCTTGCCAATCCAATGGAAATACAGGGAATCCCAATTTATCTCCATCGCGCTTAGACAATTTTCCGTTTCCTACTGGTTTTAAGATTAATGGCAAGTGTGCAAATTTAGGAGCTTCCCATCCGAATGCTTTGTATAGCAATTCATGTAATGGAAGAGAAGGCAACCATTCTTCTCCGCGAATCACGTGTGACGTTTCCATTAAATGGTCATCCACGATATTCGCTAAGTGATAGGTTGGCATACCATCACTCTTAAATAATACTTTATCGTCTAATAAATTTGTTTCAAACTTAATATCACCGCGAATAAGATCATTCAACAACAAAGTTTCACCTACTGGTGTCTTGAAGCGAATTACATAAGGTACATCTGAAGCAATTAATTGGCCTACTTCTTCTTTTGACAAGTTTAAAGACGTTTTTAATTGTTCTCTGTTGCTGTGATTATAGATAAACGTTTGCCCAGCTTCTTCTGCTTTTTTGCGCAATTCGTCTAATTCTTCTGCTGTATCAAACGCATAATACGCCCATCCTGTTTGAATCAACTGGTCTGCGTATTGCTGGTATAAGGCTTTGCGTTCACTTTGTCTGTAAGGTCCAAACTTTTCGTTTTTTCCCATCGTTTCATCAGGAGAAATACCCAACCATTCCAATGCTTCTAAAATATAGGCTTCTGCTCCAGGAACAAATCTATTTTGATCTGTATCCTCGATTCTCACATAGAAAACACCGTTATTCTGTTTAGCAAATAAATAATTAAATAATGCTGTTCTAACACCACCAATGTGTAAAGGTCCTGTAGGACTAGGTGCAAAACGCACGCGAACTTGATTAGCCATTTTGATTCATTATATTTTTACAAAGATACTACAACTATCGTTTTTTATAAAGTTGTAATGCCTTTAAAATCATTTATAAAATTTAAAACTTTCTTTTTGAGTTTTACTGTACACGCTTATCAATAAACGTGATGGGTTTTCTGCTTAATGCATTAAAAACAATGGGCTGTAAAACTTCCATTTCTTCAAATACTACTTGTGGAGTTACCCTTAATTTAGCGCGAAATGTATCTTTAATCTGCTTCATATATTCGTCTGAAGTATCGGTACTCACCAGTCGAATGACAATTTCATCCGTTCCAATGTCGTTGGTTTTCACCTCTACTAAGTGCATCTGAATGGACTTGAAGGCATTGAGCATATCGTGAATTGCGGGTGGATAAAACGTGGTTCCTTTGTATTTAATCATGTGTTTTTTGCGCCCTTCCACTGGCCCTAAGCGATAGGAATTACGACCACAGGAGCAAGGTGTAGTGTGTTTTCGCACCATATCACCTGTTTTAAACCGCACCAAAGGGATCCCTTCGACCCCCAGTGTTGTAATAACTAACTCACCTAATTCTCCTTCTTGAACAGGAATATTAGCCTCATCTAAAATTTCGGTAATAATCAATTCTGGAATCACATGCCCCCCTTGATGCAAATGACATTCTGTAAAAGCGGCTCCCATCTCTGTTGAGGCATAGGTAGAGAATAGCTCCAACGGCCATTTCTCTAAAATTCGATTAGCTAGAATACTGGGTTGTAAATCTGCTGTACGCAGTGCCTCTCCAATACATATTACGCCTTGTACACTGCTGTTTTTATAATCAATGCCTACTTTTTCTGCATAATCAATGAGTTTCAGTAGGAAAGAAGGGACTCCAATCAAGTATTTCGGTTGGTATTTAAGAATAGAATCCCACTGCAATTGCGGAATTCCAGCTCCAACACGAATAACGCCAGCCCCCAATTTACGCAAACCTAAAAAATAAGCTAATCCTGCCATAAATCGGCGATCAATGGTTGTCATGAGTTGCACCGTATCTCCTTTTTGAACACCTGCAATGGTAAAAGAAGTGGCTTCGTTAAAAGCCAATCGATCTAAATCTTTATCGGTTAGTCCAAAAGTTACAGGATCTCCTAATGTGCCTGATGTCGTGGCATAATCTATAATTTGAGTTTTGTCCACACAAAAGAAATCATCGTTATTTCTCTGCAAATCGTCTTTGGTAATTAACGGTAATAAGGGAAGATCTTCCAAGGTTTGGATGGCTGAAAGATCAACTTGTTGCTCTTGGTACAATTGCTTATAAAAAGGCGAATGTTGGCTGACATAACGCAACACTTCTCTGAGTTTTTGCTCTTGAAAATGTTTTATCTCATCAACTGATTGATTCATTACTGACGAATTTAGTTCCATTTTCTATTTATTTTTTTGAGGTATTTCTTTATTTCTTTTTCGGCATTCACCGTTGTCACTTCTTTGGTCAAGGCTTGTTCAAAAGCTTCTTTGGCCAATTGATATTCTTTTTGGTTGTAGTAATATACACCTGCGCGATAATAAACCAACCAGTACTCAGGATTCAATTGCTGATACGCTTTAAGCGTCGCTGCCTCTATTTTTTCATTATGCTTTATCTGCTGCTCTATCACGCGATTTTCTTTTCTGAATGCTTCATAATCTGCATACGCCTTGGTATGTATAAAAGGATCCTCAGCAATCGTTAGGCTATCAATAGCGTACGAATGCACTTCTTCAAAGGTATTCGAAAAAACAGTATTGAGGTCATAAGCTACGAACTCTCCCAATTGATAAGGATTTGAAGATACCCAAACGAGGCGTTTTTCAGGTTGAAAAATAATACCGTGATGGGCAAGGAGTTGGTTTAGGGCTTTCTCGTTCCCATATCCTAATGCTTTGTTGGCTAATCCTTCCGTATTACGCAGTAAATGTGCCATCTTTAACGGAGACAATTGGTGTTCCTCGTCCACAATTTCCTTTATTTTTTCCCAGCGGTATTGCGAATGACTTTCTTCAATTTGTTTGAGGTTGCGCTTATCTTTGGCAAAAGCTTCGCTTTGGAAGTGATTGGAACAGATTATCGAGGATACATTAGGCATATCATACACGCCAAAATTTTTAGGTGCTATTTCAATAATAACGGCTTTTTGATCGTGGGCACTCCCCACTAAAATCGATTCAGAAACGAAAACTTCTTTCTTTTTAGCAATGGCAATTGCTTCTTCAATTGTTGCGGCATATTGCAGAATTTCACGTGCTACAACAGAAATTGGTGTTTTTGCTTTTAGTGGTATAGCCGATTTCCCAGCATTTAACGTCACGGTTAAACCTTCTTGATTCATACCTGAGACAACCCCTGTCATGCCGCCCCAAGTTACAGACATAAACGCATGTCCTTGATTGGGTTTGACAAAAGCGATAATTTTATTTTCTGCGAATTCATCTCCTGCATAAAAATCAAAATTACGTCCAATAAGCAATCCTCCATCTTCCGAATGCTCTCCCCAAACAGCCAAAGAAGAACAGCCTACAAGAGCTAGATCTTGAAACGCATGTCCAATATCGTGTGCACCGTGCAAATACAGGTTTCGATGATAGGCATCCCCTAGATAAGCAAAGCGATCACTGGCATATTGAGATACGCCGTAAATTTCAGTTTTAAACTCTTCTGGGATATAGCGATACAGATGTCTGTTGTAAAATTTAAGCATTTTAACCAACATCTTTTGTTTGAAAGCAGAAGGTACAAATTCCTCTACTTTAGCAAAAAAAACGGTTTCTTGCTTTTGATATAGTTTTTGTGTCAAGGCACCGGTTTGCAATCCAATTTGATAGGGATCTCCTTGTACATACAGCTCCCATAGTTTTTGTCTATTTTGATAAAGATACGCTTGTGTTGTAATTTTCAATGTATCGGTATCATAAGACAATCGAGGCACAATTGTGTCGTATTTTTCAATAGGCGGAAAGTCTTTGAGTCCTTTTTTAATTCCACAATTCGCAACCAATACAGCCAGTAGAATTAACCCGATTATTCTATGTGTGTATTGCATCATCTCAATATTGATTTAATTTTTGCATTAAAATATCCCTATCAATCATTTCCATACAGGTTACATAGGCACCGATTGTTACCCCCATAATTCCGTGCATTCGCACATTTTGTCCACTGAAGAACAAGTTGCCTATTTTGGAGCGCGGTGAAATAAACGTTTTCATTGGGCTATTCGCATCCTTAATGAATCCATACATATTTCCCTTTTCTGATCCGATAAAATCGCGATAGGTTAGTGGAGTTGAGGTATATATTCCTTGGATAGCCTCACGAATTCCGGGGTATATTTTTTCGAGCTTTTGAATAATCAATTCTGCTTTTTCTGCTTTAAATTGCTCATACGATTCCTCTCGTTGTTTCAACGCTTTGATGGTGGATACATTATGGGTTTGTTCCCAAGGTTCTACTTCGGAAAAATCCATATAAGTCATTGCCGTCATGCTATCAGCGAACCTTTGTTCTGTCTTATTTGCATTCATCAAAGCCACAACTAAATTGGGCCAATTTGCCTTGCATTTTCCATTGGTATCCCAAATATCAGCTGTACTGTTATAATGGTAAATATTGTTGTTATAATAAGGGAATTGGTCTTTTTTAAAAACAATATACAGGGAAAAAACAGATGTTACTTCTTCCAAGCTCATGATGCGCTTGACAAAAGGTTTCGAAAAATGATTAGGCCCCACCATTCTAATGGTTTGTTTCAAATTGATATTGGAGATGAATTGTTCTCCTATAAAAACTTTGCCTTCTTTGGTTTTACAACTCGTAATTCGCTCTCCATCAAATTCAAAATCTACCACTTCTGTATTTTTATAAACCTCACCACCATATTGTTTTAATTCGGCAATGAGTAATTTACTAATTTGACTCCCGCCATTGATACAACGCCATGCACTTTGAATATACGAATTCACAGTCAACGCATGGACATAGAGTGGTGTTTTTTCTTTGTTGGCTACGTAGAGAAAATTAGACCCCACTAGTACCGCTTTTAAGCGTTCATTGGTTGTAATTTCATTTAGGAAATCATCTAATTTATAGGATACAATTTGATCGTTATAGCCAGTTCCTTGCTCTAAATTATACATGGGAAAACTATTGCAAATCGCTTGGATTTTCTCAATGTATTGACGCAAAGCTGGTTCTTCCTCTGGAAAATGAACCAATAATTGCTGTACAAAGTTTTCATATCCTTGTCCGTGAGGATACTGAATCATGTCGTCGCCAAAAGAAATCAAATCATACCCGTTGAGGTCCATTTGCTTCAATTTTAGCTTATCCATGATACCCAAGTAAGAAAAGTACTTGTATAAATTCTGTCCTTTCTCTAATCCTCCAATATAGTGTACGCCCGTATCGAAAATGGATTTCTCTCTTGAAAAAGTCTGTAGATTACCTCCATATTGGTTGTTTTTTTCCAATACGCATACTTTCTTGCCTTCTTTGGCAAGAATAACTGCAGAGGCCAATCCGCCAATTCCACTTCCAATAATGACTACATCATATTTATTTTCCATCGTGTACCTTATTCCAAACGACAACGTAGTTGTCTTCCGTTATTTTTGTAAATCCTTCATATGCTTCTAGCAGCACTCCTGCTTTTTTCAGTACAATGATAGTCTGATAATGCGTAATAAAATCAGTGGTTAACGCGGTGTTTGCACTACTCAGTAAGAGTGTATCACATTTACTTTGTACATCTAAAGTATCCCCGTAGTGGATCTTCCTTTTCTTAACAATATAAAGTGTATTGGCTACCTCGCGGTGTTCTTTATCTGCAATATAGCTGTATATTTTTCGCTTGCTTTGTTGCAAGGTCAGGAGCATATTCAATTGTCCATAATCATCCGCAATATGATGAATACCTCCTTCTGAAGGCAAGTGTTGATTTACTTCAAAGTAGAATTTACGGTATTCTTTATAATCCGCTTTGACTGCTTTCACTACATAAGGAAACTTATATAGATACGCCCAGAATACTTTTTTCTTAAAGTAGTCTACATCTTCTAGTTCTGTTCTTATTTGGGCAAATTCAGCTTTAAAATGCTTACTAATGGCTTTTGTTCGCTGTGCATAGGTAGTACCAAATGAAGCATCATTATGCGAAATTCGCTTGCCAACAGTGGCTATAATATGCCCATCGTAGATGATATAATCCCCTTTGGGTATAGTTTCTGAATTACCGTGAATATAAACCGGTACAACATCTAATTGCAGGGTTTCGGCTAAGAAAAAAGCACCTTTATGGAAGCGTTGCACCGCATTGGAATGCGAACGGGTACCTTCTGGAAAAATCATTAAAGAAAAGCCCATTTCTACTCTTTTCTTTAGGTGATCAATGCTGTTATCTACACCTTCAGAAACGCGATAAAAACCTGCGGACTGAATAGCCTTTCCGAAGATAGGGGATTTATACACCCAATCGTTGACAAGATATACTACATTAGGATAAACCATCCCCATCACTAACGAATCTAAAAAAGAGGTGTGATTGGCAATTATAATTGCTGGTTTTTCAAAGGTTTCCTTATGTGGGTTTCGCACTTTTTTACGCACAAGAGCATTCAAATACAAAACAGAGGTCATATACCAATGCATTCCCTTGCTGAACATACGCAATTTGGTTCGTTCTTTACCAGGGGCTACTAGTAGAAATACTTTAGACAGCATCGAATACAAAAATCCAAATACTCCAAAGTATAGGAAAGACACCATGCTGTGTAACAACAAACGCAACGTAATTGGCGAATTGCCTCTCTGTTGTCTGTTGACAAAACATATTTTAAACAGACGCGGATAAATGACAAAGGCATTGATTGCTGCAACACTCATTCCGATAATGGAAACAAAAGAAATTGATTTCAATGCAGGATGTTTTGCAAATACCAATGTTCCAACGGCTAATAAAGTAGTCAATACGGCTAAAATAATAGAAGCACGATAGGTTGGCATACTTTCTTCTCCTGTGGTATATTCTTTCTGCAGGGCATTGGTAATGAAAATAGTAAAATCAACACCTTGTCCAAAAATAATGGTACACACGATGGTACTAAAAATATTGAATTCAATATGGAATAACCCCATCAATCCCGCTGTGATTAAACCCGTAACGACAATGGGAATCATAGAGACAATAACCAATTCAATTCTTCTAAAGAACAGCCATAAGATAGCAAATACTGCTAAAAAGGAATAATTGACTAAGTCATTAAAATCGTTGACAATATTCCCTAAAAATGTTTCATTCATTTCTTTTCGATCAATCACAATAAAATGATCAGAAGAAGGAAATTGTTCCATGAAAGCTTGTCTGTGTTCTTCTGGTAATTTGACTACCGTGCTGAGGGTATAATGTCCATTTTTCTCGATTAAAAACTCATCTATAATCTGTGGATTTAAGTCGGAATAGTCTTTAATTCCAATGGGTTCAAACTTGTTATTCAACAAGGCAAAAAAGGGCTGATATGCTGTTTCGTTAAAACCGTATTTTGCTCCTTCGTATTTGAATTGTTCAATGAATTGGTTGGCCTTCTTTTTTGACCAGAAATGCTCCCATTGGGCAATTTTGGCACGTTGTTGTTGGGTTGATAATACAAAATCACCCAAAGAACTAAAGTGTAAAATCTCTCCTTTCGCTTTGGCTTGTTCCAATTGCTTCGCCAATGCTACATTTTGCTCCACGACTTGTTCGATATCCTCTCCAAAACACGTTAAATACAGTGATTTTGAGCCACTGTCAACCGTTGATTCTAGTTTTTGTTCCGCTTGTTTTAATTCTTCTGGGAAGTAATTCAACGAAGACAAATCGCTATTAAATTTGACGTTTTTAAACGTAAATAGACTGATAAGTATGATCAATCCACATAGCCCAAGCAATACTTTGCTTTGATCAAAAGGAAAGTGAGCTATTGTATCTAAAAGAGAACTTGACTGATTGAGTCTGTCTTTCGCTGAAGGTTTATATAAGTGCGGAATCAATAAAAGTGAGATGATTCCAGCTCCCATTACCGTAATGGATGCAAAAACACCTAAATCTCTCAATGCTTCAGAGTGTACAAAAACCAAGCATAAGAAGGCAATAGCTGTTGTAGAGGCACTCATCATAATAGGATTTGTAATTTCTTGATATAGCACTTTAATATCATTGCAATGTTTGTAATGCGTCATGATATGCAGGGCATAGTCAATAGTAATTCCAATTAATATCGCACCAATACTCAAGGAAATAGCCGAGATAGCATCTGTCATAAAATACAAAAAGAACAAGGCAACTAGCGCGCTAATAAAAGTGGGAATAAAGAGAATAACAGGAATTGTTATTCGTCTATAAAAAGCAATGAGCAAAAGCATCAAAACAGTGATGGAGATTGCTACAGTTTGCTGAATATCGCTTTTAATTTGCGTTGCATTGGCAACGGCTACAAAAGAAGCACCAAAATAATCTATCGTAACTTGCTCTTGTTTGTAGTTAAATTCTTCTTTTATTCCGTTTAAAAAGGCTATAAAATCGGTATTGTGTGCGGTATCACTCCCACTGTAAACGGGATCAATAAACAACAACAATTTATCCTCTTCTTTGTTGAATAAAAAACCATCGATTAATTGAAACCCATCACCAATATTTAGTTTTTGCAATTTCTTTAAGGCGATAAAACCTATGCCAAAAGGGTCCTTTTGAATGAATTGCTTGGCGACTAAACTCGTTGGTGAAACTAAGGTTTTATAGTTTGCTTCTACGGTTTGAGCAACACTGTCTAGCTGTATTTTTTGTTCTAATTCTTGATAATCCGCTTCATCTAGAAATAAAGGCAAATTTTGGTAGACAAAAGCAATGGTTTCATTGATATTTTCATCCTCTATTTTACCTTGAATATGTTTAATATAGGCTTCTTTTGTTGCTAAAGTGTCAAACAAATGGGATGCTAATTCAACCATATCATCAGTTGTACCTCCTTTTTGTTTTTCAATGATGACGGTAATCTTATCCGAGAAGCGCAATTGTTCCAATACTTTTGCAGTTACATTGGACTTCTCGCTTTTGGGTAATATACGCGTAATATCTTCTTCAAATTTAATATTCCATGCTCCAAAGGCCATACAGCTGATAAACAGCACAACGCTGATGAAAAATAATAGTTTATTTTTCTCCCCCCATTGATATATTTTATAAAACCAATTTGCCATTTTTAATTTTTCTGTTTTTGAGCGATTGAGATTAAAAAGAAACTGATGGATCCCAAACAAAAGCTAGTCATCACAGCGAGTGCAAAGCTACCTAAAATATATTGCCATAAATGCTCTGATATGGCCGCAAAGCTGTATTCGCTTATCAAAATATGCTGACTGCCATGCGGAACCATGTAATAGCCTAATTGCAGCGAGGCATAGACAATAAGGGGAATCATTGGAGGTATACTGACATTGGAGAAAGCAAACGCTAAAACCTTATTCAATCGAAACGTAATCGCTAAAAATATCGCGAGGAAAGAGTGTAATCCCCAAAGTGGAGATAACCCTATAAAGGTCCCCAATCCAATCGACAACGCTTTGACTGAAGCCGTATCATTACTTCCTAGAATATCTTCTGTTATAAAGGCTTTAAAGCTTTTTTTTTTGAAGCTACGGAGAAAGTTTCTAGGGATGATGTACAGCAACGTAATACAAACCAATAGGGTATTTAGAATACTGATTCGAGTAAAATCTTTGAAAGGTCTAAAGTGAGACACTCGTTCACTGCTGTCGTATAAAACTTGTACGGGTACATTTTTTACCTCAACATCATTCCAAGCTGCTCGAACAATTACTTCTATTTCAAATTCAAACTTGCGCGTGTAATACTTTTTCGCCAACTTATTTAAAGGATACAAACGATATCCTGATTGTGTATCTGAAAGAGATATTCCCGTCTCAAACCAAAACCAAAAGTTAGAAAATTTATTGCCGAAACTACTTTTTTTAGGAACACCATCTTGATTCATATTTCTTGAACCAATCAACAATAATTCTTTATTTTTTGATTCTTCTAGCGCATCAACAAAAACAGGAATATCAGAAGGGTAGTGTTGCCCATCAGAATCAATAGTAATCGCATAAGAGTATCCTAAGGCTTGTGCTTGTGCAAATCCTATTCGCAAGGCATTTCCTTTTCCACGGTTTTCAGGGAGGTGAATAAGCGTAATTTGGTGCTGATATGCATCTAAAATAAGAGCTGTTTCAGCTGTAGAACCATCATTGACAACAATAACATCAGTTGTATACGCTAACACGCCATCTAAAACACGTTGTAACGTTTTATGGTTATTATAAGTGGGGATTAAGATGCAAATACCCCATTCTTTTAGCTTAGTCGTATAGGTTGCAAGATTTTGTGTTGTCATCGTTGTGCTTGTTAAAGCAATTTATTCCGGTCATCAGCAGTAAAGGCTTTCGATTGTTCAGCATAGGATTTAATCCACTTTTTCAATGCTGTTGTTTGTTGGCTGTACTGCTTGATAAGCATATTTTTATCACTGTCAATATTCTTGTAATATCCTACAATTTTGGGTGTATTCTCTTGGATAATTAAGCGAACCAATCGAAATTCAACATTTGCAGGTTCTTTTTCGATCGCTGCTTCAATCAGTAAAGCGCCTTCCTTTACCAAATCCTTTTTTACTTTGATTTTCTTTTCAAATTTAGCCAAAGTAACCAAGGCAGCTCCTTTATAAAGTGTAGCTGATTCATCTGTTGTCTTAATCGTCAATGCTTTTTCATAAAAAGCTTGTGCTTGTTCAGCAGACAGACTCGCTTGCTGAAAACTCTTACTTAAATCAGTTGTTGAAACTTGAAAAAAGCTAATAAAACTGACGAACCAAATCAAAGCTACCTTCATATTTTATCTATTTTTGAGTGTATACACTGCTCATTTTGAGCGCTATTGTATCTTGAAAGCTAATACTGCTTTTCACCTTTATCAGGTCTTCTTTTTCTTCTACTGAGAAATTCACTACCAAAGTATGATCTACTTGTGGATTAATCAGCGTCATGAATTTCACATTTGATACTTGTTGCATGAAAAGCGTTTTGCTCGTTATTTCTTCCACCAATTCTTTGATAATCTGTATCATACAGACTCCAGGCATTACTGGATTATCTGGAAAATGTCCTTCAAACACAGCATGATCTTTATTCAACTCAATATTAGCTTGATATCCAGTTTCTACATTTTGAATTGAAAGTACACGATAAAAATCCTTTATCAACATAAAATATCAGATTGCATTTTTAATTTCACAAAACTAATTAAAAAATACATATAGTTATGGAAAAACCGTTCGTATTGATGTAAATGGTTTTAACATTACAATATGCAAACAAAAAACTCTCTATCAATTAAGAAAGAGAGTCCTATTTTTAGCCTTTTGTTTAGAAGGTAAATGTCAATCCAATTTGGAAACTTGAGTTAAAACTGTCGTTATCGTACCAATAGTTGTCCCAGAAGTATTCATCTTTATCTACCACGCGAATAACACCTTGTCTCCATCTTGCTTCTACACCCAGTTGTTCTGTAAGTTGATACCCCACTCCTAAATTCAGCGTTAAATCGCCATAAAAGTCTGTTTTACTTCTTCCTTGTGTCATGATTGCCAATCCTGGACCAACATGAACATTGAATTTATTAAAACGGAATTTATTAATTACGTTGATATCTATGTAAGCCAAGTTTACATCTTCTGATTGTGCATAGTTATTTTCATTATGCCAACTGTTATTCCAACTAGAATTCCTAATGTATTCTAAATTGGCATTTTTAGCCCCTTGCATGGTATAATTCAACTCCGGTTGTAGCGTATAAAACTTCGCTATGTGAATTGGAAATTGTAAACCCACATAAAAACCTGCTTTATAATCAGCATCCGCATTGGAGATAGTTGATAAACTTAATCCACCTCTAATTCCAGGGGTAAATTTTTTTTGTGCATAAGAACTAGCTGTAATCCCAACAGCTAGACAAGAAATGAATAGTAATTTTTTAATCATAATTTATAGGTTATTTCGTTTTATTAATAAGGGAAGGTAATTATATTCCTACCTTTAAAAGGTAAAAGTCGCACCAACTTGAAAAGTTGAGTTTAAAACATCATCTCCTTGTCTTTTATAATAATTATTTTGGTTCCAATATCCATAATCATCTACAATAGAAAGTAACCCTGTTCTCCATCTTGCTTCTATTTCTAATCGCTCTGTAACTTTATACCCAGCTCCAAAATTGAGGGTTAAATCAACATTTGCATCTGTATATTTACTTCCTTCCAATAAAAAGGCTAAACCAGGACCAATATGTAAATTGAATTTTTTAAATCGAAATTTATTGATAACATTCACATCAATATACGACAAATCCACTGTAGTCGTTCCAGCACTCTTCGTATGAGAATTACTCCAAGAAAATGTTTCACCACCATAGAAATTTGCATTTTTTGCTCCTTGCCGTGTGTAGTTTAATTCGGGTTGTAGAGAATAAAACGAAGACAAGTGAATCGGAAGTTGTACTCCAATATAAAAATCCGCTTTATAATCTGATTCAATACTCGTCAACGTGGATAAACTAATCCCACCTCTAACTCCAGGTGTAAACCATTTTCTCTTTTGTGCATAAGAACTAAAAGTAATCCCTACAGCTAGACAAGAAATGAATAGTAATTTTTTAATCATACGTTATATATTAGTTTTCTAATGGTGTTAGCTGAATTTCTAAAGGGAAGTTTTCGTGTTTTATTTCCAATACTTCTCCTTCTTTTGTTGCATAGCTAAATACAATTTTTGGTTTTCTGGCATTTGCCGCAATTACGGTTGTAACATCTTCTTGTTGATTGACTACCACAAAGGTTTTTTTCTTTTTGTATGTTCCGCTATAAACTGTTGTATTGTCTTGTGTTGCTTTAGCCTTCAATGCATAGGTATCTTCCACTAAATAGCTAAAATCTTTAGCTAAAAAATTGAGAATTATCTTTTTATCTAGATCTGGCATTACATAATTAATGGCATAAGGCTTGTCTTTGTAAATCGAGAAATCGAAGAGGGTATTTCCGAAATCAGAAGTCAAAACAACACGGTGTACTTGTTCATCCATGCGCTTGACCACTAATAATCCGCTCACTTCTTTTTTGAAGATTTGAATATGAGCGCGAAAGATGTGTTCTTCACCAATGGTAGCAAAATAGTTATTGACTACTGTATACGTGCCTTTTGTGTAGTCTTCTTTATTTGCAACAGGACCATGGTAGCTCTTACAAGAAGACAACAAAACAACAACTAAACTAGTTAGTAAAAGCCTTTTCATCTAATTTGCTATTTATTTTTTTATTGCTGAATATAATACGGGTATAATCTGCTGATGGTTCAATCAATTTCACCTCTGAAACGGTGTTCTGTCCTTCGTCAAAATACAGAACAATCTCACTGATGTATTGGGCAATTTCCTTACTTAGCGGAACTAATTTAGCAATACGTCTGTTTTTATTCTTAAAATACGTAATGGTAAATTCCTTTTCATCAAACATATTGCCGCTGATACTTCCAACAATCAGGGTGTTGATTTTGGCAAACTTTTTATTGTTTCCAATATCTATTTTATTCTTTTTCCCTTGATCGTTAATGGTTATTTTATTATCTGCAAAGGCAATGCTATAAGCGAAAGGGCTGGTGTATTTCCAAAGTAATTTATTGGGAATACTCAATTGCATTTGTCCTTTCGATTCAATTTCTTTGGACATGAAACTCATGTTTTTGTACTGTACAAAATCGGTCGAAAGGGTTTTTATATCTTTAGTCGTGCTGACAACTTCCTTTTTGAATGTGCTTTTTTCATCACTTGTCATGGCTTTTTCTTGGCTAAACCCTGTAAGAGTTGTTCCCAGTAATAAAGCGGTAAAGATTAATTTTTTCATTGTTTTCCTTCGTTTAAGAACTCTACTAAATTAACTATTTTATACTTCTCTTGCCGCAATTGTTTTAAAAGTCTTGCTAAGGCCTTTACTGATCGCTCACTTGTATCGTGTAGGAGTACAATCGTTTGTTTGTCTATTCGCTTGTAAATGCGGTTATAGATTGCTTTTTCATCCTCAATCACAGTATCTAGTGAACGATTACTCCAACCAATCACCCGATGTTTGGTTTGACAAAGTGCTTTTGCAATATGTGGATTGGTAATTCCAAAAGGTGGTCGATAAAAAGGCGTTTGGATGTGGAGAAACTCCTGCATCACGGCATCGCATTTTTGTATTTCTTCTTTGACTTTTGCTGTGGATAGAAATCCCATGGTATTGGGATGTGAATAGCTGTGATTGCCAATTGTGTGCCCTTCGGCAAGGATTCGTTGTGCAATAGCTGGATGTTGTTCGATTTGTTTACCAATACAAAAAAAAGTGGCTTTCGCTTGATATTGCTGCAACAAATCCAATACTTCCAATGTATGTAGCGTAGGCCCATCATCAAAGGTGAGGGCAATAGTTTTGGGTTGAGGATTTGGGCTTTTAAAGACTACGGGAATAAAGAATCCCAAACGGATATCAAAAACACCCCAACTAAATAACCCGATAAAAAATAGCAGTCCTGGTAGCAACCACACAAGAGATAGGCTATTATTTACTATCAAATAAAGCGCTACAACTATGTATACAACGGTTAGACCAAGGACTATTTTTCTCAACATCTTTTCAGCAATATAAAACTGTAATCTTTGTTCTGAAATTGATTGTAAAGGAGAATATAATGGATTCCCTCTTCTTTTTTCATTCGCTCAGCAGCTAACAATAAGCCAAAAGACGAAGCTGTATGATGGTGCCCTACATATTCTTTATACGTTACAATTTCCTCTTGATTCCATGTGTTATATACCTCATCGAAGTAATGTTGATCTACAGGTAAATCACAACTTCCAACAAAGACAAGATCGATATCTTTAGCAGTCAGGCTATTTTGTTTCAAAAAGTCCGCTAAACTGGTTTCTGTTTTTGTATTGCTGATGTGTATATCAACCAATTCAGCATAACTCGTTGCGGTCTTTTGTTGATCCAATACAACAAAAGTAGCTCCTTCGCCTGTATTAATTCCCTTTTCAAAAACTGTATCAGCCGTATTGACTAATTCAGCCGCTTGCTGATTGAGTATGGTTGTTTTTCCTACTTCATCAATACCGCCTATTAACGCATTGTCTACTTCTTCTGCTTTAATTTGCAAGAATCCATCGAGTAATGCTGATTCAAAGGAACTGTTTTGATGAACATAGGTAAAATTATATCCTTTACACCCTAAATGCAGAGCAATTTGCCCGCCAACAGTATTATGTGTAGATTGAATGAAAGACGTAGGGGTCAAATAACTTTCGTTATTTTCTAATAACAATTCTAAGAATTTCTCTGAATCCACTAAACATCCTAAACCCGTTCCAGTAATAATAGCTTGTGGAACGTCAACCTGGGCTTCTTCTAAAGCAAAATGAGCCGTATAAATTCCCATTTTCACTCCTTTTGCCATTCTTCTTACCATAGCAGGAGCAATCAAATCTTTATACGAAGGTTGATGAGCTTCATTTGCCCCTTGCTCAATTTTTTTGAGTGATTCAACAGTAAAATTACGGGTTTGTTCTTGGATTGAAATAGAGGATACCCCATTGATATATACCTTTTTCATCTGTTATGCTTTAGTAAAAATAATCGTTGAACAATTTCCTCCAAATCCAAAAGAATTAGACATAACTGCCTGAATTGGTTTATGTAATGTTTCTTTTTGTGGTACAAGCGTTAACTCTTCCATGGGTGTGGAATGGTTCAAATTAGCAAAGACCACATTGTGTTGTAGGGATAAAATACTGTAAACCGCTTCAATAGCACCTGCTGCTGCTAATGTATGTCCTGTAAAAGGTTTAGTAGAGCTAAATACAGGAGCTTGAGATCCAAAAATACGCTGAATCGCTCTTCCTTCTGATAAATCATTATTTGGTGTTGCTGTTCCATGTGCATTGATGTAGTCAATATCTTGTTTTTCCAGATTTGCCATTGTCAGTGCTTTTTGCATGGCTAAAAACGCTCCTTCACCATCCTCCGAAGAAGCCGTTTGATGGTAAGCATCGTTGGCATTCCCGTACCCAGCAACCACACCTAAAATCGCTTGATTTCGCGCAAGGGCAATATCTTCTCGTTCTAAAACGAGATAAGCTGCTGCTTCACCTAAATTCAAGCCTTTTCGATGTTGATCAAAAGGTGTATTATCTGTATCAGATAGAATCATTAAGGTATTAAAACCATTTACGGTAAACTTGGATAAAGCATCCGTTCCGCCTACAATCACGCGATCTAATTTTCCAGCTTTAATCATACGACAGCCCATCATCAAGGCATTCGCTGCAGAAGAACAAGCTGTACTGATTGTTGAAACATAGCCTTGTAATCCTAAGTAATCAGCTATTTTCTCTGTTGAATCTCCAGCTTCTTGACTGGATACGTATTTTCGAACTGCAGCATCGGTTTGGAAGGATTGATAATATTGTTCAATAAAATCCATTCCACCCACCGAAGTAGAAGATATTAATCCTGTACGAACAGCATTAATATCTTGTATATCGGCTTGCTCTACCGCTTGTTTTGCTGCGTAAACACCTAACAAAGCCGTTCTCGTATAGTTATTGTCTTCGGGTATATGTAGTCGTTGAATCAATTCTTTTGTAGTGCTTTTGACTTCACCTACTTTGATATTGTCTTTGTGAATGGAATCAAACAACGTTAAAGTCCCTACACCTACTTGATGCGAGAGTAAAGCACGATAATTTTCTTCAACGGTTTGACCAATTGCAGAAATGATTCCCATACCCGTAATGACTATACGATTTTGCATATTTATTTTGTTCTATTTGCTGAAATATACGCTGCCATTGTTTCAATCGATTGAAAAATAGCTCTTCCTTCTTTCGGATCACTTAATTTGATTCCGTAGTCTTTGTCCATCAATACGATTAATTCTAATGCATCAATCGAATCCAATCCTAATCCGTCTCCAAATAGTGGATCTGTATCTTGAATATCGTTGATTTCGATGTCTTCAAGATTTAAAACGTCAATAATTTTCGTTTTTAATTCTGTTTTTAAATTTTCCATTTCAGTTAAAATAAATGCTTAATACTTTCTATTGTATGAGGTACTTGTCCTTGTTTTTCAACAGTGTACAAGACCAATTGATATTCTCCATTTAAATAATCAACCCAACCGCATACTGCTTTTGCTGCGCGCTTCGTTTGCAGGGCATAGGTTGCATAGTTATGCATCATTGCCGTATCGTAGGTTGGTGACATAAAAAAGGCATTTTCCCCTTGTAAGCGGTGTCTAATGCTTATTTCCGCCAAGCAAATATTCGCTAAGGTATAAACGAATACAGCTGGACTAGGGTAACAGGCTTCTGGATCAGCAATGGATGCGCTGTGTTTTAAATCTGTATCCAAGCTCGAAGTTGAATTACTCAAAAAGAGCGCAGTATCATAGGAAGGTTGTTCCATAGCTGCTGATTTCAACACCATTTCTGCACCAATAAAAGCCAATTTACTCAACATATCCATTTTAAAAAACTTAGGATATTCCATTGTTTTTTCTTTGTATATGCGCTTTAAGAATAGGGCTAAATCCGCAGACTCCTCTACTTGTGCCGTAAAAATGACTTCGCCATTTACGACTACTTTTCCCGCCTTAATTGTGCAATAATCTGTGATATAAAAAGTTTCTTCCTTCATCTTCTACCTACTTTTTACTGAGTATTAATGCTGTATTTGATCCTCCAAACCCCGATGCCGTTTTCAAGGCTATTTGCAAAGGTTGACTTTCTTTTTCAGTCGTGATATTCACGGTTCTTGACACGCCTAATTGCTCAAATCCCTTGGATACAATTAATTCATTGTGTCTCATACTTTGCATGAGCATCACCACTTCTAACAACCCAGCAGCGCCTAAAGTATGACCAAAATATCCCTTTTGACTATGGATGGGTTTATGCGCTAATCCCAAACGGTCAAAAGCAATAGCTTCCATTTCATCATTATAGGCCGTAGCCGTACCATGTGCACAAATACAGTCGATTTGATCTACAGTGACTTGTGCTTCATTTAGAGCTTGTTGTATGCTTAAAAATAACCCTTCTCCTGTACGGGAAGGTCCAGAGATGTGATTCGCATCTGCAATAGACGCTTCACCCATGATTTCAAATGATTCGCCTTTTACCGCTGTTGTGCTGAGGTAAACGGCTGCGGTTGCTTCGCCAAGAGTTACTCCTTTTCGATGTGCATCAAAGGGTTTACAAGGTTCCTCACTCATTGCTTGAAAGCTAGTAAAGCCTGAAACAACAAAAGGTGTTAATTCATCTCCTGCCAAAACATAAGCATCATCGAATTGTTCCATCTGAATTAGTCGTTTGGCAACAGCAATGGCTAAAATACCCGAAACACATGCATTACAAACGACAATCGGTTGGGAAGTAAATCCAAAAAAATCAGCAACACGTTGTGTTGCTAGATTGATATCCGCTTCTTCCAATTCTCCTTCTGCTAAAGCAGCAATATTTCCTTTTGTTGTAGAAACAATCAAAGCGGTTTTAGCTGTAATCGCTTCTTGATGTAGGATCGGTTTTAGTGTACTGATTAACAAGCGTTCAAAACGGGTAAATGCCGTTATATCTCCACCAAAGGTTTCTTCTTGTTCGGCAATCCATGCATCGGCAATTTGCCCTGCATAAAAATCAGTCATAACCCCTAATCGGTCAATTTTTCTAATTCCTGATTGCTGTTGTTGTATTGCTTTCCAATTTTGACTTTGACCAAATCCAATTGAACTGAAACACTCTGCTTTATTGATATAAACCTTTCTCATGCCTCTGTCAATCCTAATTTAGCTTTCCATTCTTCATAGAAAGGCGGTATTGCTAACGACAAGTTATTAGCTTGATCTAGGAAAACTTGTGTTGTTTCCCCTGTACAAACCACTTGGTCTTGTTCGTTTAAAATCTTAAATCTAAATATAATTTTTGCAGCAGGACTTGCTACATAGGTGGCTTGAATACGAATAACATCTCCGTATTTCAATGTTAGTTTATGCGCACAAGAAGAGGCTACAATTGGCGTTACATACCCCGCTTGTAACATATCTAAATAGGAAATGCCATATTTTCTGCCAAAGGCTTCTCTTGCATCTTCAAAATACACTAAATAGTTACCATGCCAGACAATTCCAAGAGCATCTGTTTCGTTGAATCGAACTCTAGTTTCTACCTCAACGGTAAGTTCGGAAACTTCTTTATAAAGATCTTTTTTTCTTATCATAAAACAACGCTATTGAGATCATTACTAAAGCAAACAAAAGTAGCAAAATAATCTCATTTCTAATTTCCCATAAACTGCCTTGTCTAAGCAAAAGGGTATAGTACCCTTCCAATCCCCAATTCATCGGTGATATTTTAGCAATATACTGCATGAGGGTAGGCATCGCAAAAGTTGGTACCCAAACGCCACTCACAGCTGCTAGGATAACAACAAAAGTTGCCCCAAAAGGAGAGGATTGTTCTTGTGTTCGAGCGATTGTCCCAAAAACAACCCCCAATGAGATGGCAGATAAACCAATACACAAGGTCAATACACTTAGATTAAACAATTGACTACCAATTGTAAAAGGTAACAAACCTAAGGAAGGAAAAACAAATTTTCCCACCCCTAAAATCAAATAAAATTGCAACAAGCAAATCACGAGATACGTTATAATTTTGCCTGTCCAAAGTATGCCCATACCAGTTGGAACGGTATACAATCTCACTTTAGTTCCTTGATTTTTTTCTTTGACTAAGTTCATAGCAAAAGGCACAATAATGAAGAAAATAGCAAATAAAGACCAAGCGGGTACATTGTGTTGTACTGCATTCGGTTTTACTTCATTATGTAAATCAAGGGGAGATATTTCTTTAAAAGCAAAAAGTGCTTCTTGTTTCAATAATGTACTGTTACTGTCTAAGTCTAATTGGGAAGCAAAGGCTCCATAGATAAACTTATTTTCAGTTTGTGTTACTATCCGATCAATGGCTGCTTTTATGCCTTCTTTATATGCAATTTGCAAAGCTGGATCAAAATATAAGACCACTTCTTTTTGCTTAAATAACGGTTTTTCTTTCGGTTGTTCCACAGCATCACCTAATTGGAGTACTTCTTCTACATTCGCCGTAATATAGCTTTGAATCTCTTGTGTCAACTGTTTTGGAATCACAATGGCTAATTGGTAATCGCCTTTTAAAACAGCATTTGCTGCTCGTTCTTCCGTCAAGGGTTCTCCATGTAAGCTGGTGATTATTTCAAAGCTTCCCAATGCATGAACCTCATCAAAGATTGCTTGAGAAACTTCGTCTTTATCTTGATCAATAACCAATAATTTCAATCGTTGATTGGTTATATTTTCATACGTATTATTTTGAATTAAAGTCACTACAATGACCAAAAACACAGGCATAATGAATAGAACCGCTAAACCACCTAAATCTCTAGCTAACAGTTTCACCTCTTTGCGGATTGTCATGAGTAATTTATACATTGTCCTTCAAATTTATACCGGTTAACTGCAAAAACGCTTCTTCTAAATTTGCCGTTTGCGTTTGTGCCATCAAAGCTTCACTTGTTCCCAACGCAAATACTTTTCCTGTATTGATAATGGCAATAGACGTACACAACTCCTGTACTTCATGCAAATGATGAGAGGTATAGATAATTGTTGTTCCCTTGGCATTGAGTTCTTTCAAAAAGGAAACAATCAACAAGCGAGATTGTAAATCAACCCCAACAGTTGGTTCGTCTAAGAAAAGAATAGCAGGTTCATGTAAAATACCAGCAATGAGATTTACTCGTCTTTTCATTCCACCTGAAAAGGTGTCAATTTTTTTATGTGCAAAAGCTTCTAAACCTAAATAGGCTAAATAGTATTGAACTTTTTGTTTGAGTTCTTTTCCTTTTAACCCATACATACTCCCTAAGAACATTAAATTTTCATGCGCGGAAAGGGTAGGATAGAGGGCATATTCTTGTGGAACAACCCCAATAATACGCTTGATTTCTTTTTCGTTTTGTTGGTAGGTTTTTCCTTCAATTTGCAACAAACCCGAAGTAGGCTTTATCAATCCATACAGCATGGATAATAATGTTGTTTTACCCGCTCCATTTGGGCCTAATACACCAATAAAATCCCCTTTGTGAATTTGCAAGGAAACATCTTCAATAGAAAAGAAATCCGCTCCTTTATATTGTTTGTATAATCGTTGTATGTCAATGACAATGTCTTTCATTACAAGGCTTTTTTGAGCTTTTTAAAGAATTGTTCTTCTCTATCTGCTAAAACTTGAAGTTCTTTCGATAAACTAACGTACACATCATCCCCGTTTTTGCGCTTTTTATACACACGGGCCGCATTTACGGCAAAATCTCTCCATGCATCGCCTATGGATGTCATTTCAGTTGCAAACTCGTTTAAAACGGGCTTATTGATCTTTTTAGCCGCTTCTTGAAGAAAAGCTGCATAGATAAAACGGAACCCACCGCCACCTGTTCCAATTTCCTCTTGCATACGCACCATTTGTGCTAAAAAGTGATTGGCTTTAGGTACACCGTGTTTTTTGGGCCATTTCACAATAGCTTTGGCAACCATACGCATACCGCGTACACCAACAATAGGCACAGGAGCAAGCATATCATTACACGTTTTTTTAATAGCTTTGACAATGGCTTTTTCCCAATCCAATTGTTGAGGAATGGCAATAGGGTAATAAATCTGACCTTTGGGTGCAAAAGCTCCTTGAGCAAATCGCACTTTTTCCAGTTCACTAGGCGTTAATTCTGTGGTTGTAGCCATGACAGGGTCACTCACCAAAAAGTTAGCCTCATTTTTGCCATAAACAACAAGATTATGCGCATTAAAATGAAAGCGATATTCTTCGGGAAAATAGGGTAGGTGATAAACACCTACTTGCAGACCACAAGGAATTCCCTGTGCAATCTTTGCTTCGAGTTCGCGTTGTGCTTTTTGTTTATCGTTGAATTTTATGCGTTTTATTTTTAATCCCAAACGCTTTGCTAAACGATTAAAAATTAATCCAGGCATTGGTCTATAACTAATGGCTGGGGCATGATTTACTTTGATAAAGGGCAAGTAAACAAAAAACAAACCTGACCCAATGCCAAAAGCCATGGGTTCACTGATTTGAATACCTTGGTTACTTAATAAATTTGAAGCTACGCCATTTTCACAATGGGCAGACTGTTTGTGTACAAAATCTATCTTCATCTTATTTGCCGCTAAATGCTTTTAATTCCGCTACGGAAATATCAAAGGCATCAGCATATTTTTGTAGTACTTTCGTACTTAATTTTTTAAAAACATGAGGTTTGAAGTGTCGCTTTACGCGCCATCTCCAAAGCGAAACATAAGCACTTAACGTAGGTAAATCCATGCGATTTACTTCCATAAAGTACACGATAGGACTAACTAAACCATCTGCTACTTGTGCTTTAGCTTCTTGTACGCGGGCATTGATTCCCTCTAACGTTGCTTCTTGCACGATAGTTTTGGTCTCCCAACCTGAGCTAAGCGCCGTGACATATTCTCCTTTTTCGTTTACGGCATAACACAATTCTTGAATGTCATTATTCTGTAAACTACTTTTATCTTGTGGTACTTCAGACTCTTTCATAACTATTGTTTTTGTAAGAAAAGGTTGACCTCTGCTCTCAATAAAGTTTGGGTCTCTATGCGAGTAATCACCTCAATCAAGCAAATTGAAAAATCATCTCCATCCATACGAGAAATTAGCTTGCCTTCGGTAAAAAGAACATCGTTAACTTGGGGTAATCCCAAGATTTCGACTTTTTTCATGGCACTAATAAATCCCAGTACGTTGACATTTAAACGTTCTTGGTGATTCTCATCAAAAAAGAACGTTTGCCCGACAATTGCAGAACAGGTTTGAGCTGCATTTTCCATTAATCCAGCTTCACAAAGTCTCTTATTTTCTACAAAAATATTGTCTTCTGTCACTCTAAATCGGGTAGCAACACTATCGGCATTGATTGCTGTAATTATATCTACCATCAGCATTGGAGCGCGATGTGGCAAATAATTTTGTATTTCAATTACTTTAGTATTGACCATAAGAAATTAAGATTGTGCCAGAACTGTTTTCATTTGTCCTGTTGCTATTACGATATCATTACAAGTTGTAGTCAATTCTACCAGGGTAACCCCCATAAACTCGTGTAAAATTTGAGCTCTTGTGATGAGTTGATCTCCCACTTTAGGCAATTGAGTAATTTCTATCTTTTTTATCGATCCAATATAGCCTGTTGGTGCAGCTTTATCTTTTAAATAATAAGCATAACCTGTATGCAACGCTACCGCCTGTGCCATATGCTCAATAATACCTGGTTCTTGCATGTATTCATTGGCCACACAAAGGTTATCCTTTTGAATAGACAAACCTGCTTCAATAAAATCATCTCCAAATTGATATAACGCATCAACCATAACAATAGGTGCACGTTGAGGAATTAAAGTTCCCACCAATTCTTTTGCTATCAATTCTTTTTTTTGCATAACTAAACTACTTTTAAATAGGCGTACGCATACGAAAATCGCCCACTTTCAGGAACAGACAATAAAATGCGGTCTCCTGATTTTAACTGACCTGAATTCATCAATTCTTCAAACATCAAATAGATGGAAGCAGAACCCACATTTCCTACGTGTTTTAGATTCATAAACCATTTGTCTTTGGTAATTTCAATTCCCGCTTCGGCAAATTTGGTATATAAACCATCCACAAAGTAATGAGAAGATACATGAGGTAAAAAATAATCAATATCATCTACTGTGATCTTGTTTTTTTCCAAGGTAGCTTTCATACTTTCAACCCCTTTATCTAAAATATTTTCGTTTAATATTTTGACGTCTTGTTTCAAAGAGAATACAGATTCCGTTAGCCATTCCTGTGCTGCATAATCACTCCATGGCTTAATACTTCCATCTGCTAATTTATCTCCACCAGCATACATGCAAGCTTCTAATTCAAAAGCATACGAATAATAATCCATCCACAAGATCTCAACAGATCTTTCTCCTCTTGGTTGATTTTCCAATAAGAAAGCTCCACATCCATCGGACAGCATCCAACGTAAAAAGTCCTTTTTAAACGCAATAATAGGAGTTTCCTCTAAGCATTTTAAATTCGCTACTTCCTCTTCAAACTTCTCAGATTTCATCCAAGTTGATACGCGTTCAGAACCCGTACAAACTGCATTTGCTGCTGTATCTGCTTTGATTGATAAAAATCCAAATTTCAAGGCGTTCATTCCTGAACAACACACACCAGAGGAAGAATTCAATTCTAACGACTTCGTTTTCATTAATCCGTGTACCATAGCTGCGTGTGACGGCAATAAACTATCGGGTGTTGAAGTTCCACAGGATAGTACTTCAATTTGGGATAATGCAAAATGAGAATCACATAAAGCTTGAATGGCTTCAAACGTCAATTGCGCATTTGTATGTGTTATTTTTCCTTGTTTTGTCAGCGCGTAATATCGCGTCTGAATTCCGTTATTTCTCAACACAATTCGACGTGCTTTAGACGCTTGTTGATCTATTTTTCCCAATACTTCTTCCATTTCATCATTGGAAACAGGTGAATTGGGTAAAAATTTTGCGGCTCTGGTTATAAAAACTCTTCCCATAACGTTTACTTTATTCCTTGAAAATACACTTTATCGCGTTGGATTTTCTTGTATTTCAAAGGATACAAAAGGATATGAATTAAATGTACAATTGGTGAAATCAACCAAATAGCAATGAATAAATACACATTGAAACACTTTAATAAAAAAGGTCTTCGTTGTGGGCTACTTTTCAAAATCAATGAAGACCAAATCCCAAATAGTCGATTGGCTTTTCGATCCATTGACACCAAAAAATGGCGTACTTCTACTGCATCTTGTTGAATTAACTCTTCTTGTAATCCTTGATAATTAGTACTATATAAATATTTTCTTATTGTATCGCCAAATCGCTTACTTGCCAAAATTTCTTCTGGTGTAATACCTGGCTTTGGTAATATTCCATAAACCTTGCGTTGTTTTCCGGAGAACATCCAGTCAACAATCGTAATTACGCTTACTAAATTAATATTTCTATCCACAAGTGCAATATTGCCAACCAATATACCGGATACGGCTTGAATTTGCTTTTTCAATTTTTCTTGTGCCATGATCCACATGTTTCGACTTCCACTAACTGTTACCACAGGTGTATGGGCTAGCAGTTGTTTTGCATAATCGCTTTTCATGAAAGAATTAATAGGGATAGAAGGCGTTAAATACCATACTTGGTAACCAAGTATAACTAAATCGTATGTAGCAGTTAAAGTAGCCTCAGAAGGCGCTATAAGGGGTTGTTCTATTTGTTTGAACGATTCTGGAAAGGCATCAAAGAAAGCTGCTTTCTTCCAAGGAAAAGCATATGGCTTCTCCATTTCAATATCATACCACGTTACATCAATAGCTTCATCCTGAACGAGAGGACTCACCAATTGATCTAATACCCGCTTTAACTGTCCGGATTGACTATAGTAAATAACTAATACACGCTTCATCGTCTTTTATTTAGTTTGGGATGGTTTTTCCCAAAAGTCGTAATAATTGAACCATTGTAAGGGATATTTTTTTACTATTTGCTCTACGCTAGAACAATACGATTGGAGCAGGTGTTGCGCATCGCGGTGTTTGACTTCTGCCCGTCGAGTATATAAATGATAGTGTAAATTTTGCTCTTTCATTACATATACATAGGCAACAGGCACTTTCATACGCGATGCTATACTGAAGGGACCAGCAGGAAATACAGCTGATTCACCTAAAAATTCTTCCTGTAAGGTTTTACTGCCAGGGAAAAATCGATCCCCAGTAAAACAAATGATTTCATTATTTGACAAACAAGTATTAATCTCAAAAATATGAGACATATCCTCTCTCACAATAATAAAATTCAAATTCGTTTTAATCGAAATTTGATCGAAATACGCTTTGATAAACGTGTGTTCGCGATCCGTTGTGACCAAATTAATTTGGCAATCAAAATCAATATCAGCAAAGAAATATTCAGCAACTTCAAAATTACCTACATGGGCGCTAATTAAAATAGCACCTTTTTTTTCCGCTAGTAATTCTTTTAGAATTTCAATACCGTCAAAATCATAGGTAAATCGATTTCGCAATCCGATAGAAATTGCTGTTTTATCAATTAGTACCTGACCAAATCTAAAATAGCTGGCATACATCATGACTATCGATTTCAATACTGAAAATCGATGTCTACGATGAAGATAATAATAAAGGGCTTTATTAGACTTCCAAGCGGTACTAAAATAGTAAAAAGCTACAAATATCAGAACACTATAAGCCGTTCTAATACCGAGCTTTTTTATACATAAAACGAAAATTTTATACCCGAGTAAATTACCTTTAGATTTTCCTTGCCATTGAGCCATTGGTCATCTTACTTTTGTGTAATCTTGCGTTCAATTAAATCATAGAAATCTTGAAAAGTAACAATAGTTGTAAAATCAGCTTCGACTAATTTAACGCCGAAATTTGATTCAATTAACACCACCAAATCAACATAATCTAAACTATCTAAATTTAAGCTTTCTCTTAAATTATTTTCAGCTTCAATTACCTCTTGATCTACTTCAAACTCCTCAACTAAAATTTGATTAATTTTTTCAAAAATCTCTTTATTATCCATGTATCAACTATATTTTTTTAACTATAAGGGCAGAATTTGTACCCCCAAATCCGAAAGAATTGGACAAATATATATCAAATTTTTTATCTAACGTTTTTTTAACAATATTAAGTCTATTGGAGTCTTCGTCTCCGACTTCAAAGTTTTTATTTGGACTAATAAAATCAGCATTCATCATCAAGGTCGAATAAACCACTTCACTTGCCCCCGCCATCCAGCATTCGTGTCCTGTTAAGGACTTCGTTGAGGTAACTTGTGGCATACTATCCTTGAATACCTCATAAATAGCTTTGGCTTCATTAGCATCCCCTAATGGGGTAGAAGTTGCATGCGCATTGATATAGCCTACTTCATCCACAGCAATACCAGCATTTTCAATAGCTCTACGCATTGCAGTAGCTGGACCAACTACATTTGGTGTTGAAATATGCCCTCCATTAGACGAAAAGCCATATCCAATTACTTCTGCAATAATAGGTGCTCCACGCTCCATGGCAGACTCATAGCTCTCTAAAATCAACGTTGCACCTCCACCACTAGGAACCAGTCCATTTCTATTGGCATCAAAAGGGCGAGAAGCTTGAGCAGGATCTACTCCTTCTTCGGCAAATACACCTAATCCATCAAAACTGGCCATTGCAAAAGGATTGATTTCCTGTGCCCCGCCACATATAACAATATCTTGCATCCCGCTTTTAATCATAGCAAATCCTAAACCTACGGCATGAGATCCACTTGCACAAGCGGCACTAATTGTCATATTAACTCCTCTTAATTTGAAAATGGTCGATAAATTCATCGTTACTGTAGAATTCATCGACTTAAAGATCGCACCAGAACCAATTAAAGCGGTATCTTTTTTATCTCTAAAGATATCCGTTGCTTCAATTACGGCTTTAGAGACGCTATCATTACCATATAAAATTCCGACTTCGCGTTGTTCTAAAAAGTCCATACTGATTTGTGCATTCTTCAAAGCTTCCATCGTAGCCACATAAGCATACTCTGTTTCTTCTCCAACAGAAAGCCTCTGTCTGCGATTTAAATCTGCTTTTAAATCAGGACGGGGTACCATACCAGTAAAAGCAGAACGAAACCCCATTTCATGTCGTTGTTCATCGTATATGATTCCAGATTTTCCTTCATACAATGATGTTTTTACCTCGTCGAGATTCAATCCTAAACAAGAGTAAATGCCCATTCCTGTAATAACAACTCTTCTTTCCATCAAGCGTACTTATGAATAAATTCCACCATTGATATTAATCACTTCACCTGTAATATAGCCTGCTTTATCCGAAGTTAAAAAACCTACTAAATCTGCTACTTCTTCTGTTTTACCAAATCGATTCGCAGGAATTAATTTCACTAATTCTGCTGCATCTAAATTGGCAGTCATATCGGTCTCAATAAACCCAGGTGCAACTGCATTTACTGTAATATTTCGCTTCGCAACTTCTTGTGCTAGTGCTTTTGTCGCACCAACAATGGCAGCCTTTGCTGCTGAATAATTGGTTTGTCCTGGTGTTCCCTTCATTCCTGAAACAGATACCATATTGACAATGCGTCCATATCTATTTCTCAACATCTTTTGAATGAAAAACTGTGTCACATTATAAAAGCCATTTAGACTCGTTTGAATAACTGTATTCCAATCTTCATAAGACATCCACATAAACAATCCATCTCGTGTAACTCCAGCGTTATTTATAACAACTTCTACTATAGCTGTTGGATTATTTTCAACCCACTTCGATAAAACCTCCGTTACCTCTTCATTTTTACTTACATCAAATCGAAGTATCTCTCCAGTTGCTCCTAATTGTTCAACTTCACGCAACGTTTCCAACGCTTTTTCTTCGTTAGATTGATAATTAATCAAAATGTGATAGTTCTTTTCTTGTGCTAAACGCAAGCAAATCGCTTTACCAATTCCTCTAGACCCACCAGTTACAATCGCGGTTTTCATTCGTTCTATTTTAATTATATAATTCTACATTTTTATACCATTTGCCTGTAAATAGATTTCCATTTACATCCAAAAAGCCCCATTTTTTATTGTATTTGACGCGGATTAATCCCTCGTAAAATCCTTTGTTCTTTGCTTGAGGTGCGAATAAATGCGCATTAATTTTATATTGCGCAGGAATTACAATTTTTCCTGTTCTATCAATAAAGCCCCATTCTTGTAATTTTACTCCTGCCAAACCATCTTCAGTAAAAGATAAAGCATTTTCAAAGGTAAATGCTATTTTTTGTGCTCCTTTTTCATCTATATACCCCCAATATCCATTTTGTCGTGCAGCTATCATTCCTTCATTCAATGGACCTAAATTATCGTACTTCAAGGGAAGAACAACTTCTCCTTTATCATTAATGATTCCAAACTTTTTTCCTTGTTTGACAATAATGAAATCTGGGTTTGTACTATTGATAACATCATCAACAAAAGGAATAGCTACTAATGTTCCTTCCTTCCATAAAAATAGCTGACCTTCTTGTTTTACCCACGTTAATCCATTTTCATATTTACCTACGCTTTGATAGATAGGCGCAATGATTTCTTTTCCTTGATAATCGATGATTCCCCATCTTTTATCTAGCGCTACTGACGTATAATCCGTAGTAAATCGTTTGATTACATCGTATTTTGGGGTTAAAACAATCGTTCCTTGACTATCAATCAAGCCTACTTTTTTCTCTACTCTATAGATAGATGCTCCTTTGTAAAAACGATACTGTCTTGCATCAATTGTCGGATCTAAGCTTAATCTTTTTCCTTTTTTATCAATATAGAACCAGTCTTTATCAACTTTCACTAAAGCCAAACCTGAATTAAAATCCTTTGCTTCATCAAAGGTCGGTTTAACCACCCAATTACCTTGGCGGTCAATATATCCCCATAAAGCACCATCACTAACACAAGCTAAATCCTCCGCAAAAGAATTGGCTCCAACATATTTTGGAGCAATGGCATATTCACCCTCCTTATTCAAATAACCAAAGAGTTTATTCTCTCTGACTAAGGCTAATTCTTGAGCTTGTACTAGACCAGTACCCAAAAGCAGCAATAAAACAAGATAAATACGCACCATAATATTAAGATTTTAAGTATTCTTTAATCTGCTGTAAGTACGGATATAAGGCTTGATCATCTGAAAATTCAGGGATAATCTGACGAATGTCCGTATACCATTTTTTGGTTGTTTCAGAAACCTTATCCTTATAAGCTAAAGCATCAATGGCTTGTACTAAAGTTAATATTTCAATAGCCATAACCTCAAAACTATTCTCAATTAACTTATCACACAAGACCGCTGCATTCGTTCCCATACTCACAATATCTTGATTATCATTGTTATTTGGGATACTGTGAATGTACATCGACGTAGCTAATGCTTGACATTCTGCAGTAGTAGAAGTAGCTGTAAATTGCGCTCCTTGCATACCAAAGTTAAATCCTAATTTTCCAAGATTTACAAAAGGCGGCAATAATTCATTAATTTTAGCATTTAGCAAATAATTCAATTGGCGTTCTGCTAACATCGTCAAACGTGTAACCACCAATTTTAATTTATCCATTTCCAACGAAATATAATCGCCATGGAAATTTCCACCGTGATATACCTGCTGACTCTTAACGTCAATGACTGGATTATCATTGGCTGAATTCATTTCATTTTCAAGAACTTTTCCAACTTCTTGAATGGTATCATATATAGGACCTAAAATTTGAGGAATACAACGAATAGAGTAATACTCCTGTACTTTATCTTTGAAGATTTCTTCTTGATTTGTACCATTATATAGGTGTTCCTCTCTTTTTTTAATCAACTGACTATCTTGTAAATTTTGGCGCATCTGCTGGGCAATATGTTGTTGTCCTTTGTGCAATTTAGCCTCATTTAATTCAGCAGATAAGTGATCGTCATAAGCAGCTACTAGTTCATTGATGGCACAAGCTATTTTCACCGACCAATCCAATAAAATATGAGCTTTGTTCCAATTTAAAATACCAATACCCGTCATGACTGAAGTACCATTCATTAGAGAAATTCCCTCGCGGATACTGATGCGCATTGGAGTTACCTTTTCAAGTTCAAATACTTCCTTTGTACTTCTGCGTTCCCCTTTGTAAAAAACTTCTCCTTCTCCTATTAATACCAAAGCTAAATGAGCCAATTGAACCAAATCTCCACTTGCTCCAACTCCACCATGTGCGAAAATTAGAGGCGTAATTTCTTTATTCAATAACGTTCTCATTAACTCAATAACCTCCAAATTAATTCCAGAATAACCTAAAGAAAGCGAATTCAAACGCGCTAAAATTGCAGCTCGAACTTGCTCAACGCTCAATGGATTTCCAATTCCAGAAGAGTGGCTTCGAATTAAATTATATTGTAGTGCAACACATTCTTCATCTTTAATACGATATTGGGCCATAGGACCAAATCCTGTATTTACACCGTAGATTACTTTATTTTTCGCATAATCTTTTAAAAAGTTAAAACTTTCATCTACTCGCTCTTTTAGTGCTGGAGCTAATACTAATTCTTGTTCAGCCTTTAGATATTCTACGAAATTTTCTAAAGATAAGAAACCATTCAACGTGTTCATTAACTTGGTATATTAGTTATATTTGTATCATAATTTTATGCTCATTCATTTTGTGCATAAAACTGAGGCAAATTTAATACTATTAACATAATAAATAGCAAACAATGTCAATTGAAAATGTCGATGTTCTAATAATTGGAGCAGGTCCATCTGGAAGTGTTGCAGGCAGTTACTTACACAAAATGGGGGTAAATGTTAAAATTGTAGAAAAAACAAAGTTTCCTAGAATTGTTGTAGGGGAAAGCTTAATTCCTCGCGTTATGGATCATTTTGAAGCTGCAGATTTGCTACCTGCATTAAATACCTACAATTTTCAACCAAAACCTGGGGCGCGATTTATTCGAGGAAAAGAAATCTGTATTTTTGACTTTAGCGATAAATTTTCTACAGGTTGGGACTGGACTTGGCAAATTCCACGTGCTGATTTTGACAAAGCTATTACAGATGAAATGCAGCGCAAAGGCATCGATATTCAATTTGAAACAGAAGTAACCCAAGTGGAATTTGAAGGGACAGATTCAATAACGACCATTCAAAACATAGACGGAAAAGAATCTCAGATTCGCGCTAAATTTCTAATTGACGCTAGCGGATATGGGCGTGTTTTACCGCGTATGCTTCACTTAGATGCAGCCTCAAAATTAAGTCCACACTCTGCCATTTTCAGTCATATTATAGATGAACGAAGACCTGATGGAGTGGAAGGAACGCAAATTTCTTTTGATATATTAGAAACCAAAGTATGGCTTTGGGTCATTCCTTTTTCAAATGGAAAAACAAGTGTGGGAATTGTAGGACCTACAGATTATATTGAAAAATTAGGCGATACATCAACAGAGGCATTGCAAAATGCCATTAACTTATCTGATTTTTATATCAATCGCTTTGGTGGATTGCCTTTCGATTTCGAGCCTAAAAAGCTATCGAATTACTCTACTAGTGTATCTAAAATGTTTGGTGAAGGTTATGTATTAACTGGAAATAGTACAGAATTTTTAGATCCTGTTTTCTCATCTGGCGTTTGTTTTGCGACTGAATCAGGCATGCTTGCAGCTAAATTAGCGATTCGAACACTACAGGGAGAAGCGGTAGATTGGCAAACTGAATATGCCGATTATATGAATGAAGGAATTGACGTTTTCACCACGTATATTCAAGAATGGTATACTGGAAACTTACAAGAATTATTCTTCCACCAACCTGAAAATGCCGATGTAAAACGCAAAATTTGTTCTGTTTTGGCCGGTTATGTTTGGGATAAATCCAATCCATTTGTCTTAAAACACAACAGTGTTATTCGCAATATGGCCCACTTAATTAAGATGGAAAAAGGCATTTAATTGCCTATTACAATACTATATTATAGCAAAGCCTTATCTGATTGATAAGGCTTTTTTTTATTTTTTCTTCGGTCAAATTAGATCTAATTCATGTCTTTCAATCAACTTGAGGCGTCCGATTATTATGATCTATAAACACTAAATATAGTCTTATACCTTCTCCTATTTTTACCCTTTTCTCCTAAGTATAAAATCAAAATAGTAGTCTAATACAACATGATTTTATAGTATTTTTTCCTCTTTTAAAAGAACTTATTTTCTCAAAAAACAAGCACATTTTTAAAAAAAATACAACCTATACTCCTTCTTTATAAGTACTAAAAATAGCCTTTATTTTTCTGTTTTTTCATTGACAAAAAGCACTTTTTACCCCCTTACTTTTACCCCAATTAATCGAAATAATTGCGCTTAAAATTTCATATTTGATGCCCAAAAAACACGACTATAAGCACCTAATTTTTCTGTTTTTATTTTCTTATTCCAGGTGTTTTTTACTGTTATCAAGCGAAAAAATACCATCCTGTTCCCTAGAGGAGCTAAAATCCTAAAAGTGAAAATATATTAATAAATAGCTGATTTACAATGTACTAACACTTATCAACAGGGTTCTTTTTTAAAGAGGCTAATTCGCTGATTATGAAGGAAAACTAAATGAACAGTTTTTGTTGATAAGTATGGAAAGAATAGAATAAGTATTTTTTGTTTAGTTGAAATAAATTACAATACAGCATGAAATAGGAACTATGCAAATTTATTTTTTAGATTCTATTAGCTAGATATCCATACTCAATTCACCACTTATCAACAGAAATACACACCCTAAGTTATATTAAACAGGCTGTTGATAACGGTTATTAACCGTGTTAATAAGATAGCTATTGAGCTATATTAAAGCGATTTAAGAAATGATAACCTGTTAATAAGTTTTTATAAGTCAAATCTGCAAATTCTGGCTTAAAAGTTATTGTACATATTAACAAACAATATAATAGAGAAGATTTTTTTAAATTTTTAAAAAGATTTTAATTCTATTATTTATAGTGTTGATAACGTTGATAAGTCTGAATTTTTCTTCTTTGTTATTTTTGAGTGTTGAATTGCCTTTTTTGTGGTTTTTGAAGGAGTAATTTTTTTTTGCTCGCCCTGAGCTTTGCGTATAATTTTTTTCCTGTCCTGGAGATTGAAATATGAAAAATAGAAAGAAGATTTTTTTGTGTTTTTATTTTTTCAAATGCGTTGTAGTTTGCTTAAAAATAATTGTCTTTCCTATGGCTGGAAATATTGAAAATGTAGAGGGATTTTTAAATTGATGGAATAGAAAATTTCGTCCTGTATTTTGTGTATACATTTACATCCAATACTTGGAATTAAATACTAAAAATAGAAGCGGTTTATTTTTGGAATGTTTTTCTTTTTTTCGTTTGATTTATTTTTTGGAGGGCTTGTATTTTGATTAGAAATTTTCTTCTGAGTATTTGGTTGAAATACTAAAAGTAAAAGCAGTCGAATTTATTTAGTCATCTTATTTTTTGCTTTTGATTTATTTTTTTGAGGTCTTGTATTTCGCTTATATATTTTCTTTTCGAACTTGGGTTGAAATACTAAAAGTAGAAGCAGTCAAATTTTGTTATCTATCTTCTTGTTCTTTTTTGTTTGTTTTATTGAACGCTTGTATTTCGCTTATTTATTTTTTTCTTGGACTTGGGGTGAAATACTAAAAGTAGAAGCGGTCAAATTTGTTTAGGCCTCTTGTTTTTTGCTTTTGATTTATTTTTTTGATGGTTTGTATTTTGCTTATACTTTTTCTTCTTTATCTTCGGTTGAAATACGCGAATTAGAAAGAGAACATTTTCTAATTCGGATCTACAGCACTTTTTGAATATTTTTTGTAGTTCTTGTATTTTGCTTATTTATTTTTTTCTTTGACTTCATTCCAAATAATGAAAATAGGAGAGGAGCTGTTTTAGAATTTATATTTGTTGTAGCCTTTTGGTTTTTATTGATCTTTTGTAATTGACGTATAAAATTTTTTCTTGAAGGTTGATTGAAATATTGAAAGCATAGCGAGAAGTTTTTTTATTCTACTGCTCTCGTTTTTCGATTTGTTTTTTTTTACCCGCTTGTATTTTGCGTATATTTTTTTTACTGAGACTTGACACAGAATATTAAAATTGTGACTGAAACCTTAGTGAAAATTTGTTCGTAATTTCAAAACCCTTTTTCTTCCTACTGGGGTTTATTGTTGTATCTTTGAAAGATACTTTTTAAAAGAAACGCCTGTATTTTGTGTATATGAAAATCGGAATTACTTTTTTCTTTTTACGCAAACTACAAGACGTTGTTTGTTCTAATTTCTTGGTTTAAGGCTTAGCATTTTAGAACCCAGGAAATCTTTACGGTTTTTTAGCCGTTTAGTAGTGTTTAAGTTCTTATAGAACCAAATAGGGGTAAAGGGATGCTATTTTTTTTAAAATCGCTCTTTCTATTTAGGAATGTTTTTAGATTTCAGTGTATTACTGTTTTGATTTTCATCGTACCTTTGCCTGATATTTAGATTTTTATATGATAACTTTTAATTACGAACTAGATTTTTCACTCCATCAAGAGGAACAATATGAAGCGTGGATTGAGTCCATTATTGCTTCGGAAGGTTTTTTAACGGGGGAAATCAACTATATTTTTTGTACAGATGAATACTTGCATGATATCAATGTTAAGTATTTGGATCACGACACACTTACTGATATAATTAGTTTCGATTACACTGAAAATCAGGTAGTTGGAGGTGATATTTTTATTAGTATTGAGCGTGTAAAAGATAATGCTGCTGATTTTGAGGTAGCATTTGATGTTGAATTGCTTCGCGTTATGGCGCATGGTGTACTTCATTATTGTGGGTATAAAGATAAAGGGGAAGAAGACGAAGCTTTAATGCGTCAAAAAGAAGAAGAAAAGATGAAAATGTTCCACGTGGAACAATAATTGACTAGATTTTTTAAGAATGAGTATTTTTCAAGATATATATGATGTAATTGTTGTTGGTGGTGGACATGCCGGTTCCGAGGCAGCAGCAGCAGCAGCGAATATGGGATCAAAAACCCTTTTGATCACCATGAGCTTGCAGAATATCGCTCAGATGTCTTGTAATCCTGCCATGGGTGGAATTGCTAAAGGACAAATCGTACGTGAAATCGACGCATTGGGTGGATATTCAGGAATCGTGTCTGATCAGACAGCGATTCAATTTAAAATGCTGAATAAATCCAAAGGGCCAGCGATGTGGTCGCCACGTGTGCAATCAGATCGTATGCGTTTTTCTGAAACTTGGCGCTTAATGTTAGAGGGGACTCCGAACTTGGATTTTTACCAAGATATGGTAAAATCGTTGTTGGTGAATAACCATAAAATTGAAGGTGTCGTGACAAGTTTAGGCTTAACCATCAAAGCGAAGACTGTAATTTTGACGAATGGAACTTTCCTAAATGGGTTAATTCATATCGGTGAAAAGCAATTTGGAGGGGGTAGAGCAGGAGAAGGAGCCGCTTTTGGTATTACAGAAGATTTAGTAAAACTTGGTTTTACAGCAGGACGTATGAAGACAGGAACGCCTCCACGTGTGGATGGACGCTCGTTAGATTATTCAAAAATGGAAGTTCAAGGCGGTGATGTGAACCCTTCGAAGTTCTCTTATATGGATGTTACATCGCCTTTAAAACAACAAAGAGACTGTTTTATGACGTATACTTCTGGAGAGGTTCACGATCTACTTCGTGAAGGTTTTGACCGTTCTCCGATGTTTACAGGACGTATAAAAAGTCTTGGCCCACGTTATTGTCCTTCGATTGAAGACAAGATAAATCGCTTTGCTGATAAAGAAAGACATCAGATTTTTGTGGAGCCAGAAGGATGGAATACATGCGAAATTTACGTGAATGGATTCTCTACTTCGCTTCCTGAAGATATCCAATTTAAGGCACTACGTGCAGTAGCAGGTTTTGAAAATGCGAAGATATTTAGACCAGGTTATGCTATCGAATATGACTATTTTCCACCTACACAATTGAAGCATACATTAGAAACAAAATTGGTGGATGGATTGTATTTTGCTGGTCAAATTAACGGTACAACTGGATACGAAGAAGCAGCTTCTCAAGGGTTGATGGCAGGTATAAATGCACACTTAAAAGTGCACGAAAAAGAGCCTTTAATCTTGAGAAGAGATGAAGCTTATATCGGAGTTTTGATTGATGATTTGATTACAAAAGGGACAGAAGAGCCTTATCGTATGTTTACTTCTCGAGCAGAATATCGTACTTTATTGCGTCAAGATAATGCCGATTTCCGATTGACACCGATGTCGTTTTCGATTGGTTTAGCTTCAGAAGAGCGCATGAGAAGAATGGAATATAAGCGTGAAGAGTCGGAAAAATTCGTTGAGTTTTTCAAAGAAACAAGCGTCAAAAAAGAAGAGGCAAACCCAATTTTAGAAGCGAAGGGATCCTCTTTAATGAGTCAACCGGATAAGATGTTTAAGGTATTTTCGCGTCCACAAATTGAATTAGAGGATATCCTTAAATTCAAAAAAGTGGAGGAGTATATTGCTGAAACAGGTATCGATCAGGAGGTAATTGAGCAGGCAGAAATCCAAGTTAAATATTCTGGATACATTGAAAAGGAAAAGAATAATGCGGACAAATTAACCCGTTTAGAGGACGTTAAAATACCAGAGAATTTTGATTATGATAAGATCGTTTCGCTGTCGTTTGAGTCCCGTGAGAAGTTCAAAAAGATTCGTCCAATAACGATCTCTCAAGCCTCACGTATAAGTGGAGTAACCCCGACAGACATATCAATTCTATTGATCCATATGGGGAGATAAGAAATAGAGTAAAGGATTAGATAAGGATTGTTCCACGTGGAACAATCCTTATTTTTTTGTTTAGTAGTATCAAATTAACCCCCATCTTTACAATCAATTACAGCGTTAGTTAAAGTAAAGAATCAAGTGAGAAAGTATTGTTATTCGCCTTCTAGGCTAGAAAAAGCCACATCTGTTATTAGGGTCTATCAAGAGATTTGAAAATTGAAAAATGATCCCGTAAGGGCGAATGGCAATTCGCCTCTTGATCTGAAAAATAAAATTTATTGGATGCAGTTTAGTTGAAGATTTGAAATTGAAAAACGACCCTGTAAGGGCAAAATTGTAATTCGCCCTTGATCTAAAAAATAAAATTTAAGAATGAAATTTAGCAGCAGATTTGAAATTGAAAAATGACCTCGTAAGAGCAAATTTCAATTCGCCTCTTGATCTGAAAAATAAAATTTAGGAATGAAATTTAGTAGCAGATTTAAAATTGAAAAATGACCTCGTAAGAGCAAATTGCAATTCGCCTCTTGATTTGAAAAATAAAATTCAAGGATGAAATTTAGCAGCAGATTTGAAATTGAAAAATGATCTCGTAAGGGCAAATTGTAATTTGCCCCTTGAGTTGAAAAATGAAATTTGTTGATGAATTTTTGCTGTAGATTTAAAATTGAAAAATGATCTCGTAAGGGCAAATTGTAATTCGCCCCTTGAGTTGAAAAATGAAATTTGTTGATGAAATTTTATTACCAATTTAAAATTGAAAAATGATCTCGTAAGGGCAAATTGTAATTTGCCCCTCGATCTGAAAAATGAAATTTGTTGATGAATTTTTGCTGTAGATTTAAAATTGAAAAATGATCCCGTAAGGGCAAATTGTAATTCGCCCCTTGAGTTGAAAAATAAAATTTATTGAAAGAAATTAGATCAAATATTAATTCGAAAAAGAAGGTGCTTGTGTAGTAATAAATTTTAAATTTGAAAAGTCGATGGCCGAGGATTTAAAAAAATTATTGACGCAGATAATCGAAAAATTGGAATTAGTTTGGATGAAATGAAAGACATGAATTTTACAAAAGACGAAAAATTTTTAGCGGTAAAAGATTACACCGTTTCTCAAGAAATATTTTCCTTATACTATAATCGTGCATATGATTTGTTGCTAACAGATCCGATTCCATCAAAAGAGATTTTAGGCAATTATTATCAAAGTGAAAATTATATTTCGCATACCGATGGAAAGCGAAATTTATTTGAACGTTTATATCAAGGAGTAAAAAAAATTGCTTTACGCAAAAAAGTAGATTTATTATTTAAACAAAATAATACAGTTGGATCACTTTTAGATATTGGATGTGGTACAGGAGATTTTTTGGTCGAAGCAAAAAAAAGAGGGTGGACGACAACAGGATTTGAACCCAATGATAAAGCAAGCGAATTAGCTACTAAAAAAGGAATAACAATCGCAAAACAATTGAGTGACCTGCCTGATCATTCTTTCGATGTGATTACCCTTTGGCATGTGTTAGAACATATCCCTAATTTAGAGGAGCAAATTATAGCGTTACGTCGTTTATTGAAACCAGAGGGCAAATTGATTTTAGCTGTTCCCAATTACAAATCATACGATGCGTTGTATTATAAAGAGTACTGGGCTGCTTTTGATGTACCTCGTCATATTTGGCATTTTTCACAAAAATCAATTGCTACTATTTTTTCGCAGTTTGATTTTAAAGTGGATGAATTACAACCCATGCTTTTTGATAGCTTTTATGTTTCCCTTTTATCTGAAGAATATAAAAATGGAAAGAAGAATTGGATCAAAGCATTTTTTGTTGGATTGCGTTCCAATGTAGAAGCAAGAAATTCGATGGAATATTCCTCTTTAATTTATTGTTTGTCAAAAACAGCATAGTTCCTTCACTTTTGGAGAAAAAAGTATAAAAAGGACTGATAAAAACTATTTTAAAGCGTTTTAAGACACTTTTTACCTAAGGGGTAAGTGTATATATAAAGAAAAAAAGATAATGGATGTATTTGAAGCTAAGAAATCCTGTTTTAATAGGTTTTATTTATGTAACTTGATTTGTATATAAGTATTATTTATTGTTAGATATAAATTGAAATAATGTAGTAAACATTAAAAGTTTTTTTAATTTTACATGTTTTTAAAAAAATCAAAAATGAAAAAAGGTATTTTCGTATTAGGATTAGCGGGATTGTTAGTTTCTTGTAACAACAATGCAAACACTGCTGCTACAACAGAATTTAAAACTGCGTATATTGATTCTTCTAAATTAATGACAGAATATCAAGAGGTAAAAGATATTGAATCAAAATACAAAATAAAATCTGAAGAGAAAGGGAAAGCTTTCGAAGGAGAAATTGCACAATTTCAACGTGAGGTTCAAAGCTTCCAAACCAATGCTGCTGAAAAAGGTCAAGCATGGGCTCAACAAAAAGGTGGTGAGTTACAACGTAGAGAGCAACAGTTACAAGTTAAGCAACAAACTATTTTCCAAGAGTTACAAGCTGAAAGTACAAAAGAGATGGATTCTATCGTGAAGAAAGTAAAATCTCACATTGCTGACTATGCAAAGAAAAAGAACTTAGATTATGTATTTAATACAGAAGAGGCTTCTACTGTGATTTACGGTAAAGACGAGTATAATATCACAGAAGATATTATCAAAGAATTAAATGCAAAATACCAAGGTTCAGCAGCAGCTAGTACAGTAGATGGTAAAAAAGAAGCGACTCCTGCAGTAAAAGAAGAAAAATAATTATAGTTAATTACATATAGTATTCAAATAGTCCTAAGTATTCTTGGGACTATTTTTATTTTTAAACCAATTTTAGTTTTATCTTACCTCAAAAAATGGAAAATTTTTCTAGAGAAGCCACGTATGTTTTACAGTTTATCAACGAGACCAAACAGTCCATTTTTTTAACTGGAAAAGCGGGGACAGGTAAAACCACGTTGTTGAAAGAGATTGTCAATAGCACTCATAAAAATACCGTTATTGTTGCACCTACCGGCATTGCAGCGTTGAATGCAGGTGGTGTTACCATCCATTCTTTTTTCCATTTTCCGTTGGCTGCATTTATTCCAGATGCTGTTAATCCGCCAATTTTTAGTGAATATGTCAAGTTTGAAAATCGCGTTTCAATTAAGAAGCATTTTCGAATGAGCAATATGCGTCGATCTCTTTTTCTCAATTTAGAATTGCTTATTGTCGATGAAGTGAGTATGTTACGTGCAGATGTGTTAGATGCGATGGATTTTATGCTGCAGACTATTCGACGAAACAATAAGCCTTTTGGAGGTGTTCAGCTGTTGTTTATTGGAGATTTACTACAATTACCTCCAGTGGTAAAAAACGAAGAATGGGAAGTTTTACGTCGTTATTACGAAGGATCTTACTTTTTTCATTCCAATGTTATTCAAGGTAATCCACCGTTGTATATCGAATTGGATAAAGTATATCGTCAATCCGATGATGCGTTTATTCAAATTTTGAATAACCTGAGAAATAATACCATCACACCAGCTAATTTACAAGTGCTTAATCAATATGTTAATCCAACTTTTGATCAGCAAAAAACAGCAGGATATATTACATTAACAACCCATAATGCTAAAGCAGATACGATTAATTCAGATTCGCTAGAGGCATTAGAAGCAAAACCCTATACTTTTCAAGCCGAAGTTGTAGGTGAATTTCCAACGAATATTTATCCCATTGAAAATCAGTTGCAATTGAAAGTAGGAGCACAAGTTATTTTTATAAAAAATGATTTGTCCTTTGAGAAGAAGTATTACAATGGCAAGATGGGGATTGTTCAAAAATTGAGTCCAAGTGAAATTTACGTCAAGTTTCCGGAGGAGAATCAAGTGATAGAAGTAGAGCGTTATGAATGGCAAAACATTCGCTACAAAGTCAATCCGAATACAAAAGAAATCGAAGAAGAACTTTTGGGAACCTTCACCCATTACCCTTTAAAATTGGCCTGGGCGATTACCGTGCACAAAAGTCAGGGATTAACCTTCGAAAAAGCGATTTTAGACGTTTCTAAGGTGTTTTTGCCAGGGCAGGCTTATGTTGCCTTATCTCGATTGAAATCGCTGCAAGGATTGGTTCTTTTGACACCTATTCAGATGAATGGACTAAAGAACGACTACGATGTCATGCAATACGCCAAAAACAAGGCCGATAAAGAAACATTAGAAGAAGAAATACACAAGCAGACTTTGCTTTTCTTAGAAGAGCGACTGCAAGAAGCTTTTTCTTGGAAGGGATTGAGTCAAAATTGGCGCAATCACTTGTATTCGTATAATGACGAAGCCGAGCGAAGCAAGAAGAGCGAATTTAAGAGTTGGACGTTGAAAATTGTTCAAACCCTTGAAGAATTAGTTGTGCTAGCGGATAAATTTATCATCCAATTAAAGCGCCTTTTTCTGGAACCCACAGTGGATATTAATTTTGTAAAAGAACGAGTAGATAAAGCTTATGCCTATTTTTTCCCAACTTTAGACCACGTGGTGTTTGAATTGTTATTTACCATGGCTCAAGTGAGAGGTAAAAGACAAATGAAAACGTTTTTTACGGAATTAGAAGCTTTAGAAGATCAAACAATTAAAGCTGTTTTAGATGTAAAAAAAGCCAAACAAATTGTTGATTTGGTAATCAAAAAGGAGCGTCTAACCAAAGAGAATTTAAGAAGTTTAGAGGTAGGGGAGTATCGAATTAATCACCTTACCCATATTGCTTCTCTTTTACGTACAAGTCGTTTGGATCTACAGGATGATTATGATTTAATTGAAGACTTAAAGACCAAAGACAAGGAAAAGAAAGAAAAAAAGAAAAGTACTTTTGCTATTACGTATGAGTTGTGGATGGATGGATTACGTGTTGATGCTATTGCACAAGAGCGCAAGTTAACACCAACAACTATTTTTTCGCATTTAGCTAAATTGATTTCGGATGGTAAGATTCAATTGAATGAAGTGCTAGATCAAGACAAAATAGAGCGATTACAGCAAGTATTTACCGCACATGAAGGCAAACCTCTTGCGGAAATAAAAAATGCTTCAAATAACGAATTTACTTGGGAAGAATTAAAATTATACCAACGTACAATACCAGATAGCGAAACAGAGTAGTTTCGCTATTTTTTGTGGATTAAACGCGTTAATTTGATAGATAAGTCAGTGAAAATCATTTTGCTGTTTCCGTTGCGCTCAATGTGGTACATCGCTTGAGATAGCTCTTCAAAAATCTCATCAATATTGGCTCCATTGACAAAAGGAGCAAAATTTTCTAACTTAAATTTATCTACTGACGTTTGATAATATACTAGATTAGGTGACTGATAATTGTATAAAAGCGCTTGCCTAAATAGTTCAATGCAAAATTCTAAAAACTGCTTTTGTTGCTCTCTTCCTAAGGTTGCTAAATCTTCGCTCCACTCAATTAAGTCCTTAATTACCGCGGCGTTGCCTTTTGCTCGAAAAGCAGCACGTACCCAAGTAACGAATTTTTGTTCAAAATCAGCAGAGTCAGCAGCATTGGAAACCAACTGTAAAGCTTTGTTGTAGTTACCTTGTGCTTGACGTGAAAGTAATGCAGCTTGTTGTGCATCACAATGCTGATTAGCTACAAGTGCTTGTTCTATTTCAACGCTGTTTAGGGCGTTAAAACGCAATAATTGACAACGCGATAAAATCGTTTGAAGAATGGACTGCTCATTTTCGGCAATCAAAATAAAAATAGTTTTGGCAGGCGGTTCTTCCAGAATCTTTAAAATCTTATTGGAAGCCTCTGTATTGAGTTTATCAGCCATCCAAATAATCATAATTTTATATCCTCCTTCATAGGATTTTAAAGCTAGTTTTTTCAGAATTTCACCCGCTTCATCTACACCAATTTGCCCTTGTTTATTTTGAATATCAATGTGGTTATACCAATCAAAAAGACTGCCATAAGGGTTTGCTTTTAGAAACGTTCTCCACTGTTCTGCAAATTTATCACTTGTTGGATGTTTGGTTACCTCACTTGTAGTAGCTACAGGATAAACAAAGTGTAAATCAGGGTGCATTAAGGCATTGAATTTGATGTTACAACTTTCGTTTCCACCGGTGTTTTCACCTCCCGTATTTTTACAAAGTAAATACTGTGCATAGGCAATTGCCATAGCTAATGTTCCTGTTCCTTCTTGTCCAATAAACAATTGAGCATGAGGAATTCGACCTGTGCTAGCACTTTGAAGTAAGTGATTCTTGATGTGGTTTTGACCAACGATTTCTGAAAATAACATAATGCAAATATAAACGATTTCTTTGGGTATGAGTAAGTCAAAAAAAAGAAAACTTTACGAGTATTTACTGGGTACTATGCTAACTTGATTTGGATTAGGTTTGAATTAAGTGGGGATGAAGTTAGAGAAAAAGCCCATTTTTTGAGGTTGATTCAAAGAAGAGTGGGAGGTGATTCGAACAAAGTAGTTTCTTTCGGTAGAAAATATTCCATAATTGATGCATAAAAAAAGGAAAGGGTATAGAATAATCAAAAATAAACGTCCATTGGATTTTAAAAAGATTTATATTTGCGTTAATCAGAACATATTTTAGAAAAATACAATTATGAAAACAATTGATAATGTGAATTTTAAAAATAAAAAAGTATTAATTCGCGTTGATTTTAATGTACCTTTAAATGAGGCCTTTGAAGTAACAGATACCAATCGTATCGAAGCTGCAAAACCGACAATTGAAAAGGTAGTAAACGATGGAGGAGTGGCTATATTAGTTTCTCATTTAGGTCGTCCAAAAGGAGAAAAAAATGATGCCTTTTCCCTGCGCCATATTGTTGCAAAAACAGAAGAGGTACTAGGTGCTAAAGTTACATTTGTTGCTGATTGTATTGGTGAAACAGTAAAAACTGCGGTAGAGCATAGTCAACCTGGAGACATTATTTTATTAGAAAACTTGCGTTTTTACGCGGAAGAAGAAAAAGGAGATGAGCAATTTGCAGCTGCATTAGCTTCAATTGCTGATTTCTATATTAATGATGCTTTTGGTACTGCACACCGTGCACATGCTTCTACAACGATTGTAGCTAAATTTTTCCCGAACGATAAGTGTTTTGGCTATTTATTAGCTAAAGAAATTGAAAGTATTGACAAGGTTTTGAATAGTTCTGAAAAACCAGTTACTGCTATTTTAGGTGGTTCAAAAGTTTCTTCTAAAATTACCATTATCGAAAATATCTTAGATAAAGTAGATCATATGATTATTGGAGGAGGAATGGCCTTTACTTTCGTTAAAGCCTTAGGTGGAAGTATTGGAAATTCACTTTGTGAAGATGATAAATTAGAATTGGCAATGCGCATTATGGAACAAGCGAAAGCGAAAAATGTTCAAATTCACTTGCCAATTGACGTAGTAGCTGCGGATGCATTTGCTGCAGATGCAAATACGCAAATCGTGGATGTTAATGCAATTCCAGCTGGATGGCAAGGACTAGATGTAGGTCCTGAGACATTAGCTAGCTTGAAAAAAGTGATTTTAGATTCAAAAATCATTCTTTGGAATGGACCGTTAGGGGTATTTGAGATGGATAAATTTGCCAATGGAACCATTGAACTAGGAAACTTCATTGCTGAAGCTACTAAAAATGGAACATTCTCTTTAGTAGGAGGTGGAGATTCTGTTGCAGCGGTTAAGCAATTTGGTTTAGCTCCAAAAATGAGTTATGTATCGACTGGAGGAGGAGCTATGTTAGAAATGTTAGAAGGACAAATATTGCCTGGTATCAAAGCAATACAAGAATAATATCTTAGGGTATAGCTACGGGATGTGGCTATACCCTATTTTCAAAATATAAAATTATGAATTACAAAGGAGTAGCGTTATCCCTCTTTAGCCTATTATCTTTTACGTTAAGTGCACAAGAACAAACAGAAGGAATTGAATTAAGAAGTAAAGAATTAGATCCACAAGTGTATTTGGATTCGATTAAAGCAAGTTTTGTTAATCATTCTACTAGCGAACGCATCGAGAAGCTTTGGCTAGATGAATTGATCAATCAAGATTTGTTTGATGAGATGAGCGAAGACTTGACAAGCGATGAATTCTTTAATGATGAAGACGGTGAATGGGATGGATTAACAACGGCAGTCTTAAAAGAAAGATTGGCGTTGATGAATGAAAAAACACCCTTTAATGTGGAGTATAATGAATCTTTAGAACGCCTAATTAAATCGTTTTTAAAGAAAAGAAAGAAGTCATTTGAGCGTCTATTAGGACTTTCAGAGTACTATTTCCCCATGTTTGAGGAACAATTAGCTAAGAATAATATTCCATTGGAAGTTAAGTATTTAGCTATTGTAGAATCTGCTTTAAATCCAAAAGCAGTTTCTCATATGGGAGCTACGGGTTTATGGCAATTTATGTATGCTACTGGTAAACAGTATAATTTAGAAGTTTCTTCGTTTAAAGATGATCGCATCGATCCTTTAAAATCTTCAGAAGCAGCAGCTAAATTCTTAGGCGATTTATACAAGATTTTTGGCGATTGGGATTTGGTATTGGCTTCTTATAATGCCGGACCAGGTAACGTATCTAAAGCAATTCGCCGTTCAAATGGTTTGACGAATTACTGGAATATTCGACCAAATTTACCACGTGAAACACAAAATTATCTGCCTGCTTTTTATGCAACCATGTATATTTTTGAATATGCCAAAGAACATGGAATAAAAGCTAATGCTAATATCCCAATGAAATTAGTTCAAACGGATACAGTAGCAGTAAAACGCATGATGAGTTTTGATCAAATTTCAAAGTTATTAGATGTTAGTCAGGAAGAATTAGAGTTCTTGAATCCGACATATAAACTGAAAGTGGTTCCTTATTCTTCTAGTGAATTGCATTTTTTGCGTTTGCCTTTAGATAAAGCTGGAATGTTAGTTTCAAATGAAGAAAAAATTTACGCTTATGTAGATTTTGAGGAGGATCGCAAAGAAAAACCAAATTATGATATTGCCATTGCGCAAACTTCTGGAGTTCGCAATAAATATCACACCATTAGAAAAGGTGAAAGTGTGGGCGTTATCGCTAAAAAATACGGATTATCTATCGTTGAATTAAAGCGTTTAAATAACATGAAAACGAATGTTATTTATCCGGGTAAAAAGTTGGTGGTAGGTAAATCTACGGTTGCACAAGCATCTACTAGTGGCTATTATGTGGTTAAAAAAGGTGATTCACTTTATTCAATCAGTAAAAATTTACCTGGTGTAACTATTTCGAAATTAAAAGCGCTGAATAATATGAGCGATAATTCGATGTTGCAACCTGGTATGAAGTTGAGAATTAATTAAGTCATTTATTGAAACAGATCTTATTTTATATTAGTTGTTTTGTGTTTTGCATGGGCTGTAAAAATCCCATGCAAAAAGAGGACGTGCGAACTCCTTCACAAGGACAAATAAATCAAGTTTTGTTAGTTATGGACGACGATTTGTGGTTGAGTGATGTAGGAGATACGATTCGCAATTATCTAGCGGCAGGAATCGATGGCATTATTCCCGCAGAACCTCGATTTGATTTAGATCAGCAGTCTCCAGGTATTTTCGGCAATACAGCAAAAAATAGAAAGAATATTGTGTACGTTTCTATACGTGAAAAGAAAACTAATTTTGAATTGATTGTGGATCAATATGCACAACCTCAGAGTTACTTTTTAATTGAAGGAACGGATAACAAGAGTATTATTGCTACCTTTTTGAAATATAAAGATTCAATTATCGACCGATTTCACCAACAAGAAATTGTCGATATTCAACAGCGTATCAAAGAAGGATCATTATATGAAACGGTGCTGTTACACGATAGATATCATATCGATATCGACTTACCTGCTTCGTATAAACGAGTTTTAGTCGATGATAATTTTGTCTGGTATAAAAAGGAAATAGCCTCAGGAAATAGCAACATTTTGGTATATAGTTTACCCTTTGAAGTGGTTAAGCCTTATACAAATCAAAGAGAGTTTGTACTAGATATGGATTATTTGAGAGATTCGATTGTAGGAAAGTACATTCACTCTTCAGAACCAGAAACCTTTATGAATATGAGTGTGGACTTTGAGCCCTTTCATAAAATCATTCAACCTAAAGGTTTGGAAGTTACAGAAATAAAAGGGACGTGGGATATGGAGAATAGCTTTATGAGTGGTCCTTATCTCACCTATATCGTCAAAAAAGAAGGGTATTATCTTATAATAGAAGGATTTACGTATAATCCCTCCATGAGTAAGCGCAATGTGATGCTGGAATTGGAAGCTATTATGGGAACATTAAAAATAGTTCAATAAAAAAAGCCGAGATATTTCTCGGCTTTTTTTATATTATATAAATTAAATAGGGCGATTTAAGCCTTTTAAATAATCACAAATCACATTGAGCTGTTTGTAAATAGAAAGTCGATTAAATCGCTTGATTATCACTTTCTGTAGGGGTTGTTTGTTGTTGTTTGATAAACTTTTCAAATAACCCTTTCATCTTGTGCTCTACTTCTTGGTAATTTAAACGATCCTTGGTTTGATAAAAGAGCATCATCGCAAACTTCTTATCCATCTGATCAACGAGAAGGTGTTTGTTTTTGCGGTAGGTTTCTCGAAGTAAACGCTTGTAATAATTGCGGTCAACTGCCTTTTTAAAATAGCGTTTGGATACAGATACGCCCGTTTGAAATTGCGGAACTCCCTCTTCATCCACTTCAATATACACCAAGCGAAGGGGATATTTACTAACAGATTTACCTGTTATAAATAATTCATCTATAAGCCTTTTTGCTTTTAGTTTTTCTTCCCTTGGATAAGTTTCGTTTTGTTTTGTCATAGGTTGTGCAAAGGTAGAAAAGGAAAACGATATGTATAAAAAAAGTCCTAGAATATTTCTAGGACCTTCTTTTGTTTGGTATCAAACAACGCTTTAATTGTTGTGGTACACGTTGTTTTCTTGGTTGACATCAGCCATAAACTGACTAGGATCGATTAAAATAGTTTTAATCGTGCTTTTTGGTTTATTGATGATGAATTTATATTCTGGTTGTGCCCAACCCCAACCTTCTAAAATAGTGCGCTCATATTCTACATACTGATTGGGTTTATTCCAATGCATTGAAGTATATGGCACATAGAATGTTTCCATTGAACCATCTTGGTAGGTTACTAAGATATCCAAAGGCATACCTGCACGTCCAATGCGTTTTAAAGTAACTAAGGATTGATTTTTCTGAATTTCCTCTACAAACAACACTGCATAATCAACAGTATTTGTTGTCATCGTCCAATCTGTCATATACCAATCCAAATTTGCCCCTGTTAAACGCTCTGCTGTGCGCTTGAAGTCATTTGGTGTTGGATGAGTAAACTTATAGTCACGGTAAAACTCTTGAAGGGTTTTCATCATATTATCCCAACCAATGATATAAGCCAATTGAGTCAAGAAAATAGAACCACGACTATACGCTGATATCGAATATGCTCTATTCGTTAAGTAATGATCAGAATGCGTCGTTAAAGGCTCTTGAATATTACGGGCTATCATGTTGTAATAGCTTTTGTACGTTGAAGCAAAAGGATTATCATCTTCTAAATCCTTTTTTGGAAGGATTTGCAACATCGCTAAATCTGAGATAAAGGTAGTAAATCCTTCATCCATCCATTCGTGTTTCGTTTCATTCGTAGCCAAGGTATGTTGAAACCAGCTATGTGCAAGTTCGTGTGCTGTTACCCCCACTAAACTTGGAAAATTGCGTTCTCCAGTAATTAACGTACACATTGAGTATTCCATACCACCGTCACCCCCTTGAATTACGGAATATTGTGAATACGGATATTCTCCTACATTCTTGTTGAAAAAATCCATCAACTGAGCCGTAACAGGTTGTAAATTCTTCCAATTCTCAAGAATTGCTGGATTATTCTTGTATAAGAAATGTAATTTTACACCATTTGGGCCATCGTAAATATCGTGGATGTAATTAGGATCTGCTGCCCAAGTAAAATCCAATACATTCTCAGCTTTAAAATGCCAAGTCAATGTTTTGCCTTTAGTCGTTGGTACAGTTACTCCAGCATCTTGGTATCCATGTCCGATTTCATTGTTATTTTGCAAGATTCCCGTTCCTCCAACTGTATAGTCTTTATCCAGGGTAATTTTTACATCATAATCGCTCCAAACACTGTGAAATTCTCTTCCTAAATACTGTTCCGTATGCCAGCCTTCGAAGTCGTATTCCGCTAATTTAGGGAACCATTGTGCCATAGATAAGGCAACACCTTCTTTGCTATTGCGTCCAGCACGACGAACCATTTGTGGAACTTGACCATCGAAAGTTAAATCTAATACAGTCGTTTGGTGAGGAGGTAAAGGCGTGTTTAACGTCACTTCTAATACCGTTCCAACTACTTTACTTTCAATTGGGGAACCATCTTGCGCTAGTTTTTTTACTTTCACAAAACCAATCTCATTCTCTTTGAGTTTATTGATTCTGCTTTCTGATATTTTTCTACCGCGGATTTCCTTTGTATCCACCATACGGGGATCTGGATCTGGAATACTCATTAACAAAGCATCCATATCGCTATTCGGTTGAAACGCATTGAAGTATAGGTGGTAAAAAATTTTGCGTAACGTATCAGGCGAATTATTGGTATACGCTACCGATTGTGTTCCTGTATACGTGAATTTTTTGACATCCATCTTAACATCCATGCTATAATCAGCATGTTGTTGCCAATACCCCGGATTAGGGTTCTGTTGTGCGTCAGCCTGATGAATAAAAGGCAAACAAAATAAGAAAGCTACAACTAATTTTTTCATATCGCTATTTAAATTAAAACTCCACAACAAAGAATAGCTAAGTTGTGGAGTATAGGATCATTTTTCTTTACAAATAGAAAAGATTATTTTTTTGCCTTAGCTAATTTTTCAGCTAAAAGTAAGGCATTGTATGCATTAACAAATTTTCCTGAAGTAGAAATTGAATTGAAGTTTCTCACTTCTCTTTTCTCTCCAACAATTACATTAATATTTACAGCTACACCTGAATCCATGATAATTTTTTTCACTTCAGCAGCTGTAAATTGTGGGTAGTAAGCTCTTAGTAAAGCAGCAACTCCAGCAACATTTGGCGATGCCATTGACGTTCCTTGTAAGTACTCATATGTATTGTGTGGTGTTGTAGCGTAGATTTTTACTCCAGGAGCAAAAACGTCTACGTCATAGTGTCCGTAGTTTGAGAACGTAGCCACCATATTTTCACCGAATTTTGGATTTAAAGCACCAACAACTAAGAAGTTGCTTGCTACTTCTGGACCCATTTTTACGTTGTCATTTGGATAGCGTTCTACACCACCTTCGATGTTTAAATCCATTGCATCATTTCCTGCTGCAACAACGATTAATACATCTTTAGATTCTGCATATTGAATTGCATCACGTACCCATTGGCTATTTTCTTCAAAGTATTTTCCGAAACTTCCATTGATTACTTTTGCACCATTATCTGCTGCATAGCGAATCGCTAATGCGATGTCTTTATCGTACTCATCTCCATCTGGAACTGCACGTAAAGCCATAATTTCAGCAACTTCTGAAGCAACACCATCTCCTCCTAAATTATTGTTTCTCGTTTGAGCAATAATTCCAGAAACGTGTGTTCCGTGTTTTGCCTCATCGCGATCTGGACCAATTACATCATTGTCTCCATATACGCGATCATTGATATTGCTATGGTCATCACCAACAAGTTCACGACCATTGTAATCTACGTTTAAGTGGTATTTTAATTTGCTATCTCCGTAGTTTTTGTATGTTTCTAACCAAGAAAGCTCACGACCATTGTTTAGAATGTTTGAAATTACTTTTTTAGAGTGCGTGATTTCTTCTGAAGCATCATCTCCAATTGCATTTAAATCTTCAATCGTATAGTCTTTCTTCCCTAAGAATGTAGCTAATCTTTCGTTAGCGCGCATTAACATGTCTGCTCTAACTTGGATTTCTTTCGCCTCTTGGATTTCTTTTGCAAGCTCTTTTACCGCTCTTTTGTATTGTTCTGATCCATCGTCTCCTCTTCGCACTACACGTACCATTTCTACATTTTCGTGTACTGATTTACCTAAGAAGTTCCATCCATGGATATCATCGATGTATCCATTTTTGTCATCGTCAATATTATTTCCAGCGATTTCTTTTGGATTAGTCCAAACTTGATCTTTCAAATCATCGTGATCAATTTCAATTCCAGAGTCAATAACTCCCACAACTACTTTTTTAGGAAGTGGTTTTCCTTTTAAAAGTTCTTCATATGCGCGATCAACTGACATTCCAGGTACAGTATCTCTTAAGATGTCTAAATGACTCCATCTTTTCAATTGTTCTTCTGGTAATGCACTCGTTCTTGTAGGTAATTGATCTACATCTGAAATTGGTTTTTGAATGATCGCTTTTGAGCCTCCACAGCTAGCTAAAGCAAATGCTAAGGCTGCAGAAAGATAAATTGGTTTAATCAAACGCATTGTTTTTGTTTTTTAATTTCGTTTAAGACCGATAAAAATAGTATATAATTGATTGAAAACGTTCGGCTTAACATTAAATTAAGATATCAGAAGCGTGAAGTATTTCATTTAATCGTACTCCTTTTTCGGTATGTTGTACTGTAATTATCTCGTTATGTGCATCATGTTCTAAGAATAACAGCCAATTTTCATCTGCTGCCATTTTTAAAAATTTTTCTTTTTCACTAAGCGTTAACAACGGACGCGTATCATAACCCATGACATATGGCAAGGGAATATGACCAGCTGTTGGTAATAAGTCGGCCGTAAAAGCTAACTTACGTCCTTTGTAATTTAAAATGGGAATCATTTGCTTATCGGTATGTCCATCTGCAAAAAAGATAGAAAAACCTAAATCAGTCTCTAACACTAAATCAGAATCGTTTCTTTCAATAAAATGAAGGGCACCACTTTCTTTAATGGGCAGAATATTTTCAGGTAAAAAAGACGCTTTTTCTCTTGGATTGGGTTGAGTGGCCCAATTCCAATGTTCTTCATTAGACCAATAACGCGCGTTTTTAAAGGCATTGACATAGCCTGTGCGAGTTGCATTCCAATTTACTGCTCCGCCAACGTGATCAAAATGCAAATGGGTTAAAAATACATCCGTAATATCATCAGGATGAAAACCGTGTTTTGCCAATGACTTTTCAAGTGTGTGATCTCCCCAAAGCGAATAATAACCAAAAAATTTATCTGATTGTTTGGTTCCCATTCCGGTGTCAATTAAAATTAATCGCTGGCCGTCTTCAATGAGTAATAAACGGGCACCTAAATCGATTTGATTATTTGAATCTGCAGGATTTGTTTTATTCCAAAGGGCTTTGGGTACTACGCCAAACATAGCTCCACCGTCTAGTTTAAAATTGCCACTTTCAATTTGATATAATTTCATGTCGTTTTCACTTTAACGCTAATAAGTGCAAAGTACTACATTTATGGAAAATATGGGCTGTTTTTGATGAACATCCTATCGATGTCTTTTTTTATTCGGTCTAAAAAATGTGAAAAGCGTATTTTTGCAGGTGAAATAAATGGCGTTTTTATCTGAAATAGGTCTAGTCATGTGCAAGAGAAAAGAAATACAAATAGAGAGAAAATGCGTTTCTTGGATTTGTTCAATCCTTTCTTTTATTTGTGTCTTGTTTATCCAAAATTAGATGCGAAATTTGTAACGAAAGCTTTTTAAATAGAAAAAGAATTTATTTGGACTATTAAACGGATTTTGATTTGGTAGTAAATTAGCTAATCTACTGCTTAATAAGTAATTAAAAATGGTTTACAACAATAGATTTTATTGATTTTAGTATTAAAACTTCTAATCGTTATAAATATGTTAGTTAGTGTTAGAAACCATTTTTTTATAATACCTTTGTCAATCGGTATAGAATTAATCTATTTTAAGTAACAACGTATGATAAAAGTTTCAGATATAGCAAGTAAACGCGTAGCTCTTTTGATGGAAGATGAAGGTTTTGATTCTACAAAAGATTACGTTCGCGTAGGGGTAGAAAGCGGAGGATGTTCCGGCTTATCGTACCAATTGAAATTTGACCACGGAACCACTGAAGACGACAAAGTTTTCGAAGATAATGGGGTTAAAATTGCTGTTGATAAAAAAAGCTTTTTGTATTTAGTAGGAACAACTCTTGAGTATTCAGGAGGGTTAAACGGAAAAGGTTTCTATTTTAACAACCCGAACGCAAGTAGAACTTGCGGATGTGGAGAAAGTTTTTCTTTATAGTACAGAAAGGGAGGATTAAGTTCTTCCCTTTTAACAAAGTAAAGTCTAATGTAGAAGCAGGTAATAATTGCTTTTAAGTACCAATATATGAGCAAGTATACAGAAGAAGATTTAAAAAAAGAATTAGAAGGTAAGGAGTATGAGTATGGATTCTATACAGATATAGAATCTGAAACATTCCCGATTGGATTGAATGAAGACATCATCAGAGCGATTTCTGCAAAGAAAGAAGAACCTGAATGGATGACAAACTGGAGATTAGAGTCTTTCCGTATCTGGAAAGAAATGACGGAACCGGAATGGGCCAACGTACACTATGAAAAACCAGATTTTCAAGCCATATCTTACTATTCAGCACCAAAAAGTAAAGACAAATACACAAGTTTAGATGAAGTGGATCCAGAATTATTGGAGACCTTCAATAAATTAGGTATCTCTATTGATGAGCAAAAACGTTTGTCTGGAGTTGCTATGGATATTGTAATGGATTCCGTTTCAGTCGCTACAACGTTTAAATCAACGTTAGCAGAAAAAGGAATTATATTCTGTTCTATTTCAGAAGCGATTAGAGAATATCCTGAATTAGTAAAACAATATTTAGGAACAGTAGTGCCACAAACAGATAACTTCTATGCGGCATTAAATTCAGCTGTTTTCTCTGATGGGTCATTCTGTTATATTCCAAAAGGCGTTCGTTGTCCGATGGAATTATCAACGTATTTCCGTATTAATCAAGCAGGAACAGGTCAGTTTGAGCGTACATTAGTTATTGCAGATGAAGGAAGTTATGTTTCTTATTTAGAAGGATGTACAGCGCCATCTCGTGATGAAAATCAATTGCACGCTGCTGTTGTTGAGTTAATTGCTTTGGATAATGCTGAAATTAAATATTCTACAGTACAAAACTGGTATCCTGGTGATAAAGAAGGAAAAGGTGGAGTTTTCAACTTCGTAACTAAACGAGGATTGTGCGAAACAAACGCTAAGATTTCTTGGACACAAGTAGAAACAGGATCAGCAGTAACTTGGAAGTATCCTTCTTGTATCTTGAAAGGAGATAATTCAGTTGGAGAGTTTTACTCTGTAGCGGTTACAAATAATTTCCAACAAGCGGATACCGGTACAAAAATGATTCACTTAGGTAAGAATACGAAATCGACGATTATATCGAAAGGTATTTCAGCTGGTAAATCTCAAAATAGTTATAGAGGTTTAGTACAAGTAGGCCCGCGTGCTGAAAATGCTAGAAACTTCTCTCAATGTGATTCGTTGTTAATGGGTAACGAATGTGGAGCTCATACCTTCCCTTACATTGAAGCGAGAAACTCAACGGCTCAAATTGAGCATGAGGCGACAACAAGTAAAATTGGGGAAGACCAAATTTTCTATTGCAACCAACGTGGAATTTCAACAGAGAAAGCTATTGCTTTGATTGTTAATGGTTTCTCTAAAGAGGTGTTGAATAAACTACCAATGGAATTTGCGGTTGAAGCACAAAAATTATTAGAGATTTCATTAGAAGGAAGTGTGGGGTAATCCACATCGCTTTAATGGAGGCATTCGTATCATTACAAATTTAAAATAACAAACAGTTTATGTTACAGATAAAAAACCTACACGCAAGTGTTGAAAATAAAGAAATATTAAAAGGAATTAATTTAGAAGTAAAAGCGGGTGAAGTTCACGCGATTATGGGACCTAATGGTGCTGGTAAAAGTACATTATCTTCTGTGATTGCTGGAAATGAGGCTTTTGAAGTAACGGAAGGTGAAATGTTATTGGATGGTGAAGAGTTAGGGGAATTAGCTCCTGAAGAAAGAGCACACAAAGGGGTGTTTTTATCTTTTCAATATCCGGTGGAAATTCCTGGAGTTTCCGTGACTAATTTCATTAAAACAGCAATTAATGAGGCAAGAAAAGCAAAAGGACAAGAAGAGATGCCTGCCAATGAAATGCTGAAACAAATCAAAGAAAAAGCTGAATTACTAGAAATCGATAGAAAATTCTTATCTCGTTCATTAAATGAAGGTTTCTCAGGTGGTGAGAAAAAGAGAAATGAGATTTTCCAAATGGCTATGTTAGAGCCAAAAATTGCAATCTTAGATGAAACGGATTCAGGATTAGATATCGATGCATTGCGTATCGTTGCTAATGGAGTAAATAAATTAAAAAGCGAGGATAATGCTGTAATCTTAATTACGCACTACCAACGTTTATTAGACTATATCGTTCCTGATTTTGTACACGTTTTACACGATGGTAAAATTGTAAAAACAGGAGGAAAAGAATTAGCCTTAGAATTAGAAGAAAAAGGATACGACTGGATCAAAGAATCGCTATAATCAAAGCGATTTAATAGAACAGGACACAGTCATTTTAATCTAATAGGTAAATAAGGAATATGGAACTTAAAGATAAATTAATAACGTCTTTTGTTGCTTTTGAACAACAATTGAGTGGAGAGCACGATACGCTACACAATATTCGTTTAGAAGGACTCAAGACATTTGAAGATAAGGGATTCCCTACAAAAAAAGAGGAAGCGTGGAAATACACGTCTTTAAATTCAATTTTAAAGCAAGATTTTTGTGTGGTTCCTAAGAAAGAAGTAGCGGTTGATTACAAAGATGTAAAACAATACTTTTTAAGTGATTCGGATACGTATAAATTGGTATTTATCAATGGAGTATTCAGCTCTCACTTATCGTCTACTACACATGATGGATTAGACGTATGTTTAATGTCTTCTGCTTTGAATAAACCAAAGTACAAGATGTTAATTGATACGTATTACAATACAATAACAGACAAGGAAGATAGCTTAAGTGCTTTGAATGCTGCTTATGCAGTAGAAGGAGCTTTTGTCAATATTCCAAAGAGTAAAGTGGTTTCTAAACCAATCGAGATTGTATACTTGTCAACAGCAGGAGAACAAGCCTTATTGGTTCAACCACGTAACTTGATTATCGTTGGTGAAAATGCACACGTTCAAATCTTAGAACGTCATCAAAGTTTAGATGAGTGCAGCATCTTCACAAACTCTGTAACGGAAATTTTTAGTCACAAACGCGCTATCGTTGATTTCTATAAGTTGCAAAACGATTTAGATACAGGTACGTTAATTGACAATACTTTTATCAAACAAAAACAAGAGAGTAGAGTATCTGTTCACACGTTTTCTTTTGGTGGAAAATTAACGCGTAATAACCTGAATTTCTATCAAGACGGAGAGCGTATTGATAGTACAATGAAAGGAATTACGTTAATCGGAGGAAAACAACACGTGGATCACTATACTTTAGTTTCTCACGATAGTCCAAACTGTGAAAGCCACCAAAACTACAAAGGATTGTATGATGACAATTCAGTAGGGGTATTCAACGGTAAGATTTACGTAGATAAAATCGCACAAAAAACTGATGGTTTCCAACAAAGTAACAACATCTTGTTGAGCGATAAAGCACAAGTGTATACGAAACCACAGTTGGAGATTTTTGCTGATGACGTACGTTGTTCACATGGATGTACAATTGGTCAATTAGATGAAGATGCCATGTTTTATATGCGTCAGCGCGGTATTCCTCAAAAAGAAGCAAAAGCGTTGTTGATGTATGCCTTTACAGATGAAGTAATGGAATCAGTAAAAATTCCAGAACTTAAAGGAAAGGTTGCTAAAGTGATTGCCTCAAAATTAGGGGTATCAATGGGATTTGATATTTAATATATTTTATTCGTTATAAATAAAAAGGGTACTTAACCAAGGTGTTAAGTGCCCTTTTTTATTTTTAGGCGTTTTAAGCGCTTATTTTTTTATTATTCGACATAAGTGCGGCTAAGTAGTGAAATGACTTAAAAATAGTCTGATACATCGTTTTTGAGGAGGTTTGCAAGTGAGTCTAATAATGTGAGTAGGACGAATAAGCAAAAAGCCTCAAAAAAATTCTTTTTGAGGCTTTTATATTTATTTTTTGATTAAGATTCACAACTGCTACAGTTCACCAAGTTTGTTACCATTTCTTTCGAAACACTTTGACTTCTTTGGTAGTATAGCGTTTTTACTCCTAATTCCCACGCTTCAATCATCAAGCGGTTTACATCTTTAATTGGCAGAGAAGAAGGAATGTTTAAATTCAAACTTTGTGCTTGATCCACATATTTTTGTCTGATGGCAGCTTGTTGAATAATTTCCAATTGACTGATTTCTTTAAATGTTTTGAAAACAGCTTTCTCTTCTTCTGTTAATCCTTCTAATTGTTGAACACTTCCTCCAGAAAGCATGATGTTTCTCCAAGTCTCTTCATTGTCCATCCCTTTAGACTCTAATAAAGTCGTTAGGTATTTATTTTTACGCATGAAGTTTCCTTTTGATAAACCTGCTTTGTAGTAATTACTACTGAAAGGTTCAATTCCAGGAGATGTTTGTCCTAAAATAGCAGAAGATGATGTTGTTGGCGCAATAGCCATTGTTGTTGTATTTCTTCTTCCGTATCCTTTTAAGATTTCAGGCTCTCCGTAAATACGAGCTAATTCTTGAGAAGCTTTATCTGCTTTTGCACTGATATCTTCAAAAATTTTGTTCGTCAACATTTTAGCTTCTAATCCTTCGAATGGAATCATGTTCTTTTGTAAGTATGAATGCCATCCTAAAACTCCTAAACCTAAAGCTCTGTGTCTTTTTGCAAAGCGGTTTGCTGAAGCTAAGTAGTAGTTTCCTTCTGTTTTTTCGATGAATTCTTGTAATACTGCATCCAAGAAGAAAATCGCTAATTTTACAGCTTCTGTATCTTTCCACTCATCGTATAACTCTAAGTTCATAGAAGATAAACAACAGATGAATGATTCATCATCAGAAGAAGGTAACATAATTTCTGAACAAAGATTACTTGCGTTGATACGCATATTTAAATCTTTGTATACTTGTGGTTTGTTGCTATTTACGTTGTCAGAGAAGAATAAGTAAGGCATTCCTTTTTGCTGTCTGCTTTCAAGTACTTTTGCCCATAATTGTCTTTTTTCTTTATCTCCATCAATCATTTCTTTCATCCAATAGTCAGGAATACTTACGCCATAGAATAAGTTTTGAATTGGATTTCCGATGTTTTTAATGTTTAAGAACTCATCACAATCTGGGTGATCAATATCCAAATAAGCCGCAAATGCACCACGTCTTACTCCCCCTTGTGAAATCGTATCCATAGCTGTGTCAAAAAGCTTCATAAAGCTTACCGCACCACTACTTTTACCATTATCTGTAACTGCGCTCCCTCTTTCGCGTAAGCCTCCGAAATAGCCTGAAGTACCTCCACCAATTTTGGTTTGCATAATAACTTCCCCTAATTTGTGCGTAATCCCTTCAATACTATCCGGAATATTTACGTTGAAACAAGAAATCGGTAAACCGCGTTCTGTTCCCATATTTGCCCAAATCGGTGAACTTAAACTCATCCATCCACGTTCAATCATCTCTTGAAAAGACTCTTTCAATTCTGGTTTAAACAAGCGCTTTGCAGCTGCCGTTGTAATACGGTCAATAGCTCCTTCAACCGTTTCTCCTTTCAACAAATAACCTCTGTTTAGGATCTGCTCACTCTCTGAGTTTTTCCACCACAGTTTTTCTTGTAGGTTATCGTTCTCTTTTACTTCTAGTGGTAATGCGAAATTGTTCATAGTAATTTTGTGCAATTATAAGGGGTTAATTAGAATAAATCTTCAGCGGTTATACTCTTGTCGTGTTTCGTATAATCTACTGGTCTTTTTGCAAAGAAATCGTCTAAACTGTTAGCGAAAACTTCTTCTTCAAACCACGCCATCGGTTTATATTGCTCTTGCGTGATATTGTACACTTTTTTCAATCCGATTTTCAACATACTTTCATCCACTCTAAATTTCATGAAGTTTAGTAAGTCATGTTTATTAACCGTTTCAATCGTACCTGTTTCAAAAATCCAATCTAGGATTTTAGCCTCAATATCAATTGATGTTTTTACAACATCATTCACATGGTTAATTAATTCTTCATCAAAGAAATCTGGGTATTCCTCACGGATAATATTGATGATATAGATTCCTGCATTTGCGTGAATTTGCTCGTCAACAGAAGTCCAAGCAATAATGTTACTTACGTTTTTCATTAATCCTTTGAATCTTGTGAAAGATAGGATAATGGCAAATTGACTAAATAACGATACATTTTCAATTAGTAACGAAAATAAAATTAACGATACTACATATTTCTTGCGATCCGTGCTATTATTTGAATTTTCTAAAACAGAAGATAAATATTCCACACGTTCTTTGATTACTGGAATCGTTAACAACGCCTCAAATTCGTCATTGTAACCCAATACATCCAATAAACGAGAATAAGCTTCTGAGTGTCTAAATTCACATTCTGCGAAAGTAGCACCTAAACCATTAAATTCTGGTTTTGGAAAGTGACCAAATAAATTTCCCCAAAACGTTTTTACTGCTACTTCTATTTGAGCAATAGCTAATAAACTATGTTTGATTGCCAATTGTTCCTCTTTTGTCAAGTGAGAATGGAAATCTTGTGTATCTGCTGTGAAATCTACTTCACTATGCACCCAAAATGATTTGTTGATAGCTTCTGTAAATTGGTAGATACCTGGGTATTCGAATGGTTTATAGTTAACTCTTTTATCAAAAATAGACATAGCAATATATTTTTAAATTAATAACAGACGTAGTTTTTGCAAAGGCAGTAAACACTGGACGCTTCAGTCAAAAATGTTACTTGGTTTTTGCATAACTCACTTGGTTTTATACTCTTACAACTAAGGGTTAAATCAAAAGTGAACAGTGCTAAGTTACTATTTAGATGCTATGATGTCAACTTTATTTTAGATTAAGTTATCAAATATTGTTAATAACTTTTATACCCCTGATTCTGCCTTGGCTTTGGCGTGATTCTACCCGTGTTTGGAAGTTTTGAGTAGATTTATATTCAAATTTTTTGATATAGAAATCAAGTTTTTTTAACGGTAGAAGAGGAAAAAATAACGGTAGAGGGCAAAAAAAAGTGCATCTATTCTTGGTGAATAAATGCACTTGAGTATACTTGTATTTTGGTTTAGTTTAATTGAGCAACAATAGATCTCCAAGTTTCCAATTCTGGAATTCCAGGTTTTCTTTTTCCAAAGAACTGAACGATGATTTCACCCATTTCATTGAATACCTCAACTGCAGTAACAATACCATCTTCTGTTGGTTTGCGTACCACCCAAGTTTGAGCTACTTTATCCATGTCCAAGTGCATGTTAAAGTCTGGATCTAAAACATTGTACCAGTTTTGGTGCCACATCGTTTTATTTACTTCTCCTGTGTGGATTTGGATGTTTCCTCTATTTCCTACAAACACCATAATTGGCGTTTTTTCTGCAGAAGCTTGCTCTAATAATGTGATAATCGCATCTTTAGAGATTTGTTTTGCATAGAATTCACTTGGCGCTAAACGCAACGCTTGAGTTCTTGTAACGTTGTATTTCTTAAGTAAGCTGAAGAAGTTGTGCGTATCTTTTAAGCTTTCCCATTCTTGTCTGAATGCTTCAACATCTACCTCTTCGTCTAAACGCTCATCTAAATTTTGGATGTAAGGCTCTGTTTTATCATTAAACTCCTGAACGTCCGCTTTGTATTTAGCAACTAAAGCATCAAAAGCATCCGCATTGCTGATTGAAGTTAAGTAAATTTTGTGGATAGCTTCTCCATCTTTACCAAAGAACTGTAAGCTTTTACGCACAATATTTCCTGTTTCTTCTACTACAGCGAATACATATTTCCAATGCGATAAGAAGATACGTAAATCGATATCTGGGTTTACGAATAAACCAGCATGAGGATTAGAAAAATCAGGATTACTGTAAATTCCTTTACGCTCGTGTACACATTCGTCATTGCGTGTTAAAGCCATAACTTTACCTAACGATTCGATTTCGCTTAAAATAGCTACTATTTCAGGACGAAGTAAAGTAGCTGTCTCTCCTAAAGTAGTCGCTAGTAATTCCATTTCGCTAGCATTTAATTCTGCAGCGGCATTTCGTATACGCAAACGTGGGTTTTCTTCTTTTAATTGTGCCCAACGTTCTTTTAAAGCTAATATTTCAGTATTCATTTTTAATGTTTTTTATACTCCAAAGATGATTAATGGAGCGTTATTAACTGGGTTTTTTGTTACAATACACGGAAATTTATAAACCTGAGAAATCGTCTCTTGGGTTAATACCTTTTCAGGAGTATCGTAAAGTACCTTTTCTCCTTTGTTGAGTAAAAGGATGCGATCAGCATATTGCGCAGCAATATTTAAATCGTGAATAACAACAATGGCTGTATTTCCTTGTCTCGTAAATTCTTTGATCAGATCAAGAATTTTATGTTGATGTAAAACATCTAAATTATTCAGCGGCTCATCCAAAAACAACAATTTATTTTCTATTGGATTGTTGAGTTGAGATAAGACACGTGCTAAATGTACGCGTTGCTTTTCTCCTCCTGACAAGTGATTGTATTCCCTGTGTTGAAGCGGACATACATCAATACACTCCATGCTGTGCTGGATTGCTTTTTTGTCCTCTTCAGAAGGGGTGTGTTCAAAATAGGGGTATCGCCCCATCATCACTACATCTTCAACTTGTAGGGGAATATCAGTGTTAAATGATTGAGAGAATTTAGCTTTGTGTTTAGGCAATGTCTTTTTGCACCATTTCGGATACTCACATTCTTTCAATAAGATGCGATTACCAGGTTGATGTAACTCATCAGCAAGTAAACTTAAAAAGGTTGATTTACCTGCACCATTAGGTCCCAATACAGCAATAAATTCCCCGTTCTGACAACTAAAATCGATGTTGTTGATCAGAAAGGTATCTTTTGCTTTAAAACTAACTTGAAGTGCTTCAATCATAATTACATTGATTTTTTGAATTTAATTAAAATAGCAATGAAAACAGGAGCTCCCATAATTGCAGTCAAGATTCCAATAGGAACTTCAGTTGGCGGAACTAATGTTCGACTTACTCCATCTGCCAGTAGCAGTAAAATACCTCCTGCTAGGAAAGAAAGAGGAAGAATAAAGTAATAGTTCGACTTGAAGATTAACCGCAAGATGTAGGGTACTACTAAGCCAACAAAACCGATTGTTCCTGTAAAAGCAACAATGGTACCTACCATTAGGGCTGAAAACAGAATAATTCTTTTCTTGATGCGCTCTACTGTTATACCCAGATGATTGGCGTCTTGTTCACCTAACATCATGGCATTTAATGCTTTGCCTAAGTTAAGTAAATAAAATAAAGAAACCCCAATAACAACTGCTAAAATCGCTATTTTCGTCCACGTTGCACCAGCTAAACTACCTAAAGTCCAGAAGGTTAAGTTTCTCAATTCTTCATCATTGGAAACAAAAGTCAACAACCCTGTTATAGAGCCTGAAAGTGCTGTAATAGCAACCCCAGATAATAATAAGATGCTGATGTTGGTTTTGCCATTTACTGTGGACATTTTATAGACAAAACTCATCGTGAGAATAGCTCCAATAAAGCTCATGATACTCAAAAGCGAATAGTGGAGAAATTCAGGGATAAACGGTTTGATAAAGGCGCCTAAAACGATGGTTATGGAAGCAAAAAGTACCGAACCAGAAGTAATTCCTATTAAATCTGGCGATGCCAAGGGATTTTTGAACATCCCTTGTAACGCAGTACCCGATAACGCTAAACCACCACCCGCTAAAACGGCCATAATAATACGAGGCAATCGCACATGTGTAATGACATATTGATCACTTGAATTTACTTTTTCGGGATGAAAAAGCAAATTAATTATGGTGTTTAGGCTACTATCCTCAAAGTTGTAAACTCCTAAAAAAATAGACACGGCTGCCATACCCACTAATACAATACTCAAGGTGCCTAGATAAAAAGAGAGTCTTTTTTGCATGTTATTTCCCTTATTCTGATAACAATTGATTTAATTGTGTAACTGCAGTTCCAACTCTAGGAGTGAATCCCGTTAATAACAAACCATCCATTGCGATTATTTTTTTGTTTTTTCCAGCGTTTGTGCGGTTTAAACTTTCAATTTTTAAAACACCATCAACACCACCCATGCTTTGTAATCCTGTGTCAAACATCAAGATATAGTCTGGGTTGCTGTTTAATAAAGCTTCTGGAGTAAGGGGTTTGAAATCGTCAAATCCTGTTACTGCATTTTGTCCTCCTGCTAATTCAATGATGTTTTGCATCGGCGTTTTATCCCCAGCAACAAATAAGTTACCAGCACCTCTTGCATAAATGAAAAGAACTTTTGGTTTAGTTTCAAAGGTTTTTAACTGCGCTTGATCTTGGTCAATCTTAGCCAATAACCCCTCATAGTCTTTCACGTTTAAAGAAGCTGCAATGTCTTTAATTAACGTTTTTGTTCCTTCAATTGAAAAATCTTGATCAATGATAACTAATTTGATGTTTGCATCTTCTAATTGCTTTTTCAAATTCTCATTTAAATCCTTCTTAGCAACGTAAACAAGGGTTGGTTTTAACGCCATTAAAGCTTCAATATTGATTTTATTTACGTGCTCTAATTGGGTAGCTGTAGTATTCATATCCGCTGGATAGGTACTTGTAACATCAACTCCTACGATATTATTTCGTTGACCTAAATCAACTAAAGTTTCTGTAATTGCTCCATTTAAGGAAACAATACGTTCGTTCGAAGTAGCTACTTCTGTGGTAGTTGTCTCAACAGCTTTCTCTTCTTTGCTGTTTTTACACGCAACAACTGATAATGCGAGTAGGACTAAAAGGGCAGTTCTTTTCATACAGGATTCTTATTTTAATTAAATCTGAATAGAGGCAAAAATAGGACTTTTTCAAATCAAACAAAATATATTAAGATTAATTTTAAATAATAGATAGTGTGAGGGATACAAGGCAATTATGTTAAAAAAAAGGAAACGCAAATAGAAGGAAATAGTTGCGCTTTCCTAGAAACTAAAAAAGAAGAAGATGGGCTTCCTCGCGTTTTGTCAATATCATAATAATGAGAGCGAAAAAGATGTTTTTTTTGCAGTATCTTTGGGGTATAAAAAAAATAACGATGAAAAAGGTTTTATTTACTCTAGCTGTGGCATTTTTAGGAATGGCATCAGCACAAGCTCAATTAGGGAAATTGAGTGGAAAAAAAATTGATGCACTGACAACAGCGGTTTCTGCTTTTACAGTGTCTGATGAAGAAATTCAGCAATCTGCTAGAGAAGCAGTGAAATGGATGGATGAAAACAATCAGGTTTGTGAGTTAAATTCGAAACAAAAAGACATGCGTGAGTACGCGGAGCGTTTGGATCGTATCTTTAAACCATATAAAAATTACGATGGTTTAGATTTAAACTACAAAGTGTACTACGTAACCGATATCAATGCGTTTGCATGTGCAGATGGTAGTGTTCGCGTGTTTTCTTCTTTAATGGATATTATGACAGATGATGAATTATTAGCGATTATCGGTCATGAGATTGGACATGTGAAGTTAGGGCATACGAAAAAAGCGTATGAGCAAATTTTACTCGCAGAAGCAGCAACTAAATATGTAGGTTCTACAAAAGGAACAGCTGCAGATATCATGAATTCTAATTTAGGAGGAATGGCAGAACAATTTATGGGTGCTAGTTTCTCTAGAAAACAAGAATCGGATTCCGATGATTATTCGTACAAATTCTTAGTAGCACATAAAAAAGATCCACAAGCATTAGCAGATGGATTCCAAAAATTTGCTGATATGGAGAAAGAATACGGAACAGATAAATCGATTGTATCTAAAATGTCTTCTAGCCATCCAGATAGTGAAAAACGTGTAAAACGCGTAGAAGAAAAAATTAAAAAAGACGCAAAAAAATAGTCTTTGACGAAATAAAAAAGCAAAGGGGCTGTCTCTCATAAAAAAAGAGTAAGCCCCTTTTTTTATTTTTTGCATTTTGCTTGAAAAGGATTCCTTAGGATGGAGATGTGAAAATAGTATTAAAATGTAAATTCCTTATTTCTACTATTTAAAGTATTTCGCCGTAGAGTTTTTATTAATCTCGATTTAGAAGTAAAGGGTATAGGGTGTTTTGGCAAATAATACGCCTAATTTTTAAAAAATAAGTCATTGTATTGCGAATAGATTGTTTTCTGCAAACCGATGGGATTCACTATCTTTGTCTATATTTTTGATTAAAAAAGACAGGTTATGTTAGATATAAAAGCAGTTAGAGATGATTTTCCGATCCTGAAACAACAGGTAAACGGGAAGCCTTTAGTATATTTTGATAATGCTGCTACAGCTCAAAAACCGAAAGTGGTAGAAGAAGCGATCAAAACGTATTACGAAACTATTAATGCAAATATCCACCGTGGAGTACATACGTTAAGTCAATTGGCTACAGATGCGTATGAAGAATCGAGAAAAAAAGTACAACATCATATCCATGCAAAAGAAGATCATGAGATCATCTTTACACCAGGAACAACCTTCGGAATTAATTTAGTTGCTAATGGTTTTGGTGCATTATTAAAAGCAGGAGATGAAATATTGATTTCGGCTTTAGAACACCATTCTAATATTGTGCCTTGGCAATTTGCATGTGAACGCTCTGGTGCGACATTAAAAGTAATCCCAATGAACCAAAAAGGGGAGTTGATTATGGAGGCCTATGATGCGTTATTATCGCCAAATACCAAAGTGGTTGCTGTCTCTCATATCTCAAATGCTTTAGGAACGATTAATCCCATCAAGGAGATGATTGCGAAAGCACATGCTGTGGGAGCTGCTGTTTTAATTGATGGAGCACAAGCAACACCGCATATTAAACCGGATGTACAGGATTTAGATTGTGATTTCTACGTGTTCTCGGGCCATAAAATATGTGGACCAACAGGAACAGGAGTACTATACGGAAAAGAAGCTTGGTTGAATAAATTACCTCCATACCAAGGAGGAGGGGAGATGATTAAAACCGTGACGTTTGAAAAAACAACCTATGCGTGTTTGCCTCATAAATTTGAAGCTGGAACTCCAAATATTGCTGGAGGAATTGTTTTAGGATATGCATTGGATTATTTAAATCAATTGGGATTTGATAACATACAAGCCTATGAGCATGAACTTTTAACGTATGGAACACAGCGTTTGTTAGAAATTGAAGGATTGCATATTGTAGGAACAGCCGAAAATAAAACATCGGTGATTTCATTTAATATTGAAGGATTACATCCGTATGATGTGGGGGTAATTGTGGATAAGCTTGGAGTTGCAGTTCGTACTGGGCATCACTGTACACAGCCTATCATGGATTTCTTCGGTATTCCAGGAACGATTAGAGCATCATTTAGTTTTTACAATACAAAAGAAGAAATTGACATTTTAGTGGAAGCAGTGCGCAAAGCCCAACAAATGCTTTCCTAATCCAACATAGAAATTAGTAGAATATGACTATAAGAGAAGCACAAGAAGAAATAATGGACGAATTCTCCATGTTTGAGGATTGGATGCAACGCTATGAGTACATCATCGAATTGGGAAAATCACTTCCTATAATTGATGCCAAGTATCAAGTAGAGGAAAATTTAATCAAAGGTTGCCAATCTCAAGTGTGGTTACACGCCGAAAACAGAAACGGAAATGTTGTGTTTACTGCGAATAGCGATGCTATTTTAACCAAGGGAATTATCGCCATTTTAATTCGTGTTTTTTCCAATCAAAAACCAGTGGATATCGTAGAAGCAGATTTGTCTTTTATCGACGAAATTGGTTTGAAAGAACATTTATCGCCAACACGTGCCAACGGATTAGTTTCGATGATTAAGCAAATCCGCATGTATGCTTTGGCTTTTCAAGCCCAATAATTTTAATTCAAAGAAAGAGTTTTAGTATGGAAGAAATAGACGTACAACAATTAGGAGAAAATATCGTAAGAATATTAAAAACAATTTACGATCCAGAAATTCCAGTAGATATTTACGAATTAGGGTTGATTTATGACGTATTTGTCAATGAAACCCATGACGTTAAAATCTTGATGACTTTAACATCACCGAACTGTCCAGTAGCAGAAACGCTACCAATGGAAGTAGAGGAGAAGGTTAAGTCTATAGATAATGTGAACAATGTTGAGATTGAGTTGACTTTTGAGCCAGCTTGGTCTAAAGACTTGATGAGTGAAGAAGCACAATTAGAGTTGGGATTATTATAATATGGAAGGAGAAATTGTAAATAAAGTTGCCAATAGTGCATTGAAAGTCTTTGATTTGGAGGATATGTATCCAACTAACCCAAGGATGGAAGTGGATATTGCTCAGTGGTTATATGAAGGCTTTGTTTTACGAGAGAAAGACTTCAGAGCGGCTCTAAAAGAGATTGATTGGTCAATCTATCAAGATGCTTACGTTGGTTTATATTGCTCAACAGATGCCATATTACCAGGTTGGGCGTATATGCTTTTAACGAGTTATTTACAACCAGTTGCAAAACGCGTTTTCTTGGGAGATAAACACCATTTAGAAAATTCGATTTACCAAGAGTTGTTATTTGCGATAGATTACAGCCAATATCAGGACCTGCCTGTGATTATCAAGGGTTGCTCAAAGAAAGAGATTCCAGAGGAAGCATACGTTCTAGCAACACAATTGATGATGAATACAGCGCGATCAGTCATGTTTGGTGAAGCTTGTTCAGCTGTACCCGTTTACAAACGTTTAGCAAAAAAGTAATTTTTTTTTGTCTTTTCCGCAGTTTATTGTTATTTTCGTGTTAAAATAACAGTATTATGAAAAAATTTTTGCTTAGCATTGCTGCTGTGTTTATGTTGTATTCCGCACAAGCTCAGGAAGCTGAAGGTACTGAAGTGCAAAAAAATTGGACTTCAAAAGGGAATTTTGCTCTTATTGCAAATCAGTCTAGTTTTTCAAATTGGCAAGCAGGTGGGGACAATAACCTTGCTGGAAATGTAAACTTGAATTACGATTTGAATTACAAGAAAGACGATTGGACTTGGGACAACAAGTTTCAAGTTAGTTATGGTCTAACGAAGTTAAAAGGGGAAAAAGAAAAGAAAACGGATGACCGTTTAGAAATTACCTCTTTACTTGGTAAGCAAATGACAAACAAGTGGTATTATTCATTATTCATGAACTTTAAAACACAGATGGATTCTGGTTGGGATAAAGACGGGAATAAGAATACACACTTTATGTCACCAGCTTATTTACAAATAGGACCTGGTTTATTGTGGAAACACGATGACAACCTAAAAGTAAATATTGCGCCAGCAACTTCTCGTTTTATCATGGTTCACAAGCATTTTACTGAATTTGGTGATGCTTTTGGGGTGGAACAAGGTAAAACAATGGAGTACCAACTGGGTATGGCAGTTAATGGATACTACAAATTTAACCCAATGGAAAATGTTTCTATTGAGAACATCTTAAACCTGTATTCTAACTATTTAGAAAAACCAGAAAATGTTGTATTAGATTATCAATTGAATGTTGTTTTGAAAGTGAACAAGTATTTATCTACAAACTTGACTTTCCAAGCAATTTACGATGATAAAGCATACCAAGGTTTCCAGTTAAGAGAAATGATTGGTTTAGGAGTAAACTATACGTTTTAATTGTAGAATGTACAAGAATAATAAAAAAGGGACTGTCTTTTCGAGACAGTCCCTTTTTTATTATTCAAAAAAATTATTGGACATATAAGGTGAATTGTAAGCTTTTATACCACATGTATCAAATAGTGGGGACAAATCTTCATTTGCTTCCAGGAATATTTGTTTTTATTAATTTTATGATAAATAAAATAAAATTTCAAGTGTATTGAAATAAATGTGTTTGTTTTTGTTGTTTTTTGTATAAATTGACGTTTGTTTTTAACTGAAAATAACCAATTATGAAGAAAAATTTATTACTTTTATTTTTGTTGCTCTGCTCTGGTGGAAGTTACGCGCAGATGATTAATGATTTTGAGCAAGGCCCAGCTTCTATTTCGTTGAACGCTGCAGTATACCGAAATCAGAATAGCAGTGTGTTTAATGTCGTTCAATGTAATATCGGTGTTACTTTTGGCAGTATTTTTACTCCACCTAGCCTCTTGAATAATACCGCTGCAAAAGCATCCATTATGACTGCAATTAATGAGCCTATTTTAAACAGTTATGGTATTGCTTATCCTTGTGTAGGTCCAAATGGCGGTAAGTTTTCCCTTCGTTTAAACAATCAAGGCGGAGGACAAGACATCACCTCTTACACCCAAACTTTCAGACCTACATCTAAATACCTCAGTTTTGATTATTTGGCTGTTTTAAATTCGCCTCATATTACACAGGATGATGTACAACCCTTTTTTACGGTCCGTTTATTAGACGTAAATAATAATATTATATCTTCCGTTCCTTTTTGTGCCAAAGCCTCATTAAATGATTTGATTTTGACGAAAGTGAACAATCAACTTTTTTATACGGAAGATTTTTATTGCCAAACGATTGTAATTCCAGAAGAATATGTGAACAGAGAAGATATCAAAGTTCAGTTTGTGATTGCAGATTGTGGATTAGGTGGCGATGTAGGAGTGGTGTATTTAGATAACATCCGAATGGGAGATCCTTGTAAAGAATCTCAATTTGGATTTATTGACTTGAATCCAAATGATAATATTTGCAACCCAGAAAAAGTAGAGATTACAGGAACTTACAATGCCCCACGTGGTACTACCTACACGAGCTCAAACGTAAAGATACTAGATAATAATGGTAATCCCGTTCTTATTAATCCTTCAAACATCGGTTTAAATCATTTTAGCGGAGGAACATTCAGTTATTCGATAACATTTCCTACTCCACTCCCTATAGGTGGATATGAGGTAAAAGTAGAGGCTACCTTTACTAATACCATTGGGTATACCTACCTGTTAGAAGCTGAATCTACAAATGCAGGCGTAGATATTAGTTTTACTCATCCAGGTCGACTAAATTTAGATATTCAGCATGATGAATATACTGGAATTGGAGGTCCTAATGGTTATTTAAAATGGGATGATGTTGGAGGTCCTTATACTATTGAATTTGTTTATGATGGGTACTGTTCTAAAAACACGTATATTAAAGGATTAGTTACTGGACAGATTTATAGTATTCAAGTTAATGAACCTTATATGACAGGCAGAACTTTATTTATAATGACAGAAACCCTTGGTGCTAAGCTTATACGATTGAGAGTAAAAGCACCTTGTACGGAGTGGAGTACTTGGTGTTGCATCTACACTTATAGTTGGGAAGAGGGTCAATATAAACCTTATGATCCTAATGACCCATTTAATCATTGTCTAGATAAAATCGACGTAAATCGTCTTGATCCATCTCAAAACTTCGTAGTGTATCCAAACCCAGTAAGTGGTACTATTTCCATACGAAATACGACGGCTACACAATTTACGGTTTATGATTTAGGCCAACGAGTGGTGAAACAAGTAGAAGTAAAAGCGAAGCAAGACGAAATTAAAATGGACCTGTCTGATTTGAAAAAAGGCATGTATATTTTAAAAACCAATCAAGGAGAAGAAGTGAAAATTGTGAAAGACTAATAAAAAAGGGTTGTCTTCAATAGACAACCCTTTTGCTATTACAATAAGTAAATCTGTTGTTGCGCTGCTTGGGCTCGAACTGCTGTAGGCCATAAACTAACTTGGACTTCGCCAATGTGTTTCTTGCGCAATAAAAACATACAAAGTCGCGATTGACCAATTCCACCACCAATGCTCAAAGGAACTTGATCCTGTATGACCAATTGGTGATACAACAAGTTCATTCTACTACTGGTTTGAGTGAGTGCTAATTGGTGTAGCAAAGTGGCCTGATCCACGCGTATTCCCATCGAGCTCAATTCAACAGCTTGCTCTAAAACGGGATGCCAAACGAGCAAATCACCATTCAATCCTCGGTATCCATCTTCTGTAGCCGTACTCCAATCATCGTAATCAGAAGCTCGACTATCGTGAGCAACCCCATCGGATAATGGATGGCCTACACCCACAATGAAAACAGCTTTGTGTTCTTTGACGATGGCTTGTTCTCTTTCTTTTGGACTTAATGTCGGGTAGAGTTGCAAGAGTTGTTCTGCCTGGATAAAGGAAATCGCTTCGGGAAGTATAGGCTCAATCTGAAGCTCTTGCCAGACCGTAGCTTCAGTTTCCCTTAGCGCTTGGTAAATATGGCGTACAATGGCTTTTAAATAGCTTAAACAACGGTTGTGTGGTGCTATTCTCAATTCCCAATCCCATTGATCTACATAAATAGAGTGAATAGGACTGTAATCTTCATCGGCACGGATGGCACGCATATCCGTTAGAATCCCCTCATAAAGCGGTAATTCAAGCTCTTGCAAGCGAATTCTTTTCCATTTGGCTAAAGAGTGTACAATTACAGCATTAGTAGATAAAAATTTTACAGGAAAAGAAACTGCTTTTTCAACACCATTTAAGTCATCATTTATTCCTGTCCCCTCATTGACAAGCATAGGAGATGAAATGGGATACAAATTTAGTGCTTCGCTTAGTTTTGCAGCAAAGGTTTGTTTAATTAAGGCAATGGATTTCTCGGTCTGTAAAATTTCTTTTTTACGCATAATGGTACCTGTTAAATGTTATAAATAAAAAAAGGCCCCTCGAATGAGGAGCCTTTAAACGTTGAATAAATAATATAAATATTAGCCTATTCTCAATCCATAGAAATTCCCCTTCGAAGTGCAGATGCAATTCAAATTTGAAGAGAAATTAGTATTAGTTAAGATTGATATAAGCATAACGAATTGGCGTTTGATTAAACGGAAGAATAAAAGTACTACATTTTATCTTTGCTGTACTCTAAAATAAAAGTTAAATTTTATCTTCTTCATTTTCAATTAAATGATCGAAATCAGGATACAAGAAATTGTTGTAAGGGAATCGAGTGATGTGAATTTGACGAACGGTCTCATATACTTTTTTTCTAAATTCCTCAAAGTTTTCCTTGTTGGTCGCTGAGATGAAAATGGCATTATCTACACCTACTTTGTTCATCCATGTTTTCTTCCATTCCTCAATTGAATAGTGACGAGAGGTGCGTTCTGTCATTAAATCATCTTCTGCAATCACTTCTGGATGGTAGGCATCAATTTTATTAAATACCATGATGGTTGGTTTATCATCACTTTTGATGTCTTTTAGAATATCATTGACTGAGGCAATGTGATCTTCGAAATCATGGTGAGAGATATCTACTACATGCAGGAGTAAATCCGCTTCTCTAACCTCATCTAACGTACTTTTAAACGACTCAACTAATTGCGTTGGAAGTTTGCGAATAAATCCAACAGTATCAGAAAGAAGGAAAGGCAAATTGCCAATAACAATTTTTCGAACGGTGGTATCTAAAGTCGCAAATAGTTTATTCTCAACGAAAACTTCACTTTTTCCAATGGCATTCATTAACGTCGATTTACCCACGTTGGTGTACCCAACAAGTGCCACGCGAACCATAGCTCCACGATTACTACGTTGAGAAGCCATTTGCTTGTCAATTACTTTTAATTTTTCACGCAACAAGGTAATTCTATCGCGAACAATACGTCTATCTGTCTCAATTTCTGTCTCTCCAGGACCACGCATTCCAATACCTCCACGCTGTCTTTCCAAGTGGGTCCACATTCCTGATAAACGAGGAAGTAAATATTGAAATTGAGCGAGTTCTACTTGTGTTCTCGCATAGGAAGTCTGTGCGCGTTGAGCGAAAATGTCTAAAATTAAGTTGGTTCGGTCTAAGACCTTACAGTCGAGTATTCTAGTAATGTTTTTTTGTTGACCAGGTGAAAGTTCATCATCAAATATTACCGTGTGAATATCGTGTTCGACAATATACGATTTGATCTCCTCCATTTTCCCCGTTCCCAAGAAAGTCTTCGCATTGGGCTGATCTAATTTTTGACTAAAACGCTTGTGTACTTCTCCACCTGCTGTAATAGTTAAAAACTCTAACTCATCCAAGTACTCATTCAACTTCGCTTCATCTTGATCTCTATTGATAATACCTACAATAACAGATCTTTCAAAATTTATTTCGTCTCTTTCAATCATATAACTATTGTCTATGTAGACAAAATTAGTAAAAAAATATGGGTTGATGGTTTTTGTCCGGTAAGAGTTTGTGATTTGAATGCGTGAAAGCTTTTAGAAATACAACGGCAACAAGGATTTTGTAGTTAAACAAAACGACTGGAAAAATTAAGAAATGTTAATAAAACAGAGACTTTCGCTTGAATATTTCGTTTTTGAATATGATGAAAATTATTTTATATTTATAATGAATTGCTATATTCTATTTTTTTTATTTAAAATAAGGTGATAATATGATTTATATTAATTTACGTTTTGTTAATATTAATATAAAAAAAATTATATATTTGACAGTAACTAACCTAAAACGAATACACATGAAAAGAATTACAGTGCTTTTCTTTTTCTTGCTGAGTGTTTATTTCAGCTACGGACAAGAAATAACGATTGGCACAGGTAGCATTGCTCAAGAGTATCCTTTGTCAAATTATTACGGTTATCAACGTTCAGCAGCATTATATACTGCAGCTGAAATTAATCAAACCGGTTTTATTAATAAATTAGCTTGGGATATTGGAAAGCTGGGTGATAGTAGACCTGTGAAAATATATTTAAAAGTAGTAGATACAGCCGCTTTAACTGCTGCTGATTGGGCAACGTTGACAACGGGAGCTACTTTAGTATACAATGGGAATTTTACTCCTAAAGGTTCTACGGGCTATCGTACAATTAATTTGGATCGCAGTTTTAACTACCAAGATAGAACTAAAAATGTCTTGGTGTTAGTAGAAACGAATACAGGAGGTGCTGGAATAGATGAAACAGAAGGATTACTAATCAAGGCATCCGAAAGTACAAATAAACACTTGACACTTAGAGTAGATAATACCAGTGCATCAGGTAATTTGTCTTTTGTTTCAAGTAGACCAAATATTAAAATGATGTTTGGTCCTGAAATAACATGTTATGGTATTCATGCTTCAATTACCAGAGTAGAATCAAATAGCGTTAGTTTTTCTATTATACCACAAACAACAACGACATCTTTCACTTATGAAGTACGAACATCTGGTAATCCAGGTTCAGGTGCAACAGGCTTAGCAAAATCGGAAACGATTACCACTAGAGCAACGGATCCTTTTATTGTAAATGTAACGGGATTAAATGGATTTACAGATTATGTGTTATATATTCGTGCTAATTGTGCAAATAATCAACATTCTTTATATGATGAAGGCATTTCTTTTTCCACAGCTTTTAATGAAGATTTTGAAGGAAATACGAATTTTACTTTTGTTAATGATACAAATAATAAGTGGTATGTTGGTAATGCTGTAAATAATGGTGGAACAAAAGCACTTTATATAAGTGAAGATGGAGGGCAAAACAATACATACAATAATGTTGGTGTTCAAGTTTCACATGCATTTATGAATGTTGCTATCCCTGAAGGTGCAGAAGATTTAGAAGTTAGCTTTGATTGGCGTTGTATTGGGCAACCTGGATTAAAAGATTACTTAAGAGTATGGTTAGTTCCGGCAACTTATACACCAACGGTTCGATCACAAATTACAGCTAACGCAAATAGAAAACAAATTGGAAGAAGTCAGTATTATGACAATGCCGTTTTCTTGAATGAGAGAACCTATGTTCATGTTGCTCCATTTGCAGGGCAAACGATGCGTATTGTTTTTGAATGGAAACAGGATTCTAGCGACGGGGAGAATCCTCCTGCTGCGATTGATAATTTAAAAATTAAGTCTTACTTCTGTAAAAAAGTTGAAAGTAGTACGATTCGAATATCTGATATTACTTCAACAAAAGGAAAAGTTACTTGGGCTGCTTCAGGTGCGGAACTTTATGAAGTAGCTTTAACAGAACAGCCTAGCATTTTTCTAGAAAGATTACCTTCACCTCTTACGGATAATTTAGGAAGATTAAATCCCATATCTACAAGTAGTACAACCTATAGTTTTACTAATTTAAATCCTGGAACACAGTATTTAGTATGGGTACGCGCAAAATGTGGACAAAACAATTGGAGTGCTTGGGAAGGGCCAAAAATATTGGCTACTGATATGAAAGTTACTAATTTACCGTATAGTGAAGATTTTGAAGGGACCACTAATTTTGAATTTAAGAAAAATGATTCAAAAAATAAATGGTTTATCGGATCAGCAGCGAATAACGGTGGTACGAAAGCGTTGTATATTAGTGAAAATTACGGGGGAACAAATACATATGATGTAACAGGAACTCAGGTTTCTCACGTATATAAGGATTTTAATGTTCCAGAAGGAACAAAAGAAATGAATGTTCGATTTGATTGGCGCTGTCTCGGACAAATAATCTCATCTGATTACTTTAGAGTATGGGCGGTACCTCAAAACTTCGTTCCTACAGAAGGAATTCAAATTGATGCACCTGATCCTCTGACAAATAGAATTTTAGTAGGAAAAGCGTATTATAATGGACAAGAAAAATTTATACCAAATGTGTCTGTTTTTAATGCTACTGCATTTGCAGGAGGTGTTGTACGCTTAGTATTTGAATGGCGTCAGGATAGTAGTCTAGGAAACCAACCAGCAGCGGCAATTGATAATTTAGCAGTTGAAGCAAAAGTGTGTGTTGCTCCAGCAAACTTTAGAGTTGTAGAAACATTTGGAACATCAGTTATGCTTACTTGGGATAGAATACCAAGACAAAATAAATTCGAGATTTATTATAGTGAGACGTATGCATATCCTAGTGATGAAATAGAAGAGGGGCAGAGTATTATTACTACTCAAAGACCTTATAAGTTGGAGGAATTAGATCCAATGAAAGACTATTATATTTGGATTAGAACAATTTGTTCAGATGATAGTAAAAGTACTTGGATTCCTTTAAAAGTTAATACAGGTCAATTACCTGCTACGTTTCCTTATAGTGAGAATTTTGAGGGCAAGGATGAATGGGAAAATAATGCTCCTAAGGAAGAGGGCAAAGATACTCCTAAGAAAGGTGTAAATAGATGGATTGTCGGTTCGGCTGTAAACAATGGCGGGGCCAAATCATTGTATATTACTCAAGATGAGGGGGTGACTAATTCATATAATGTTACTGGGTCGTTGGTTACACATGCTTATCGTGATATTAGAATTCCAAGAGGAACGGGCGAAACAGATATTAGTTTTGATTGGCGTTGTATGGGAGATGGTACAAATATTAAACGTGATTATTTTAAAGTTTGGTTAGTTCCTAGAACCTATGTTCCTATACTTGGAATGCCAATTACTACAGAAGTAAATCGCATGCAAGTAGGAGGTTCTTTTAATCAGGAAGGAAACTTTATTACGTTTACTGCTGTAGATATTGATATCAGTAGATTTCAAGAAACCACAATGCGATTAGTCTTTGAATGGATACAAGATAGTAGTGGTGGAACTCAACCTCCAGCTGCAATTGATAACATAAAAATGGTAAAGGGCTCTTGTCCGGGGGTTAGAAATCTTCAATCAGAACCTATCGCAGGGGCAACTCCTCAAAGTTCATTGTTAACTTGGGATGTTTATGGACTTGAAACACAATGGGAGGTATTTATAATTGGTTTAGATGATACAACAGTGCCAGGTGTTGGAACACAAGGTATTATTGTAAATGAACCTAAGTATACTTATATAGATCCAGATCCAACGAATACAGAAGACCGTTTTTATAAATTTTTTGTACGTCCATTATGTGATGTAACGAACAAAAGGCAATGGTCTAAACCAGGTGTTATCTCCTTTATTCCACCTCCAGGGTGTGCGAAAGTAGAGGCAGAGATTGAATTTTCAGAAATTGAAGGCTTGGAAAAAAATGAAGATGGTGATTATGTAATTTGTGAGAAAGGAACGTTTAACTTTGAATTAGGTGCGTCGTATTATAATATTTTACAGACAAGTAAATACAAAGTAGAGTCAATTGATTATCGTCCACCTTTCCCATTCAAAGGAGGAGATGCAATTGAGCTTACAGTAGATGATAGATGGTCGGATGTTATTGATCTTGGTTTTGATTTCTGTTTTTATGGGAATAGCTACGATAAAATATTAATTAATACAAATGGAACGATTAGTTTCAGTATTAAAGACGTTGTGCCAGGTGGTCGTTATACACCAAATGGAGGAGCAGCTACTGGAGGAGCAGCATATAATGCAGTGTCCCCTATTCCGAGTGATCCAGGAAGATCGAATCTGTCACATGGGCCTAACGTGAATGCTATTATGGGAGTATTTCAAGATACAGATCCTGATATTGTGTTTGGTCGATCTCCTCTAAGCCGTTCAATCAATTATCAGATTATTGGTAAAGCCCCTTGTAGAACATTGGTCTTTAATGTATATCAATTAGGAATGTTCAGCTGTGGATATGATCGAAACGATATAGAAGGAAGTACCCAGACTTCTCAGATTGTAATGTACGAAGGAACCAATATCATTGAGGTTTATGTAAAAAATAGGAATGCGGATTGTAATAGTTGGAATGGAAATGCTATTATTGGAATCCAAAATGCTGATGGTACGCAAGGAATAGCGCCTCCAGGGCGTAATACAGGTCGTTGGGCAGCTCAAAGAGAGGCTTGGCGTTTTACTCCAGATGGTTTATCAACGGCAGAATTCTCATGGGAAAAAGATGGAGAGTTCTTCTCTTCAGAACGAAAAGTTAGCATTGATGTAGATAAAACAGTAAAATATACTGCTAAGGCTAGGTATGAAATTTGTGGGGAAGAAACTGTTTTAAGCAAGGATTTTGTATTTCTAAAAGAGGACTTCGTAGTAGGTAAGGTGAAAGACTTGATTGATTGTGCAAGAAAACCAGGAGAGGACAATATTTTTGATTTGACAGATGCTTACCCAGGTATTTTAGGTGATCTTAATATAGAACGATATGATATAAAGTTCTACGAAACTGAGGAAGAGCGGGATGCTGAGATAAACCCAATGAATCATAAGATTAAATACAATGGTTCAAAGAAAACTATTTATGTTAGAATGACGAATAAAATCACAGAATGTGTGGAGTTCGGTTCATTTAATATTGGGGTGGCAAAACCTTTCGAGGTGACAACTTCAGAAGATAAAACGGTTTGTGGGTCTTATCTTTTCCCAGAATTAGCGGAAGGAGAAGCGTATTATACGAAACCATATGGAGAGGGAACCAAGTATGAAGGAGGTGCTACCTTTGATAAGATAGGTACTCATGATATCTTTATTTATAAAGAGAGCGATAAAACGGTTTATAAGAATGTTATTAAGAATACAAAAACTGAAGCTAATGACCCTAAAGAAGTTGAAATAGAAGAAGAAACGTATAGATGTTTTGGTCAATCACAATTTGTATTAGAGATTGTGGCACATCCTGTTGCAGATCAAATAGCAGATATGGTATTGAAATGTGAGGTTTACCCATTACCTGCCTTATCTGAGCATAACAAATATTATACGTTGCCAAATGGAGAAGGTGAAGAATTACCAGCAGGAACAATCATCTATGAACCAAAAACCATTTATATTTTAGCTACATATGAAGGTAAAAAAGGAGCTGTTTGTGTGGATCAAAGTAGTTTTACTGTCGATTTTGAAGAATGTGCAATTCCGAAGGGAATTTCACCAAATGGCGATGGAATAAATGATTCCTTTGATTTGAGTGAACACGGAGTTTCAAAAATCCAGATCTTTAACCGAAATGGAATGGAAGTGTATTCCCAAGGGTTATATCATAGTGAATGGAAAGGACAAGATAAATCGGGTAATAAATTACCATCAGGAACCTATTTTTATATCATTGTTGCCAACGGTGAGATGAAATCAGGTTGGGTACAACTTAATTATTAATATAAATAACAACTGTGTGTGGAAAACACACAGTTGTTCCAAAAAAAATTAAACCGTATATGAAGAAAATATATTTAACATTAGGAGTACTGAGTTTGCTTAGTTGCCTTGAAGTGAAAGCCCAACAGAACCCACAATACACGCAGTATATGTATAACATGAGTGTTGTGAACCCGGCTTATGCAGGATCAAAGGATGCTGTATCTATGGGAGCTTTGTACCGTAAACAATGGGCTGGTTTTGATGGAGCACCCGAAACAGGAACTTTTTTCAT